>JAOPYL010000347.1 GCA_025964625.1 Actinoallomurus sp. | reverse complement strand
GCGCCCAGCTCGCTGCCGAGGAGGCCCAGCGCGCCAAGGAATCCGAGACGCGTGAGGCTGCGCTGATCGAACGCGGCCGCATCGCCCGCGAGATCCATGACTTGCTCGGCCACTCGCTGTCCGGCATCGCGCTGCAATTGGACATGGCCGACGCGCTGCGCGACAGCGGCCGCGAGGAGGAGGCGACGGCGGCCATCCGCAGGGCCCGCGCGCTCGCCGTCGACAGCATCAGCGAGACCCGCCGCGCCGTACACGCGCTGCGCGAGGACACCCTGCCGCTGCCGGACACCCTGCGCCAACTCGCCGAACACAACGCGGTCGACTTCGCGATCACCGGCGAGGCCGGCGAGGTCGCCGCCGAGGCGACGCACACGATGGTCCGGGCAGCGCAGGAGGCGCTGACCAACGCAGCCAAGTACGCGCCGGGCGCGGAGCGCAGCATGCGCCTGGCCTTCACCACTGACCGCGTCACGCTGATCGTGCGCAACGGGCCCGCGACCGAGGACCTGCGCACCGACCTGGGCGGCGGTACCGGGGTCGGCCTCGTCGGCATGCGTGAACGCGCCGCCCTGCTTGGGGGAACCCTGCAAACCGATCCGACCCGGGAGGGCGGCTGGACCGTGGAACTGGAGCTGCCCCGATGACCGAGTACCGCACGATCACCCTGGTCGTCGTCGACGACCAGGCGACCGTCCGCGAGGCGCTCGCGGTCATGCTCGGTCTCGCCGAGGACGTGACCGTCGTGGCCACCGCGACCAACGGTGCGGAAGCCGTGGAGGCCGCCGAGCGGCATCACCCGGACGTGCTGCTGATGGACCTCAACATGCCGGTCATGGACGGGGTGGAGGCGGCCGGACGGATCCACCGGGCCGAACCGGACACCACCATCCTCGTGCTGACCACCTTCGACGACGACGAGTCGATCCTGGCCGCGCTGCACGCGGGCGCGAGCGGCTACCTGACCAAGGAGGCCGACCGCAGCACGATCCTGCATGCCGTGCGCACCGCCGCCCAGGGCCAGACCGTGCTCGCCCCCGAGGTGCAACGCCGCCTGCTCGCCCTCGCCTCTCGGCCCACGCCCACCACGCCGCCCGAGGACGAGGGCGTCGACCTGACCGCGCGGGAACGCGAGATCCTCGGGCTGATCGGCGAGGGCCTGCGCAACCCGGAGATCGCGGCGAAACTGGTGATCAGCGTGGCCACGGTGAAGACGCACATCAACAACCTGTTCGCCAAAGCGGATTTGCACTCCCGCGCCGACGCGGTCCGCTACGCCCTGCGCAACCAGCGCTCCGGAGAGGAGTCTCAGCCATAGCGGCGGTCGAACTGGCTGCGGTTGTCGCCGCTCCTTGCCGGCGGACGGGCGACCGTGGCGGGGCGGTCCCGGTCGTCACAGTTCTTCGACACCGTGGAGCGGGTCCGTCCGACGTACTTCTCGGCGGTGCCGTCGATCTACGCGATGCTGGTGTCGTTGGCGGACGCGGGGCGCCCGGACACCTCGTCCGGCAACGACGGGCGATCTGCAGGGCCGCTCCGATGCCGGCCGAGCTTATCGAGCGTTTCGAATCCCGCTACCGGGTGCCGGTCACCGAGGGCTACGCGTTGTCCGAGGGAACGTGTGCCTCCACGCTCAACCCTCCCGGCGGTCCCCGCAAACCGGGCACTGTCGGTCTGCCGTTGGCGGGACAGACGGTCGCCGTGATGGACCCGCAGTGCCGGCTGGTCCCAGACGGCTCAGGATCCGGCGTACTGCTGCGAGCGGTTGGCTGGTGAGGAATCAGTCGCGCGCGTTCAATCTCTGGCCTGTCGCGCACGGCCAGTCCCGTCGCCTCGTCCGATCCATGACAGGGCTTCAGTCGTGTGGCTGCCATCGCGGCCGTGCCGATGGCAGCCACGTTCTTGCCTGTCCTTCAAGCGGTTAGCCTCGCGTCAAACGAATCGCAGGGCTATCTGTCGCTACCGCGTATCGGCGCGCGTGCAGTCCTGTGCTGATCGGCCGAGGTGCCGTGGTCAGGATCAAAGCGTTCCCCGGGGGCAGGTACATCTTGTTGGATGATCTGGTTGATCATGCTGGCGTTGGTGTCGATGGCGGCCAGGAATGCTTCGACCATCTCGGGGCCGAGGTCGTGCCCGACGCACCGGCGGATCTCGGTGAGGGCTTCCTGCGGGACCGTCGACACCGGTAGTTACGGGTCGTCGTCATCGCGTCGAAGGCGTCGGCGACTGCGATGGCTCGCGCGATCTGGGGGATCTCGTGGCCGGCCATGCCCAGCGGGTAGCCGCGGCCGTCGAGTCGTTCGTGGTGGTGCTGGATCCCGGCGGGGGTCTCCTCGACGAGTCGCCGGCGGGTTTTTCTGCCGGGGATCCGCTGAAGAATTCCGGCATCTCCCTGAGGATGTCCACGCCGCGTGTGACGTGTAGCTGGATGAGCGTGTACTCCTCCTCGAGGCGATCGGGCCGCATCCCGAGTCTGGCAAGAGGGGGCTGGGCGTCCGGGCTCGCTCACCGTTGCCGACGTAGGTCATGATTCGGTGCGCTGCGAACCGCAGCCGCCTGCCGAAGGTGGAGCGCTCGCCGGATCTCAGTGGAGGGCTGTGACGGCTGCTTTGGTGGCGTCCGCGATCAGCGCGTCGTTTGAGGACGCGTCCGCTGAGCCACGGTCGGATTGGATGGCTATGACGACAGGAGTGCCGGTGGCCGGCCAGGCGATCGCGATGTCGTTGCGGGTGCCGTATCCGCCGTTTCCGGTCTTGTCACCGACCTTCCACCCGGAGGGAACGCCGGCGCGAATGTAGGGGCCGCCGGTCGTGTTGCCGAGCAGCCAGTTGGTCAGTAGTTGCCGCCTGCTGTTGGACAGGAGGCTGCCGAGGACGAAGCGTTGCAGGTCGGCGGCGAGTGCGTGAGGGGTGCTGGTGTCGCGAACATCGCCCGGAACGGCGTCGTTCAGGGACGGTTCGGTCCGGTCGACGTGCGTGGTCGTGTCGCCGAGACCGCGAAGCGCTCTTTCCAGGCCGCCGGGGCCGTCGAGATGGTTCAGGAGCAGGTTGGCGGCCGTGTTGTCGCTGTACTGCAACGCCGCGGCGATGAGGTCGCGGAGCGTCATTCCCGTGGTCACGTGCTTGGAGGTGATCGGTGAGTAATCCTGGAGGTCCGCGGCGCTGTAGGTCACGATACGGTTCAGGTCGGCATCGGAGTCGCGGCGCAGCAGGACCCCGGCGGCGAGGACCTTGGACGTTGACGCGTACGCGAACCGTTCGTCCGCGCGGTAGGTCACCGTGTGACCAGTTCCGGTGTCCATCACATACACCCCCAGCCGCGCGCCGAACCGGCGCTCGAGCTGACTGAAAGCGCGAGCCGCAGGGGCTTGCGCCGTCGGCCGCGCTGCGGGCGTGGACATCGACACGGAACTCGTCGGCGCGGGTGTGCCATCACGGCTCGCGGCGCATCCGCTCAGCAGGCTCGTTGCGAGCAGGAGCGGGACAGCGAAAAGGACGGGACGGTACTTCGCGGAGAGCATGACCAGTAGCTTGCGACCGTTGTCTCATGCAGTCAAAGACATAAAAACCAGATTTCATGCTGTTTCGGCATAGCATCGTGGTTGTGGATCTGGTCGGGGCGTGCCGCGTGTTCGTGCACGTGGCTGAACGTGGAAGCTTCACGCTTGGCGCCGCGGCAGCCCGGGTGCCGCAGTCCGTCGCAAGCCGACGGATTGCCGCGCTCGAGAAACACTTCGGTGAGCGACTGTTCGACCGGTCCGCCCGCCGCGCCGCGCTGACAGCGTTCGGGCGCGACATGCTTCCGTCCGCGAAGCGGCTCATGCAGCTCGCCGAAGCGATGGAGTACAACGCCGAGCAGGCCAAGCTCCGGCCGCTCGCCCTCGCGGTACCCGACACGTGCTCCGTTCGGCAGAGGGCGATGCTGGAGGCGGCCGCGCGCGAGGAGGGCACGATCTTGGACTTCCGAACCGCCGCCCCGGCCGAACGCGCGGAACTGCTCAGGTCCCGCGAGGTCCGGGTGGCGCTCGTCGCGGTCCCGCAGGGTGAGGCCACCTGGGTGGTGCCGCTCGGCGTGGCGTCTGCGACAGACACCGGCACGAAACCGCTGCACATCCAGACGCTGCGGCCCGGGCGGGCTCAACGATCATTCCGGCGAATCTGGATCCAGCCAGAAGACGACGTGCCCCACATCCGGGACCGACTGGAACAGATCGGCCATCGCGCCGCCCTCGCACCCGCGCAAATCACGGTCGCGGCGTCACTCACCGCAGCCGTGTCCGACGCCATGCGGACGGGCAATCTGCTGCTGTGCCCGGCCGCGCAGGCAGAGGAGTTGGGGCTGTACTGGCGTCCGGTCGCAGGAGTACCCGTCGCCCGCGGATTCGGTCTTTCCGCCGTGACCGGCGACGACGCGGAGCGCGTACGCGCTGGGCTCTGGGGCCACATCGCGCGATGCCTGGGAGTGCCGATGAATTCCGAGGAGCAGGAATGATCGCCGAACGAGTAATCCAAGAGCTCCGAGGCCTGTTGAAAGATGCGGGCCTGTCCGGCTCGTTCCTCGTCCGGGACCTGTCGAGCGGCGACGAGATCGGCATCGACCCGGATATCGAGTTCCCGATCGCGTCACTGGTCAAGGTGCCACTCGCGGTAGCCGTGCTCGAACACGTCCAGGACGGGCGGATCGACGGGTCCACGATGGTTGACGTGCAGCCTGGCCGAGTCACGTCAGCGGGTCCGATGGGGTTGAGCAGGTTTCGTCATCCAGCTCGGATCGCTGTCGAGGATCTGCTCTACCTCAGCACCGCGATCAGCGACAACGCCGCCGCAGACGCACTGTTCGACCTCGTCCCGCCCGCCGGGGTCAACCACGCTGTGCTCGAAGCGGGAATCACGGGTATCGCGGTCCGGCACGTCATGCACGACCTCGTCGAGACGCTGGCGGAGCGGTTCGAGCCCGGCGACGTTCACCTCGCCCATTCCCTCGCGATCGGATCCCGAACGCCAACGCGAGGACACGCTGTCCCTCAACTGGACGTGAGCCGGGCGAACTCCGGTACCGCCCGAGCATTCGTCGACCTCCTCGAAGCGCTGTGGGTCCCCTCGCGGATTCCAGCCGTTGTGGCCGCGCGAGTGCGGTTGCTCATGGGCGAGAACGTCCTCCGGCATCGTCTGGCACCCGATTTCAGTTCGGACGCTTCGAGGTGGTCATCCAAGACCGGCACCCTGCTCAACCTGCGACACGAAGCCGGCGTGGTCGAACACGACGATGGCGGATTGTTCGCCGTCGCCGCCTTGACCGAATCCACCGTGCCGGCAGTGATCCAGCCGGCAGCAGAGGCACTGATGGCTCAGGTGGCGCGGGCACTCCACGACCACCTGCGCGCGCGATGAGAAGCGCGCCCGACAGAAGGAATGTCGGTAAGAGCGCGAACCCTGTAGGTGCCGAATAATGTGTCACCTCATGCGACCTGGGTGTATTCGTGAAGCAGGCCGCCGAGCCGGTCTTGTCGGGTGACTTTGATGTCGGCGTCGATCGGATCGGGTAATGCTTGTAGCGGGCTGGCGTGGTTGAGGGTCCGGTGCGGGCGGTGGGTGTTGAAGTAGGTTTCGTACTCGGCGAGGACCGTGCGCAGGTGGCGTTCGTTCATGATGAGGATCCGGTCGAGAAGCTTGCGGCGTACGCTGCCCACCCACCGTTCCGTGATCGCGTTCATCTGTGGGGCTTGCGTGCGGTGAGCACCACGCGGATGTCCTTCGGTCGTGAACACCTCATCGAACAGGGCGATGAACTTGCTGTCCTGGTCTCTGATCAAGAATCGGAAGTCGCCGGCCCGATCGCCCAGGTCGAGTATCAGGTTGCGGGCCTGCTGGGCGACCCAGGCGGTGGTTGGGTTCGCTGTGACGCCCAGTATGTGGACCCGTCGCGTGGCGTGCTCGACCACGGCGAAGCAGTACAGTCGCCTCAGCATGATCGTCTCTACGCTGAAGAAGTCGCAGGTCATGATCCCGGATGCCTGGGCTTTGAGGAACTGAGTCCAGGTCGGGTCGCTGCGCCGGGGCGTTGGATCGAGGCCGGCCCTCTTTAAGATCGCCCAGACGGTGGCCGGGGACACCTTCCGGCCCAGGCCGGCGATCTGTCCGGCGATTCGCCGGTACCCCCAGCCCGGATTCTCGGCGGCCAGCCGCAGCACCAGGGCCTGGATGGTGGGTCGGATCGGTGGTCGTCCCGGCCCGCGCTTGGGATAGGTCCAGCGTCGCTTCACCAAGGTGGCGTGCCAGCGCAGGAGCGTCCGCGGTGTGACGAACAGGTGCAGGCGGCGGTTTCGGGGGAGGAGCCGCGCGAGCGCGGAAAGGATTGCCCGGTCCGCCCATGATGGTCGGGGAGCTGCGAGTTGGCGGCGGAGCACGGCGAGTTGGTGTCGCAGTACCAGGATCTCTGCGTCTTTGGACGCCTGTGATCGGGCGAGCAGCGCGGTCCAGCCGAACACCCGTAAGACGATCAAGTACAGCAGCCGTAGAGCCATCCTGCGATCCTGCCGGAGCCGAACCGCACAGCACGGCAAAACCCCAGATCAAACCCTGTGACACGATATTCGGCACCCACACGCATGACGTGGATGAGGTTGTCGGCACCCACAACATGGACGCCGCGGTCACCCAACTCCGCGCGGACGGCTTCATGGTCCGTGACGCGGATGTGGCCCGGCTCTCACCGTTCGTGCGGCACCACGTCAACATGCTGGGCCGGTACTCCTTCGAGCTCCCCGACCTGCCTGGCGGCCTGCGGCCCCTGCGGGACCCGGACGCCGACGACGACGGGTAGGCCAATTGACTCCGGCGCGTTGGTAGAGAGGCTGAAGAACACTCACGGGTTTCGGTGTTCACCGGTGCGCGCGGACGAACTCGGTGAGGTCATGTGCGAGCAGTTCGGGTTCTTCGTGGGCGGCGAAGTGGCCGCCGCGGGGCATGAGGGTGTACCTCGTGATGTTGTACGTGCGCTCGGCCCAGCTGCGGGGTGGCTGGGCGAGGTCGGACGGGAACAGGGCGAGGGCCGTAGGTACGTGCACCCGCTCCACCCGCCTCGTCAGCCGCTGGCCGTATTCGTAATAGGGCCGGAACGAGGTCGAGATGGTGTGGGTGAACCAGTAGAGCGACGCCTGCGTCAGGATGAAGTCGTCGCTGAACCGGGACGACAGGTTGCCCCCGCAGTCGCTCCACGCGCGGTACTTCTCGACGATCCAGGCGAGCAGCCCGGTCGGCGAGTCGGCCAGCCCATAGCTCAGGGTGAGAGGGCGGGTGCTCTGTTCATGCTGGTATCCGCCCTCCTCGGCGGACCACGCCGCGACGGAATCGAGGTAGGCACGCTCCTGGGGGGTGACGCTGGAGGTGTCGTAGGTGATCGGGTTGGCGATCGCCAGCAGGTGAATGCCCACCAGGGCTTCGGGGTGGGCTTCGCCGAGGCGGGAGGTAATGCCGGCGCCCAAGTCGCCTCCGTGGGCCGCGTAGCGGGCGAAGCCGAGTTCGTCGTGCATGAGCCGGTGCCAGATCTCGTGTGTCTGCGGCGGCTCCGCGAGCGAGGGCCGCTGTGGTGAGAAGGCGAATCCGGGCAGCGAGGGGACGATGACGGTGAACGCGTCGGCGGCGTCGCCCCCGTACCGCGACGGCGTGGCGAGCCGGCGTGCGAGGGCGGTCAGTTCCAGGAAGGAGCTGGGCCACCCGTTGGTCAGGACGATCGGCAAGGCGCCGGGGTGTTCGCCGTCGAAGCGGAGGTAGTGGACGGGTGTTCCGTCGATGTCCGCGAGGTGGGACGGGAGGGCGTTGATGGCGGCTTCGTGGGCACGCCAGTCGTAGTCGGAGGCCCAGTAGGCGACGAGGCGTCGCAGTTCGCCGGGGTCGGTGCCGGCGTCCCATCCGCTGGTGGGCCAGGGGGTCGGCCACCGTGTGTTGAGCAGTCGTGAGCGCAGCTCATTCAGCTCGGCGTCGGTGACAGCGATCATGGGCTGGTGGGTCACAGGAGTCTCCTTGGTTCCGTTCTCAGGTGAGAGCGGTGCGTGCCTGAGGGTCCGAGCCGGTTTGCAAGCGCTTATCGGGGGGCCTGCGGGTGGCGCCGGCGATCGCAGCGGACAGGGCCATGAGGATCGCGATGACGAGCAGGGCGTGCCCGACGGTGGTCTGGTTGCCGAGGAACCCGATCAGCGGCGGTCCACCGACGAAGCCGCAGTATCCGATCGAGGTGATGACGCTGACCCGGCTGGCGGCACCAGCGGGCTCGTCGGCGCCGGCACTCATGCTGACCGGAAAGCCGAGCGCCGCGCCCATACCCCAGAGCAGTGTTCCCGCGAACGCCAGGCCAGTGGACGGCCCGAGCGCGAAAAGGACAACGCCGATGGCAGCGACGGCGGCGGCTGTTCGCAGGACGGTGACCCGTCCGAACCGGTCCAGGACCGCCGGCCCGAGCCAGCGGCCGGCGGTGAGCGCGGTCAGGAATAAGGCATACGCCAGCGTGCCGATCGTGGCGGTGACGTGGTGGCGGTCGATGACCGAGACACTTACCCAGTTGCTGCCCGCCCCTTCCGCGACCGCGAAGGCCAGCGCGACGAGCCCGACCGCCACGGTGCGCGGCTCTCTCCACGCGTCCAGACCCGGGCGGGGCACCTTCACCGTCGGCGGCGCTGCGATGCGGCGCGCGGCGTGCTCGGGCAGGAAGTGTCGTGCGACCGCGGGTATCGGCCCGGCGATGATGGCTGCGACCGCGGCCACATGGATGCTTACCGGGACCTGCAGGGCGATCATCAGCGCGCCGACCGCGGCGCCGGCGACCGTACCGAGGCTGAACGCGGCAAAGAAGCGCGGCATGATGGGACGGCCGAGCTGCCGTTCGACGGCCGCGGCGTGCACGGTCATCGCGACGTCCCAGAAACCCGTCGCCGCGCCGAGCAGGAACAGCCCGGCCACCAGCAGGGGCGCTGAGAGGGCGTACCCGAGCGCGATGACGCCGAGACTCGCACTGACGACCAAGGCCACGACGGTGATGGCCCGGCGCGGGCCGATGCGTGTGACGACCGCTCCCGACAGGGGCAGCACGATCACGCCGCCGACGGCGATGGTGAGCAGCAGGAGTCCCAGTGATGCTGGGTCGAGGTGCAGCTGCGTGCGGACCTGGGGAAGCCGGGAGGACCAAGTCGACCCGGCGATCCCCAGACCGGCGAAGACCGCGTACGTCGCCCTCGCGCCGGCCGCCGCCTCTGGCGCTGTGGGCGCCGTCGGGACGACGGCAGGGACGCTGGTCACGCTCCTGGCCGGCCGGCCGGGCCGAGAGTCTGGATGATCGCGGCCCGCGTCGTCTCGCGCGGCTCCGGCACGGTCGTGAGCAGAGCGTGCATGATCATTCCCTCAAGCAGGGCGTCCAGGCGTGCGGCGTTGTCCGGGCCGGTGAAACGGGCCAGAACTGCGCGGCTGTCCCTCGTCCAAGCCTGCGTCAGGGCTCGCAGCTCGGGGTTGCGGAGCGCCGCCAAGTGGAGCTCGAAGCCGAGGACCGCACTGCGGTGCCTAGCAGGACCTCCGTGGACGAGATCGACCAGGACCTCGACGAATTGCTCGCGCGTTTCGGCATCCTCGAACAGGTCCTTGAACGCCGCGGACTGCAGCTCGACATGCCGGGCGAACGCCTGCGCCTGGAGATCGACCAAGCTGGCGAAGTGATAGGTGACCGAGCCGAGCGGCACGCCGGCACGGGCAGCGATGTGGCGATGTGTCGTCCCGGCCACCCCGTGCTCCGCAATGACATCGAGGGTGGCGTCGAGGATGCGTGTCTTGCGGCTGGGGTCGTTCCGCCGAGTCCGCCGCCCACCACCCGACCCGGCGGAGGCCCGGTACTCGCCGCCGGCCGCTTCCTCGGCCGTTTCACCTTCGGGAGGGGCCGTCCGCGGCCGTTCGATGTGCATCATGCGTACAAATGTACAAGGTCTTAAGAACAGATGTACACGTTAATAGGTGCCTACCGTTACGACGTCGCGACAGCACAGGCCAGCACTCACGACACGCACCTCACCGGCTGCTCGGCATGGTCTGCGGTCCGGACGGCTACTCTCGTGCTCGCCTCCGCCTGACCGAAGGGAGCACTGCGGTTTCTGGTTAGGCACACTTGCCATCCACGCAACCACCACGCCATCCAGGCCCCGGCCCCCTGTGGCCGCCCCGGATCAGCGGCGGCTATCACCCGGCGCGAGCAGACTCGTGAGCTCGGCGATCGCCTCCGGGGAGGGCTTGAAGTAGCGGCGGACGTTATCCGCCTTCTTGTGCCGGGACTTCGCCATGAGCGTCAGCAGGCTCGCCCCGGCCTCGCCGAGGTGGGTCAGGAAGGAGTGGCGGTACTCGTGCAGGTCCCAGCCCGTCCCGGGCCCGCGCACGGCGGTGTGCTCGTCCAGCAGCGCGCGGGCCTGTCCGTACGACAGCCGGGCCAGCCTGGTGTCCGGGCACACATCCCACGGCGAGACGACCTTGCCCGGCCCCTGCTTGCGGTGGGTGACGAACACCGGGCCGCGCGTGCGGCCCTTGAGCAGGCGGGGCAGCAGCCGGGCGGTGCCGGCGTCGCAGTAGGCCGTCTCCGACATGGTCTTCGGCCTGTTCAGCATGCTCGGCTACAACTTCTCGCCGCGCTTCAAGGACCTGGCCGACCAGCGGTTCTGGCGGATCGCTAAGACCCTGCACCTGCTCCGCGTGGTCGACCCGGTCGACGACACCTATCGGCGGCAGATGAACCGGCAGCTCACCGTCCAGGAGTCCCGGCACAAGCTGGCCCGCGACATCTGCCACGGCAAGCGCGGACAGATCATGCAGGCGTACCGGACGGGTCAGGAGGACCAGCTCGGCGCGCTCGGCCTGGTCCTCAACGCCGCCGTGCTGTGGACGACGCGGTACCTGGATGCGGCAGTGGCCCACCTGCGGGAGAACCCACCGGAGGGCCACCAGGTGCTGGACGAGGACGTGGCCCGGCTGTCCCCGCTCCGCCACGCCAACGTCAACTGCCTGGGCCGCTACAGCTTCCGCGCCTCCCAACCAGCGGGCGGTGGCTTGCGCCCCCTGCGTGACCCGGCCACGGCCGACGTGGACGAAGGCGAGGGGGAATGACGCAGATCCAGTCCGTTGCATCCTGCCCGCTGGCGACGGCGTACTCGTCCAGCTCTTCACCGCGGTGCCGGGTGCCGTGGGTGCGGTCAGGGGGTGAAGGCGCGGCGTACGGCTGCGGCGAGGCTGGTGCGGCGGCGGTCGTGGTCGGTGGCGCGGTCGGCGGTTGTGGCGGTGTAGGTGAGGCTGCCCGGTGACCAGGTCATGGCCATGGAGATGACCATGGAGTGCACGTCGGCCGGGGGCAGGGAGGGATCGATGTGACCGGCGTTCTGCGCCTTGGCGATGGCCTGGATCTTGGGGGCTTCGTCGGCTTCGGCGAAGAGGTGCCCGGTAGGGGTGCGTTCCAGGCGTGCCCAGGTGGCCAGGCGCACGAGATGCGGGTGCGCGAGGTAGGCGTCGTAGAGGCGGACGGCGTACCCGGGCAGGTCGTCAGCGGTCAGCGGCGCGGCGTCGAGGATGCCCTCGACCTGATCGGCGAGGACCGCGCCAAACAGGCTCTCCTTGCTGCCGTAGTAGGCGTACATCTGCGCCTTGCTGACCTTCGCCTCGGCTGAGATGCGGTCCACGCGCGCGCCCGCGATCCCGTGGGCGGCGAATTCGACGGCGGCCGTGTCCAGGAGGCGCCGTCTGCTCGCCTGTGCTTTGTCCATGCGCCCATCGTAAACGAACTGGTTCGTTTGCAAACTCCTCGGTCGGGGGCTACGGTCGGAGACAAGAACGAACCAGTTCGTTTGCTTATGAGGAGAGCACTCATGACCACCCCCCTTACCTTGGACGCCGCGGACCGCCCCGCGCCCGTCTTCCTGAACGGCCCGGCCAAGGAGCTGCTGATCGGCGGCGCGTGGACCGCCGCACGCTCCGGTAAGACGTTCAAGACCTTCGACCCTGCGACGGGAAAGGTTCTCGCCTCGGTCGCCTCGGCCGGGGCAGAGGATGTGGACCTGGCGGTGGCCGTGGCACGGCGCGCCTTCGAAGCTCCGTCGTGGGCGGACATCACCCCCTACCAGCGCAGCCGTATCCTGCTGCAGATCGCCGACGCGATCGAGGCGCACGCCGAGGAACTTGCCGTGCTGGACTCGCTCGACATGGGCGGCCCCCTGTGGATGACACGCTGGCTGGTGGACCACTCGGTGGAGGTCTTCCGCCACTACGCGGGTTGGCCGACCAAGATCTACGGCCAGACCGCACCCTCGGACCCGTCGGTGTTCAACTACACCCTGCGCCAGCCTCTGGGGGTCGTCGGCGCCATCACGGCGTGGAATGGCCCGGTCCTCCAGCTGGCGTGGAAGCTGGGCCCGGCGCTGGCCACCGGCAACACCGTGGTCGCCAAGCCCGCCGCCTGGTCGCCGCTGTCCGCTCTGCGGATCGGCGAGCTGCTGCTGGAGACCGACCTGCCGCACGGTGTGGTCAACATCGTCACCGGCAACGGCGCGGTCACCGGCGAGGCCCTCACCAACCACGAGGGCGTGGACAAGATCTCCTTCACCGGATCGCTGGCCGTGGGCAAGCGCATCCTGGAGGTCTCCAGCAAGGACCTCAAGCGGGTGACCCTGGAACTGGGCGGCAAGTCCCCCACGATCGTCTTCGATGACGCCGATCTGGAAGCCGCAGCCAAGGGCGCGGTCGCCGGATTCGCCCAGGGCAGCGGCGAGGGCTGCGTCGCCGGCACACGGATCTTCGTCCAGGAGTCCGTCCGCGAACGCTTCCGCGAGCTGCTGGTACGGGAAATGAAGGCGTACACCCTTGGCGACCCCTTCCACCCCGACACCCGGATGGGACCGCTAGCCTCACCCCAGCACTTCCAGCGGGTCGCCTCCTACCTGGATATCGCCCGCGAAGAGGGCGGCAGCCTGGAGACCGTCGGCGAGAGCCAGGGCCTGTACATGCCGCCCACCCTGATCGAGAACGTCGGCGCCGACGCCCGCGTGGTGCGCGAGGAGATATTCGGCCCCGTCGCTTCGCTGATGACGTTCACCGACACCGACGACGCCATCGCACAGGGCAACGACACCATCTACGGTCTGTCCGCCTCGGTGTGGACCACGAACCTGGAACGCGCCCACCGCACTGCGAGCGGCCTGCGTGCCGGAACGGTGTGGATCAACGCGTACGCCGACATGAGCGCGGGGACCGTGCCCTTCGGCGGCTTCAAGCAGTCCGGCATCGGCCGCGAACACGGTATCGAGGTCCTGGACGCCTACACAGAGACCAAGACCGTCATGGTCCACCTCTGACCGTCACGCAACACCACCCCGCCGCCCGTACGCAGGACATGTCCACGGGTCCGGTGGCCAGGCCCGGCCACCGGACCCGGTCAGGAGACGACAGTGCAGGACGCGATCCGCCACGCCCTGGCCCTCACCCGCTTCTCCACCGCACGTGAGCGCACCGCCGACATCACCACCACCGGCCGCCGCACCGGCCGGCCCCGCCGCATCGAAATCTGGTTCTACCGAGTCGGCAAGACCAACTACCTCAGCGGTCTGCCCGGCAAGCGAAGCTGGTACGCAGACCTGCAAACCCACCCGGCCTTCACCTTCCACCTCAAAAACGGCGTCCGCGCCGACCTGCCCGCCACTGCCCGGGCCATCACCGATCCCGCCGAACGGCACCGCATCCTCAGCGAGATCGTCGACGACCTCAACCAGCCCCACAACCCCGCCCGCATCACCCAGCCGACCCGCCTTGAGGACTGGGAGAGCGGCAGCCCCCTGGTCGAAATCGTCTTCGACCACCAGGCCGCACCAGACGGCACCTGAACTCCTCCCCTGGCACCTCCGCCACCTGCCGGGCCAGCACCGAGACGCCCGGCAGCAGCACCCGGTTCCGGCGCAGCCACCCCACCGCCTGGTTGAACAGCGCCACCGGCCCCTCAGCGTGCGTCCACGCCCGCCCGTGCAGGAACGCGCGGAACTTCCGCCCCCACTCGTGACAACCTGTCTGCCCATCGCGGCCAGGCGATCCACCGGTGGGCGGCGCGCGACAAGGTCGAGTTGCGTTTCACTCCGACCTACTCGTCATGGGCAAACCCTGTCGAGGCGCACTTCAGGCCGCTGCGCACCTTCGTGGTCGCCGGCTCCAACCATCCCCACCACACCGTGCTCGCGCGTCGGCTTCACGCCCACCTGCGGTGGCGTAACGCCAACGCAAGGCACCCGGACGTGCTGGCCGCTCAACGCCGTGAATGGGCCCGCGTTCGAAGCGAGAAGGGAATCCGCTGGGGTGGCAGCCCATCACCCGAGCAGCCTGACCACCCGGCCACGTATACGGACACAGCACTCAGCCGCCGGGCGCGACAGCGTGCTGCTCGATCCGTTCGATCATCGCGTCGAGCGCGGCTTCGAGTGCGGCGGAATTGCGCTGCGCCTGGGCGAGCAGCAGGCCGCCTTGCAGCGCGGCGAGCATCGCGAGAGAGAGTTTGTGCGGGTCGGCGTCTGCCCGCAGCACCCCGCGGTCGATCATACGCTGGAGCCCGTCGCGAATCGCCCCCGACCACCGCGAGAAGCTGTCCGCCAGCGCCAGGCGTGCACTGGGGTCGTGCTCGGCCAGTTCGCTGGACAGCGATCCGAGCGGACAGCCGCCGACGCAGTGCAGGTCCCGTTCGGCCTGCACCACCACGTCGCGCCAGGCCCGTAGCGCTGTGAGGCTGTCGAGCCTGCCGAGCAGCTCCGACTGGGTGTCCACGATGGCCTGCGTCTGGTGCGCGATGACCGCCCTGGTCAGGGCCTCCTTGTCGGCGAAGTAGTGGTAGATCTGCGACGAGCTGACCCCGGCCGCGTCCCGAATGGCGGGTGTGCTGGTGCCCGCGACGCCGTCTCGGAACATCAGCTCGGCCGCGGCGCGCACGATCCGCTCCCGCGTCGCCTGCCCCTTGGTGGTGAGCGGCTGCGCGGGCTCCGGGGTTAGGTCGGTGACCATGCGCTCCATCCTAAAGCTTTTGGACTTGACTATCCATTTCACATCGTACAAAGTGGATTCCGCAATCCATTCTCTCTGATTGGAGCTTCCATGGCAGGTAAGGACACGACGATCGCCGGCCGGGCCGCCGAGGTGCGGCGGCAGGCCGCTCAGCGGCTTCCCGCCGACGTCACGGCCGTATTCGACGCCGAGCTGGCCCGGATCGCCGACCGGGGAATCCCGTCCGACGTGGCCACACCGGGCACGGCGGTCCCGGACGGCGACTTGCTCGACGCGTACGGCAAGCCCACCACTCTGCTGGCGCTACGCGCCGGAGGTCCGGCAGTGGTTGTCTTCTACCGCGGGGCGTGGTGCCCCTACTGCAACGTCACGCTGCGCGCCTACCAGGAGACGCTGCTCGGCGAGCTCAACGCCCGCGGTGTCGCGCTCATCGCGATCAGCCCGCAGAAGCCGGACGAGTCGCTGTCGCTTACCGAGAAGCACGAGCTCTCGTACGCCGTGGTGTCGGACCCGGGCAACCAGATCGCCGGGCGGTTGGGCATCGTGTTCTCCCTCGGCGAGGGCGCCCGCGCGGGCCAGGCCAAGCTCGGCGTGGACCTCACCGCGGTCAACGCCGACGGCACGCACGACCTGCCGCTGCCCACGACAGTGGTCGTCGACGCGCAGGGCACGATCCGCTGGATCGACGTGCACCCCGACTACACCACCCGTTCCGAGCCCGCCGAGATCATCGCCGCCGTCGACTCTCTGTAGCCCCCCGGAAAACCAGCCCTCGGTCCACTGCGGAGCAACTCCTCACGGGTCCGAGGGCAACACCGTGCTCCTCACCGGCAACACGCACGGGATCGGGCGGGAGACCGCGAATGCGTTCACCAACACGGCAGCCTGATCCGTCGTGCTTGTGTTCAGCAAGCTGTCGAGCTCGACCAACTCGGCGTCTCTGCCGGTTCCGCAGGCTGCTCGCCGGCCAGTTCACCGTGCGCTGGCTGAACCGGCTCACCGACCGGATCCGCCATATCGCCGAGGAACGGACCAACACCATGCTGTGCACCGGCCGACCCGCCGTGACGAGGCCCGCCGTTACGGCAACCTCGCAGCGATTTCACCGGTGCGTCCAGAAACGGGCCGTCGAGGGACCCGGCGAAAGTATGTGGTCACCGCACTAGCTCGGTTGCGGGGCGTGCGGAGGGGCCGCCGCGGTCGGCTCCCTCCGTACTGGCCGGTGGACTGTGTTCTCAATCCAGCGACCTGGTGTGCACGCTACCCCCCGGGTGGGCGTTTATCCCTCGGTCAGTCGCGGGAGAGGGCTTTGAGCAGGTCCCCGACCTGAGGGTCGGGAAGGGCCCGGGCGACGTCGGCTTGGGCGACGACCCCGACGAGCCGGTGGCCGTCGATGACCGGGAGCCGGCGGACCTTGTGGTCGGTCATGGTCCGCAGTATTTCCCCGGTGTCGTCGTCGGCGCCGATGGTGACCGCCTCGTCTTGGGCCAGTTGCCCGGCTGTGGTGGTGCCGGGGTCACGGCCGGCGCCCAGGACCTTCACGACGATGTCGCGGTCGGTCAGCATTCCCTTGAGGCGGTCGTCGTTGCCGCAGATGGGAAGCGCCCCGACGCCGAGTTCGGTCATTTTCTTCGCCGCCGCCAGCACTGATTCATCCTCTCCGATGCACTCGGCACCGGCACTCATGATCTCGCGTGCAGTCGCCATCGTCTTCTCCTTCATCGGTCTCCCGGCTCTTTACCCGGCCTCTGCCGGCAGCCGGCAGGTGTTCCGCTACCCCCGGAATCGACGAACCAACACCCTGCCTCGATGACAGAGGTTCGTACGCATGTGGCACCCCCAGGGCGAGGTTCGCGCGTGGGACAGGTACGTCATAATTGGAAGAGCGAGGACGGGACAGTTCATCGTGGGAGTCCAGAGACGCGGCTCATGACCACTCATACGTGCGGAGTGACGTTGTGGCTGTTGAGACTATTCAGATCCGGCAGACCGGAACGCAGGGTGAGCACCTCATCGTGGTGATGCCCGCCGAGATCGATATCACCAACGCCGCGCAGGTCCGTGAGGTACTGCTGCGGGTTCTGAACCGGGCGGACAGTACGCTGATCATCGACATGTCGGCCACGACGTTCTGCGATGTCGCCGGCGTGCGCGCCATTGAACGCGCCTACCAGCGGGCTCGTGCCTGCCGAACTCAGCTACGGCTGGTGGTCCAGACCCCTGCCGTTCGGCGGATACTCACCCTTACCGGTATCCATCGCATCATCGCCGTCTACCCATCGCTGGCGGCTGCCCGGCCGGTCCATTGCGCCGCCGAGCGAGGGACTATCGCGGGTCGTGACGGTTTGGGAGGGGATGCATTCAGCGCGCCGAAGCTCACGAAGGGGTGAACGGTGTGGGCTCGGGCCGTGCGCCGCTGACGGTGGTGATCATCTGGGCGGCCACCTCACGGAGCTTGATATTGCGGTTCTGCGAGGCGGACCGCAAGATTCCGAATGCCTGCTCGGCGGCGCACCGTTGCTGTCCCATGATGATCCCGATGGCCTGGTCGATGACCGATCGTGAGGCCAGCGCCGCTCGCAACTGCTCGGTCAGCGCCGCCTGATCGGCCAGGCGCACCGCGATCGCCAGCGCTCCTGAGGCGGTCTGCGCGAAACGTTGCGCATCACGGGTCTCGGCTTGACTGAAGGCACCTGTGGTCTTGGAGTACAGGTTGAACGCGCCGATTGTGCGGTCGGTGACGGTCAGCGGCACAGACAATGACGACCGCACCCCATACGCCAGCGCATGTGCCGCATACGCGCTCCACCGGTCGTCGACGGCCAGGTCATCGATGCGGACCTCTTCGCCGGTGCGTGCCGAGTGCAGGCATGGACCCTGATCCAGCCCGTACTGCAGCTCATCGACCTGCCCGGCGAAGCCGTCGGAGCTGGCCACCGTCAACGGCCGTCCATCGGGCTGCAGTGTGATCCCGCACGACAAACCCGGCCTGACCCGACGGGCCGCCAGCTCCGCGAGCTCCCGCAAGAACCCATCCACGCTCTCGGTGCCCAAAAGCAGGTCCTGCAACTCCGCGACACCCGCGGCCAATTCCGCCGACTCTCCCGGCATGCTTCACGGCCCAACCCAAGGACCCGCCCGCAGGCACGTCCCGGTGATCATCCACGCTCCGGGACGACCCACCTTGACCGGCGAGCGCGACAAACCTCGAAGGCAGCACTACACCTCCACTTTCCCACACGACCGGCGCTCTTCTCTCTTCCGCGTAGTGGGTCTGTCCGGATTTTTGTGGGCGGGCCGGTGATCGCTTCTAGTTGAGGGTGATGCGGTCGCCGTAGTAGAGCGACAGCGCGTTCAGCGTTGTCTTCCACCCGGCGGTCTTGCCGGTCACGTTAGCCCGGTTTTTGTGGGGACTGCGAATGACCAGGTAGAGGACTTTCAACGCGGCCTGTTCGGTTGGGAAATGCCCGCGGCGTCGGGTGGCCTGGCGGAATCGGGCGTTGAGGCTCTCGATGGCGTTGGTGGTGTAGATGATCTTGCGTATCTCGGGGGGAAGGCCAGGAACGGGGTGAACTGCTCCCAGCCGCTGCGGCAGAGCCGAATGATCGCCGGGTATCTGGTTCCCCAGGTTTCCTCGAAGTCGGTGAAGCGGGCCTGGGCGGCGTCGATGGTGGGGGCGGTGTAGACCTCGCGCAGGTGCTTGGTGATCTGGCTCCAGTGGCCCTTTGCGGCATACCGGAGTGAGGCCCGCACCAGGTGGACCACGCATTGCTGAACGGTGGCCTGGGGCCAGATCTGGTTGATCGCCTCCGGTAGACCCTTCAGGCCGTCGCAACAGGCGATACACACATCGGCGACGCCGCGGTTCTTCAGCTCGGCCAGCACGTTCATCCAGTGCTTGGCGCCCTCCCCGCCGGTCCCGACCCACAAGCCGAGCACGTCGCGTTCACCGAGCGGCACAGGCTGCTATCGCCGCGGTGACTTATCGGCCGCGTACCGTCTCTACCGGCAGAGCCTCGGCCGGGCGATCCTGCTCGGGCTGGAGTTCCTGGTCGCCGGCGACATCATCCGCACCGTCGCCGTTTCCCCGACCTTCACCAGCGTCGGAGTCCTCGCCGTCATCGTCCTGGTACGGACCTTCCTCAGCTTCTCCCTCGAAGTCGAACTGGAACGCCGCTGGCCCTGGCAGAAGCGCAGGACCGAGTGATCCGCTCGGGCACCGAATCAGGTGCGCGGGCCGAGGAGGGCGATCGATGCCTGGGCCGCGACCTCGGTGACGTCGCTGATCCGTCCGCCGTCCTCGACGGTGCTCGCCGTCAGTTCGCGCAGTCCGCCGAGGAGCATGATCGCGAGCTGCCGTGACACCGGCCCGATGCCCGCGGCGCGCCACGAGTCGGTGTCGCAGAGCGTCTGGATCATGTCGATGAAGGCCTCCATCATCTCGCGCTGCAGCCGGCGTGCCGTGGAGCCGAGGGAGGGCACGTCCCGAATCCAGCTCAGCATGATGGCGGGCTCGGACTCCGCACAGGCGATCCAGGCCTCGATCGCCTGGCGCACCTGGATCGCCCAGGGGGCGGTCTGGTCCACGGAGGCGGAGATCTGGTGGACCATCGCCGTGTTGGCGGCGGTGAGGAGCGCGATGTAACACGCTTCCTTGCTGGAGAAGGACTCGTAGAAGGTCCGCCGGGATGTACGGGCGCCGCGGACGATGTCGGCGATCGTGGTGTTCTGATAGCCCTTTTCCGCGATGGACGCGGCGAGGCCGTCGAGTAGCCGCCGGCGGAATCCGTCGGCGTCCTCGTGCGCGGTCCCGTCGCGCCGGAGCCGCACAGTCGTCATCGGGCTCACGCTATACCTCTCATCTTGGGGAGGCCTTGAGTCGAATGGTACGACGGCGTACCGTGCGGGTGGTACGGCCGCGTACCACGCCCTGAGAAGGTGCTATCCGAGATGACGACCGCAACGCTTCCCCCAGGCCCGTCGGCACCACGCTTGGCGCAGGGCGTCTACGCGCTGACCGTTCCGCTGCGCGGGCTGCGCCGGCTGCGCGACCGGTACGGAGACGCCTTCACCATCAACGTGCCGATCTTCGGCCGGGCCGTGGTGATCAGCGATCCCGCGCAGATCAAGCAGCTGTTCACGGCCGGTGCGGAAGTGGACAACCTCGAACCCAATCTCGGGCGAGTGCTCGGCCCCGGCTCGCTGTTCGCGCTCACCGGCGCGGAGCACCGCAAGCAGCGCAAGCTGCTCGTCCCGCCGTTCCACGGCCGCCGTCTCGCGGCGTACGAGAAGATCGTCGAGGACGAGACCGTGCGCGAGCTGGCCTCGTGGCCGGAAGACCGGGAGTTCGCGACGCTGCCGTCGATGATGCGCATCACGCTCGGCGCCATCCTGCGCGCGGTGTTCGGCGCCGAAGGCGCGGAGCTGTCGCAGCTGCGCGAGTTGCTGCCGCCGTTCGTCACCCTCGGCTCCCGGCTGGCCGTGCTCCCGATCACGAAGGTCGACCTCGGCCGGTGGAGCCCCTGGGGCCGGTTCTGGATCATGCGCCGCGAGTACGACGCGATCGTCGAAAGACTGATCACCAAGGCGGAACGGGACGATCTCGACCAACGCGACGACGTCCTCGCCCTGTTGCTGCAGAGCCGCTACGACGACGGCTCGCGGATGAGCCATGGCGAGATCGCCGACCAGCTGCTCACCCTGCTCACCGCCGGGCACGAGACGACGGCGACCACGCTCGCCTGGGCGGTCGAACGGCTCCGCCGCCATCCCGGCATCCTGCGCGAACTGGTCGAGGAGGTGGACGCGGGCGGCAGCGCGCTCCGCGAGGCGACGATCCTCGAGGTCCAGCGCACCCGCCCGGTCATCGACATGGTCGGCCGGCAGGTCAAGGCCGACGCCTTCCGGCTCGGACCGTGGACCCTGCCGAAGGGGTACACGGTGGTGGTCGGTATCACCCTCATCCACGACGACGAGTCGCTCTTCCCGAACGCGCGAGCCTTCGACCCGTCCCGCTTCGTCGGCGCGAAGCCCGACCTGTACCAGTGGATCCCGTTCGGCGGCGGCACCCGGCGCTGCGTCGGCGCGGCATTCGCGAACATGGAGATGAACGTGACCCTGCGCACCATCCTGCGCGACTTCTCCCTGACACCGACGGCCGAGCGCGACGAGCAATGGCATTCGCGCGGCATCGCCAACGCCCCGGCGAAGGGCGGCCGGGCGGTCGTACGCCGCCGGGCGCCCCAGCAGGCACCCGCGGCCACCGCGGCGGGAGCGCGGTCTTGACCGAACAGATCGCCGACGCCGGGCGCGGCATCTCGCTCGCGTACGAGGAATTCGGCGACGCCGGCGCCGATCCGCTCGTCCTCGTCGCCGGTCTGGGACAGCAGCTGCACAGCTGGCCGACCGCGTTCTGCGAACGACTCGCCGCACGGGGCTACCGGGTCATCCGCTTCGACAACCGGGACGTCGGCCGGTCGACCCACCTGCGTTTCCGCCCACCCGGACCGATCGCGATGCTCGCGCGGCGCCGGGACCCGCAGCAGTACGACCTCACCGACCTCGCCACCGACACCGTCGGGCTCCTCGACGCGCTCGGGTACGACGACGCCCACCTCGTCGGCGTCTCGATGGGCGGCATGATCGCCCAGACCGTCGCGGCGCTGTCCCCGGGACGCGTACGGACGCTGACCTCGATCATGTCGACGACCGGCGCGCGCCGCATCGGGCGGCCGGCGCTGTCCACGTGGCGGTTGATGGCCGGCCGTCCGCCCACGACCCGGGAGGCGGCGGTCGAACAGGCCGTACGGATGTTCGCCCACATCGGCTCGCACGGCTTTCCCTTCGACGAGCCCTGGGCACGCGAGCGGGCCGGGCTGGCGTGGGACCGCGATCCGTCGCGCGGGGGAGTGGGACGCCAGCTCGCCGCGATCCTCGCCTCCGGCGACCGCACGGCGCAGCTGCGGGCGATCACCGCCCCCACGCTGGTGATCCACGGCGACCGTGACCGCATGGTCGCCCCGACCGGCGGCGCCGCCACCGTACGGGCGATCACCGGCGCGCGGCTCGAGACCATTCGCGGCATGGGCCATGACCTGCCGGAAGGCGCGTGGCCCAGACTTCTCGACCTCATCGACGATCACGCCCGTCGCCGGCGCCCCGCCGCCCCCACGACCACTCCGTGATCTCCCGACTAGAGTCCAAGATGCGCGCCCGGAAGAGAGAGGCCGTGTGATGACCACGATCGAGCACGTCGATGTGCTGATCATCGGCGCCGGCCTGTCCGGCGTCGGCGCGGCGCATCACATCCAGGGGGCCTTCCCCGGCCGGACCTACACGATCCTGGAGGGGCGCGACACCATCGGCGGCACGTGGGACCTGTTCCGTTACCCCGGCGTACGGTCGGACTCGGACATGAACACCCTCGGCTACCGGTTCCGGCCGTGGACCCGGGCGAAGGCGATCGCGGACGGCCCGTCGATCCTCCGCTACATCCGTGCCACCGCCACCGAGGCCGGCATCGACCGGCACACCCGTTTCGGCCACCGGGTCGTACGAGCGGAGTGGTCCAGCGAGGACGCCCGCTGGACGGTCGAGGCGGTCCACGAGGGCGAGACGATCCGGCTGACCGCCGGCTTCCTCTACGCCTGCAGCGGCTACTACCGCTACGACGCCGGCTACACGCCGGACTTTCCCGGCATCGAGCGCTTCGGCGGCATCGTCGTCCATCCGCAGCACTGGCCGGACGACCTCGACTACACGGACAAGAAGGTCGTCGTGATCGGCAGCGGCGCGACGGCCGTGACGCTGGTCCCGGCGATGGCCGAGCGGGCCGCACGGGTGACGATGCTGCAGCGCTCGCCGACGTACATCGTGTCCTTGCCGGCCGAGGACACGATCGCGAACAGCCTGCGGCGACTGCTCGGGGGCCGCCGCGCGTACCCGATCACGCGGTGGAAGAACGTCGTGATGACCACGCTGTTCTACGAGCTCAGCCGCCGCCGTCCGCACGTCGTGAAGTCGTTGCTCCGCAAGGCGACGGCCCGGCAGCTGCCGCCGGACTATGACGTCGACACCCATTTCAAGCCGCGCTACCAGCCGTGGGACCAGCGGCTGTGCCTCGTCCCCGACGGCGACCTGTTCGCCGCCATCCGCGGCGGACGGGCGTCGGTGGTCACCGACCACATCAAGGAGTTCACCGAGACGGGGCTGCGCCTGGAGTCCGGTGCCGAACTCGAGGCGGACATCGTCGTCACCGCCACCGGGCTGCGGCTGCTGGCCCTCGGCGGCGTCGGCCTCGTCGTCGACGGCCGCGACGTCAAGCTGCCGGAGACGATGGCGTACAAGGGCATGATGCTCAGCGGCGTGCCGAACTTCGCCTTCACGATCGGCTACACGAACGCCTCCTGGACCCTCAAGGCCGACCTCGTCAGCGAGTACGCCGTACGGCTGCTGCGGCACATGGACGCCGACGGCTACGACCAGTGCGTTCCGACCAACGACGACGCCACCGTCACCGAGCGCCCGCTCATGGACTTCCAGGCCGGTTACGTGCTGCGCTCCATCGACGAATTCCCCAGAGCCGGCTCACGGCCCCCGTGGCAGCTCGGCATGAGCTACGCACACGACCTGCTCAAGCTGCGGTACGGCCGCATCCACGACGGCGCCCTCCGGTTCTCCCGCCGACCCGTGGCGGGCCCTCCGCGGCGAACCGACAGCACGGCCACGACGGGAGAGACGCAGTGAGAGCACAGATCGACTCCGGGCGCTGCCACGGGCACGGCCGCTGTTACGACCTCGCCCCCGACCTGTTCGGCGACGACGAAGAGGGTTACGGGACGGTCCTCGGTGACGGCGTCGTGCCGCCGGGCAAGGAGCACGACGCGCGCCTGGCGGCGTCCAACTGCCCCGAACGTGCGATCGACCTCCTCGAGGGGGAGTGACATGAGCGTCGATGACCGCTTCACCCGGGACTTCCGCGAGATGCGCGAAGACCAGCCCCTTGGCACGCGCAACGAGATCGTCACCGGCCCGGTCTCGGACTGGGGGACCGACTTCTCCCACCTGGAGCCGGAGTGGGCGGATGACCCGTATCCGATCCAGGACGACCTGCGGCAGCGCTGTCCGATCGCCCACACCGAGCGGTTCGGCGGCGGATGGCTGCCGACGCGCTATGAGGACGTCGCGGCGATCGCGTACGACACCGAGCACTTCTCCTCGCGGTCGATCATCATGAGCAACTTCCGGCCGCCGCTCGAGCTGGCGCCGGTGGGCGGCACGCCGCCGATCTCCTCCGACCCGCCGTTCCATCGTGTCGCGCGCAAGCTGCTGCTCCCGGCGTTCACCAAGACCGCGATCACCAGGTACGAATCGGCGGCGAGGGGGTTCTGTCACTCCCTCATCGACGGGTTCGAGGGGCAGGACGTCGTCGACGCCGCCCGCGACTATGCGCAGTACGTCCCCATGCGGGTCATCGCCGACATGCTCGGGTTCCCTCCGGAAGACGGGCCGCGGTTCCGCGAGTTCATCGAGAGCGCACTCGAAGGCGTCAACCTGCCGCCGGAGGAGCGCATCGCGCGGATGGGGCAGCTGTTCGACTACCTGCTCGAACAGATCCGCGACCACGTGGCGAACCCCCGCGAGGACCTCACCACGTACCTGGTCAACGTCGAACTCGGCGGCCAGAAGCTGGACCCGTCCCACGTCGCCGGCACGATGGCCCTGCTGCTCATCGCGGGCATCGACACGACGTGGAGCGCGATCGGGGCGTCCTTGTGGCACCTCGCGGGCAACCCCGGCGACCGCGAGCGCCTCGTCGCCGAGCCGGGCCTGCTGCCGACCGCGATGGAGGAGCTCCTCCGCGCCTACGCCCCGGTCACCATGGCGCGCCTGGTGAAGGAGGACATGTACTGGAACGGCGTCGACATGAAGGCCGAGGACTGGGTCCTGCTGTCATTCCCGGCGGCCAACCGTGACCCGGCGCAGTTCGACCGCGCGGATGAGGTCGTCATCGACCGCGAGATCAACCGGCACGCCGCGTTCGGCCTGGGCATCCACCGCTGCGTGGGCTCCCACCTGGCGCGGATGGAGCTCCGGGTCGCCCTCGAGGTCTGGCTCGAGCGGATCCCGGGCTTCACGCTCGCCGACCCGTCGGCGGTGACCTGGGCCGCAGGTCAGGTCCGCGGCCCGCGCACACTCCCGCTCCGCATCGGCTGACCGCGGGCCGGTCATAGAGCGGCTGTCCGGTCCGGCGGGCGCGCGGCGGTGCTGAAACGGGCGGCGCGGCGGCGGAG
>JAOPYL010000152.1 GCA_025964625.1 Actinoallomurus sp. | reverse complement strand
CGGCGCGTGGCACCCTCCAGGTGCCGGGGAAGAATGTGCGGGCCAAGGCCGGGTTGAATCGGTCCATCCACGCGGCCGGGTGGGGCCGGCTCGTGACCCGCCTGGAGGACAAGGCTGCTGGGCGGGTGGAGAAGGTCGATCCCGCGTACACGTCCCAGACCTGCAACGCCTGCGGGTATCGCGATGCGAAAAACCGTCAGAGCCAAGCGGTTTTTTGCTGTCGCGCCTGCGGGCATGTAGATCACGCGGATGTGAACGCGGCCAAGAACATCGCCGTCGGGCGGACGGTGACCGCGCGGGGAGGCCAGGCGTTGGCCTGGCCTGTGAACCGCGAACCTCAACCCGTTACCTCCTCCGGGTAGGGGACGGGTTGGAATCCCCCGCCTTCAGGCGGGAGAGGACGTCAAGATCCGGCCACCTTCTCGTCGGGATCGGTGTCGGTCTCGAAGACACGGCCCATCGCGGAGACCAGGGCGGGGCGCCGGGTGCGCAGGAAGACCAGGTAGCCGGCACCGATCACCATCCAGGCGGCGATGATGTAGGGCACGAGATTGTTCGGCCAGGCGGGGGCGGGGTGGATCTGCCCCCACACCGGGAGCAGCATCAAGATCGCGGTGAGTGCGGGCAGCACACCGAGGCGGATCCACCGGAACTCGCTTCGGTGCTCGCGGCGGTAGAACCGGATGACCGCCAGGCTGATCAGGATGTAGATCACGATCATGCCCAGGCCGAGGATGGTGCCGGCGAAGCCGTACACGCCCAGAGGGCCGAACTTCAACCCGAGCAGGAAGGTGACGGCGAAGGAGAAGAGCATGTAGGCGCCCAGGGCGATGTGCGGGATGCCGCGGCGGCTGGTGCGGCCGAGGGCACGGGGCAGGATGCCTTCTCGGCCCATGGAGAACAGCACCCGGACGAACGAGTTCGAGCCGGAGATGAAGTTGGCGAACTGGCTGGCGATCACGGTCAGCATCAGGGCCCAGGCGATGCCCCAGTACCGGTGGGCCAGCGTGGTCCATGGCGATGGGTCGCCGGCGAGGGTGCCCGCGTGCGCCGAGCCGTAGCCGATCGCGGCCCCGTAGGCGGTGAGGACGTAGAACAGGCCGATCACGATGACGGCGCTGAAGAGGGCGAGGGGGATGGTGCGCTTGGCCTGCTTCGCCTCTTCGCCCAGGGTGGCGACCGATTCGAAGCCGATGAACATCAAGATGCCCCAGAGCATGCCGGTACCGAGTCCCGCAGTGCCTTTGAGGGAATGAGCGACGTCGAACGGTGCGAAGCTGAGCCCGTGGTCGCCTCCCTTGCCGAGGATGGTGAGGGTCAGCCCGAGCATCACGCCGACCTCGAGGACGAGGAAGACCATCGCGGCCTTCGCGGAGTCGGAGATTCCGGCGGCGTTGATTCCCCAGACGATCAGCCCGAACACCAGCGCCATCACCTGCCAGGCGATGTGCAGGTGGAACTGGACGGCCAGGAACTGGGAGCTGAAGAAGCCGATGGCGGCCAGCAGCATGGGCGCGATCATGCCGTAGCTCAGCAGCAGCAGCCAGCCGGACAGGAACCCGCCCGACGGGCCGAATCCGTGCGTGTTGAAGGTGTAGGCGAAGCCCGCGGTCGGGATCTTGCGGGCGAAGGCCGCGATGGTGTTCGCGACGAGCAGGCAGGCCACAAGGGCCAGCAGGATCGCCAGCGGCAGAGCGAATCCCGCGCCGGCCGCGGCCGGCGCGGTGTTGAACGCGACGCTGGTTGCGGGGCCCATGAATGCCATGCACATGGCTACGGAGCCCGCGATGGACAGCGTGTTGCGGCGCAGCGAGTGGCGCGCTCTGGTCTCGGTCGTCACCGTGTCGGTCATCGATGCTCCTGTACGTGCGGAGGAGGGATTCGCGGGTCAGGCCCCGCGGAGGTCGTCGGCGGGCATCGTGAGTGAGGGCGCGGGGCACGCGGCTGGCGCATCGCGGGCGAGGCCCATGTCAGTGGAGGCGGCGAGTTCGCCGCGTTCCTAGGCGCTCCTTTGCGCAAGATCTAAGCGTTCACTCCGCGCATGTCGAGATCTATAAGGAAGATGTCCGGCGGCAGTGCGCCGCTCTGATGCAGACGGATCACCGCTTCCGCGAACTGCGGATTCTGCTTGACCAGCCATGTCAGGAACATCGGACGGACTCCTTGCAGACCGAGATGTTCAGCGAAGGCCGCGACGTTGTCGCACGCCGAAGGGGTGCCAGTCATGACAGCCGTACGGAGGCCGATGCGCCCGCGCAGCGACAGCCGTTTAAGGAACCGGGGGCCTGGGCCTCGGCGGCGCGAAACGGCCGCAGCTTCCCAGCAGGCCGGTACGTCCTGCGGTCGGATCCTTCGAGATGGTCCAGCGCCAGTGCTACGGCACCGTAGAGCGAGGCGTCCTCGGCGAAGTGCGCGGCGGCCACCTGCGGCGGGAACGGCACCGCCCGGGCGAGGTGGGCAGCGAGGGCCGGCGAGATCATGTCGGAGGATGCCATCATGCCGCCGCCGACAACGATCCGTTTCGGATCGATGAACACCCCGATGTTGGCGATCGCCGCCGCCAGCGCACCGAGCGCCGCGCCAGCGCGATCCGCTCCCAACCGAGAAGGTTCGGCGTCAACAAGATCCGGTCGCTCTGGATCACGCCGGGACTCACGGCGGCGTAGGCGCCGACCTCCATCCCGTGCGCCTGAAGCGATCGTCGCTCCAGTTGCCGCGCGGCAGAGACGGCGCGTTTCCAGAACCTGGTCGGGTCCCTGCTCGGCGCGGGTGTCCATGCGGACCCGCTCCAGCAGCGTTCCCCGGCCATCGGCCAGCGCCACCTCGATCTTCGTTCCCCCGAAGTCGATCCCGACCGCCGTCCGCTCGACGGCGGCTTCGGAGGTCCTCGGAGCTTGCATAAATAAAGAGTCTTTAGTTAAGACTCGTTAGTGTCAAGCCCTGGGCTCGGGACTCCTCGATCCCTAGGCTGTCCGTCGACGAGTTCCGAGGTGAGCGATGGTCTTCCCCGTGCAGCCCTCCGGCCCCCGGTCGGCCGCAGTGGCTCCGTCGCTGCTGCGCCAGATGAACCAACGGCTCCTTCTCGACCGGCTCTTCAGCCATGGCCCCGCCATCCGGCCCCAGCTTGCCCGTGACACCGGCCTGTCGCTTCCTACCGTGATCGCCGCACTGAACGACTTGGAAAAGGCGGGTCTCGTCCGCCTGGCCGGACGCCTGAACCCGCCCCAGGGCCGACCGGCCGCCGCCTACGAGGCCGACCCCACGGGGGGCAGCGTGGTCGGGGTCGACATCGGCCACGACTGGCTCCGCGTCCTTGTGGCCGACCTTGCGGGCTCTGCCATCAACCGGCTGGACGTGCGCAACACGGCCCGCAGCGCCAACGCTCTTGTCCAGCTCGTCGCGCGCACCGTGGCCGACGCGACCGAGCAGGCGGGGCTGGAACCCTCCGCCGTCACGCACACCGTCATCGGATCACCCGGCGTCTTCGACCCCGACCGCGGACGCATCCGGTACGCCGCCAACCTCCCCGGATGGCAGCGCGCAGGCCTCTCCGAAGCACTCACCGCCCGGCTCGGGACCGCACTGACCATCGACAACGACGCCAACCTCGCCGCCCTCGGGGAGCACACCTACGGCGCGGCCCGCGGCGCCCGGCACTTCGTGTACATCACCGTCGGCACCGGCCTCGGCCTCGGTCTGGTCCTCGATGGCCAGCTGTACCGAGGGTTGAGCGGCGCAGCCGGCGAAGTCGGTTACCTGCCCATCGGCGACCAGGTCTCCGAGCCGCGTCCTGGCCACCCCAGACGCGGCATGCTGGAAGAAGCCCTCGCGGCCGACGCAGCGGTGCGTTACGCCGTCGAGGAAGGCATGACCGGTCCCCTCACCGCCGAGTCCGTCTTCGCCGCGGCACGCGGTGCGGATCCCCGCGCCCAACGTGCCGTCGCCGCGGTCGCCAAGCGCCTGGCCCAGCTCGTCGCCAGCATCCTCGCCTTCATCGATCCCGAACTGATCGTCGTGGGAGGTGGGGTCGGGCAGAACCTCGACATCCTCGAACCCGCCATGAGAACCGTCCTGGCATCGATCACCACGATGCGCCCAACACTGGCCGTCAGCGCCCTCGGCAACGAAGCGGTAGTTCGCGGTGCGGTCGCCACGGGCATCACCATCGCCCGAGAGGCTGTATTCAACGCCTTTACCACAAAGGTAAGTTGAATATTGGGGGCTGAACGTCTCGACCATCACGTTCTCGGCGAAGGACACCTTGACCACCTCTGGTCCCCTGTCCTTCCAAATACATCTCATGCAAGCCGGTGGGGCTCCAGAATCCCGATTCGAGTACTGACCTGCTGGTTTCTCGGCGGGATCATGCGGGTGTCGGGCAGGCTGGACCGCCATGGTGTGGTCGCTGCTGTACGGCCTGACGCGCGATACTCTCGGAGTGATGCTGCTGCGGATCCGCGGTGACGGCGCCAAGGACATCGAGATCATGGTGCTGCGTCATCAGCTCGCGGTGTTGCGCCGGCAGGTGAACCGTCCCGCTCTTGAGCCCGCAAGGTCCTGGCCGAGTATGTGTCGCACTTCAACGGTGCGAGTGCCGAATAATCATCCGCGCTGGTCAGGCCGCTGATCAGCGATGAACTGTTCGCGGCCCGCTGCCAGCGGGGCAGGAGCTGCCTTGGCATGATGATCAGTCGATCATCAACGGGCCGCGGTGGCTCTCACTCTCTCGTTCACGTCCGGTCTGCAGGTCTACGACTTCAAGCGCATTCGCCCATCAGCCATACGGCTGATCCGCAGTAGCCGAACGACGGACGCCCGCAGGCGCCCGGGGGCGGTTCACTCGGACCATGAACAACAACAGGACGGCCCGCTCGGCGGCCGCATTGGTTATCGGGGTAACGGCCGCAATCGCCCTCGCCGGCTGCGGCCTCACCGAAAGCCTCAATGAGAAATCGAACGGACACGTCAAGACTGTCGACTATGCGACGGGCGCGGCAGGCAAGAGGGACCAGAATGCTCGACTGCCGAGCTGGATGCCGGACCAGGCACGCTCGGTCTCCGAGACCATCCGTACGACGGGCTCGGAGCGCATCCTTCGCTTCACCCTCGACGATCCGAAGGTGCTCACAGCCTGCCGTCCGGCCGTCGCTTCCCGCAAGCCGGCGACCCTGACCGCGTCTTGGTGGGCCAGCGGTCAGGCATCCAAGACCGATACGCTCTGCGACACCGACTGGTACGTCCTGACGGAGGGGACCACGGTCTACGCTTATCGCCCCGAAACCCTTCCCCAACCGAGCGCCTGATTGTGCACCGCACGGTAGGGATGCTCCACCAGCCAGACCGGCCACCCCGGTCGACGGTGTTGATCACCACGGGCCAAAATGGGGTCAGAAACTGGTGAGCTCGCGTAATTGACGCTCGGGTGTTCGAGGACTGGGTACCGGTCTGGGCTCGGTGAAGGTCAGCGGCGAGATACAGGAGACGAAAAGGCGCAAACCGGGATCTTTCCCCAACCCATCCGTCCGCCCAAACCGCAGGGCAGCACCGCTGCGACGAGTTCTGGAGCGGTACAGGGGTTTATGGGGTCCATGGGCCGAGCATCGCCCGCCGCGCGCCGGCACGCCTGAGCACGATCACCCGAGTTCGGGTGAGTACTTGTGCTCAGTCGAGGCCCTGCTCCAGGGCGTACCGCACCAGCTGCGCCTTGTTGTGCAGCTGGAGTTTGGTGAGGGTGTTCTGCACGTGGTTCTGCACCGTACGGTGCGACAGCGTGAGCCGTTCGGCGATCTCGCGGTACGTCAGTCCCTTGGCGACCAGGCGCAGCACCTCGGTCTCGCGGGCGGTCAGCCGGGGAGCCGCGACCTGGGCAGGCGCGTCGACGAGCCGCTGGTATTCGCCGAGGACCAGGCCGGCCAGGCCTGGCGTGAACACCGCCTCACCAGCCGCCGCGCGGCGTACCGCCGCCAGCACCTCGTCGAGCCGTGCCGACTTGACCAGGTAGCCGGTGGCCCCGGCGCCTACGGCGTCGAGGACGTCCTGCCGCTCGCCGCTCGCGGACAGGACGAGTACGCGGATCGAGGCGTCGGCGGCCAGCAGCCGCCGGGTCACCTCGGCGCCGGGGAGGTCGGGAAGGTGGAGGTCGAGCAGGACGACCCTGGGCCGGGTGGCGCGGACGAGCCGAAGTGCCTGGGCGCCGTCGCCGGCGGTGCCCGTCACGGTGAATCCCGCCGCGGTCAGCTTCTCCGCCATGCCGTCGCGCCAGATCGGGTGGTCGTCGACGACGGCCACCCCGATCGGGTCGTCAGGTCCGGGGTACACGGAGCTCCACCTCCGTTCCTCGTCCCGGCGTCGAGGTCACTCTCGCCTCCCCGCCTACGTCACGGATCCGCCCCATGATCGACTGCGCGAGGCCGAGGCGCCCCGCCGCGGACGCCCGCTCGGGCCGGCCGGAGGCGAATCCGACGCCATTGTCGCGCACGCTGATCGTCACCGCGTCGTCTTCCTTCTCGACGAGGATCCAGGCGCGGGCGTCAGGACCGGCGTGCAGGCGGACGTTGGAGAGCGCCTCGTCCGTCGCCGCCGCCACCGCGAGCGCGGTCTCCTCCAGAAGCGGGACCGCGTATGCCGGGCAGGAGACCTCTACCCGGTCACCCGCGTGGGACTCCAGCAGCGCGCGGACGTCCAGCCGGCCGTCGCCGGCCGGGACCGGCGTCATGGCCACCAGCGATCGCAGCACGGTCTCCTGCTCCCCGGCCAGCCGACCGAGCTCGGCGGCCTCACCACCGAGCTCCCGTCCGCGCGCGTGGACCAGCGCCAGGACCTGGAGCACCGAGTCGTGGATGTCGCGCGCGATCCGCAGGCGTTCGGCCGTCGCGGCGTCGAGCCGGGCGGCGCGGTCCACGGCCGCCTCCGCCCGAAGGGCGAGCCGGACGACATACCCGCCGACCAGCCCGGCGATCACAAGGAGCACGATGCCGTTGAAGGTGTTCTGCGCCAGCGTGCCACGCTCGACCAGGTCGGCCGCCGACACCGCGGCGGCGCCAGTGAGCCCGGCCCACGGGCCTCCCGCCACGGCGCAGGCCAGTACGGACGCGGCCGCCCAGGACGCGGGCAGCGTCGCGGACCCGTGGTCGATCTGAGCGGCCGTGGCGACCACCCGCGTCCCGAGCACCAGTGCGACGGCGACGGCCACGTCGAGGCCGGCGAGCCAAGGCCTGCGGGCCGCGGGCCGGGCATACGCGGCCACCGTGATCAACGACCAGGCGGCCATGACGGCCAAGGCGGCATAGGCGCGCGCCGGGTGGGCGTACCCGTCGTGGTCGCGAAGGACGAGGACAGCCCCGTAGACCAGAGTCGCGAATCGGAAGACTCCGACGGCCCGCCACAACTGTTCCACCACGACCGCGACACTACGGCCTGGCGAGGACAGGACGAACGGGGCGGGCGGGCCGCAAAGCGGCTGCGGCGACTGATCAGTGGCCTGGCGAAGGCAGCCATCGGAGAGTACTGGGAGAACGAGAGCTTCCAGCCAGTGCCTGGTTTAGTTTCTGAGGATCCCAGTGTCCGCCGTCAGACGTTCGACTGCTACGTAACGACCCTCGGCTGGTCGGACTCTTCGCAGGTGGAACGAGCGCTGAAGGTCTTTGAGGCACTGCTTCGAAGACTAAAGCGTGATGGCATGGACCCCGAGACCGAGTTCGTGGAGGTACGGGAGTCACTCGCCCGAGACTGATGACGCCATTGGCGCGGCGAAGCAACTCGTTGAGGCCACCGCCAAGGTGGTGCTGCAAGAACGCGGGGTGCCCGTGGATGAACGACACAACCTGCCCGAACGTGTGAAGCAGGCGCAACAGGCGCTGATGCGGTGAGGCGGCTTTTGGTGGTCTATCGTCACCGGCCGTTGGGGTAGCCGAGCTCCGGAACCGATACGGCAGTGGCCACGGCCGGATCAGTAGTGAGATCCGGCCTGGGGCCTCGGCATGCTCGCCTCGCCGTCAATGCCGCAGTCACCTGGTGCGAAATGCTTCTCGATACCCTCGTCGACCCTGCTGCACCATGGCGCAAGACCGGCCCATAACTCCAGAGCCTCCAGCATTACATCGCCGGCAGAGCGCTTCGGTACGTCGCCATAGATCTGGGCGAGGTCACCGCCAGGAATCAGTTCGCGCGAACCTGCCACCTCATCGTCACACTGCTGCAACAAACCTCACAAGGAAGCTGTCCGTATCTGGCCACGCGCTCCGCGAGAGGATTCGCGTCTCGGACTCAGGTGGCCAGTACGCCCGACTGCACGTCTTCTCTGTTCAGAGCCTAGAGATGCCAAGAGACCAGGGAACTTTCACAGCCACGCTTCGCGGGATCGCCCTGTCGAGCCAGCCCGGTGGCGGAGTAACGCACCGCCCTCCGGGCTGTTGACACCATCGGGAACGATGCTGAGACGGCGCCGCGACCGTTAAAACGTTACAAAACCAGGCAGGTTCTTTCGGCTACGCGACCTGCGAGTCAGGTGGCCGGGAGGTGAGACCCCCAATGCCAACAACTCAAGCCGGTGACTGTCCGTACCGGACGCCCTCAGCTTGGAACACCGCATCGAAGCCGGCCGTGAACCTGGTGTCCCTGTCACGAATCACGAACGCGAGCTGGTCCACCCCATCGCCGAGGCCGAGAACAGGTTGCGGGCCTTGCGCCTGCGGAAAACTCCACCCGTACAGGTCAAGCAGATCAGCATCCGGCCCACAGGTTCTCACCGACAGGTCTGCACCCACGTTCCCTGATCGCGTTCATCCTCGGCATGCGAACCTCGGCGATCACGACCTCGATCTATACAAACGAATACTCCCAGGTCGCATAGCGAAATCAGAGTTTTCGAGCCCCACAAGGTCAGTACCCGAATCGGGATTGTGGAGCCCCACAGATACATCGGCGCAGGCCAGCACGTCATTACCCCTTATCGCGGACGGAACAAGCCCGAATCGCAGAAGCCGGATGGAAGAGGCTCACTCCGCTAAGCCCGCCAGGCATCGAACTGCTCCGACATCAACGCTAAGACGCCCGGGACCGTCGCATGTGCTATCACCCCCGATAAACTCCCAGCCGAAGCGCGCGCCGAGGGCCGCGCGCACATCCCGGTGCACGAGGCCGGAATCAGACAGGGCGAAGCATCGTAGTAAACATCCCAGTTAGGGTAGGGCTCGTTACCGTGTGTACACCAGCGTGAGGGGGGCCTTATGGGGTTCGACAGGACGCAGGTGGAGAAGATGCGGGCGGAGGCCGACCGGCGGCTTGAGGGCTATCGGCGGCTTCGCGAGGACATGACGGGGATGGTGACGACCGCACAGTCCCAGGATCGTACGGTCACCGTCACTGTGGGGCCGAGCGGAACGATCACCAACCTCGACCTCACCGCCCAGGCGCTCCGGCACGGCCCCGACCGGCTCGCCCAGCTGATCATGTTCACGGTGTCGCAGGCCCACGGCGAGGCCGCGCGGAAGCTGAGCGAGCGGGTCTCCGAGTACACCGGCCAAGGGCCGCGGGTCGACGTGGCGGCGGTGGTCAACGGCGAGCTTCCCGAGGTGGGCCGCGGATGACCGGAGGAACGCAGACGGCCCACGACCCGACCAAGCTCGCGCAGGCCGGGACCCAGATGAACGGCTGGTGCTCGCAGACCAACTCGATGAAGACCTATGCGGCCTCCATCAACGTGTCAGCCAACGACTGGGGTCTGGTCGGCGCGGCTTTCGCCGCCGACTACTCCACCCTGCACTCCCACGTGGTCGAACACCTCGGCCTGGTGGAGAAGTGGCTCGGTTCGGCCGAGAAGTCGATGAAGGCCAGCGCCGAGAACTACGCGCGGGCCAACCAGGGCATCATCGACGCGATCAACGCCCTCGGGAAGAACATCGGTGGTTCGAAGGCGACCGCGGGAGGGGGCGCCTCGTATCTGAGTCTGGGCGACCCGATCCAGGCCGCACAGGGGAGCGTGATCCCGCTCTCCAACCTGATCTCTGGTGTCAACGACGCCATGGCAGGTGATTTCGGCAACCTGGCCGGAGACATCGGCAACCTCGCCGCCAACTCGTACCTCTCCTGGATCGACCCGCTCAACGCCCTCATCACCGCGGGTCTGGGCTTCCTGGAGAACTTCGTCGTGCCGCTCCAGTGCATGGTCGCCTGGGTGACCGGGAACCCGGTAGAGATAGGCAACCGGAAGAGCGACTGGGCGACGGTCCGTACCGGGCTGACCACGATGGCTCAGGAGATGAACCAGTCGCTCTCCAACGACCTGGCGACCTGGGAGGGCGAGGCCAGTACGGCCGCGAAGAAGCGCATCGGGGACTTCCTCGACGGCGTCCACCTGACGATCGTGGAGATCGGCCACATCGAGGCCGTACTCGACCTGTCCGGGGCCCTGATGACCGTGGCCCTCGACCTGGTCAACGGGATCCTGGGCAACTTCGTGGAGTGGCTGATCATCACCTGGGTGGCCGCGCTGGCGCTGGCTCCGGAGACCTTGGGCGCGGACATCCCCGTCGCCACGGCCGCCAGCGAGGGCGAGGCCGCCGCGGCCACCGCCGAAGGGACCCAGGCGGTCTCCCGGGTCGCCCAGCTCTTCGAGAAGCTGCAGGCTCTGTTGCGCAAGATCCTCACCACCATGAAGGGGATC
>JAOPYL010000081.1 GCA_025964625.1 Actinoallomurus sp. | reverse complement strand
CGCTCTTCCAATCTGAGCAGGCGCAGGGCGCTTGGTGCGGCGGCCGGGCCGCTGGGGGCCTCGCCGGAGATCGCCGCTTCGGCGACCGAGTCCGCGAACTGCTCGAACATCCTGCGGCTGACGTCGCCGGCCAGTGCCCGGCCGAACTGGGCGATCCTGCCGGTGAGGTACACCTTCGCGTCGGCGTGCACGGTGGTGCCGTTCGCGGTGCTCTCGGTGGACAGCTTGATGTCCGCCTGGGTTCGCGCTCCGCCGGTGTCCTGCCCCTCCGCGAGTACCCGGAGCGTGCCCGCGGCCCGATCGCGTTCGATGATGTGCGCGAGGCCCTTGAAGGACAGCTTGATGGGCCCGACCGACACCCGTGCCCGCCCGGCGTAGCGGTCCTCGCCGAGCTCGTCGGTGAGTTCCGCGCCCGGCAGGCACCGCGCCAGCAGGTGCACGTCGTCGAAGACGGCCCAGACCTTCTCGACCGGGACGGAGATCTCGGTCTCGACCCGGACCGCGATCGTCGGATCACCCGCCGGCAGCACGATGTCCTTGGCCTCCGCGGGCTCGGCCGGACCCTCGGCGGGCTCCGGCGCGGCGGTGGCCCCGCCGGCCTGTCCGGTGGCCCGGCCGACCAGGGCCCGCCGGGCGCAGTTGCCCGGCTCCGGCAGGCCGTCCGGGTACTCGCGGCTGGTCTGCGCGACGGCGGTGACGATGTTGCGATATCCGGTGCACCGGCAGATGACCCCGGACAGCTCTTCGGGGAGTTCCTCCTCGGTCACCTCCGGCTTGGTGCTGAGGAGGTCATAGGAGCTCATCAAGAAGCCGGGGGTGCAGAAACCGCACTGCAGCGCGTGGTTGCGGCCGAACGCCTCCTGCAGCGGGTGCAGCTTGTCCGGGCGTCCGAGCCCCTCGACGGTGATGATCTCGGCACCGTCGAGCTGGCAGGCGAACAGCAGGCACGCGCGGGCGGCCTGGCCGTCGACGAGCACGGTGCACATCCCGCAGACCCCGTGTTCACAGCCAAGGTGTGTGCCGGTGAGGCCGAGGTGGTCGCGGAGCGCGTCCGCGAGCGTGATACGCGCCGGCAGCCTCAGTACGGCGTCGGTCCCGTTGACGGTCATCCGCGTCTCGATGGGCTCGTCGGCGTCCGCCTTCACCGGGCGCGGCCTGCTCATCTCGCGCCCGTTGCCCGGCGCCTGCTCGTTGATGGTCACGTGCTCACCTCGTCGGCGCTCCTCCGAGCGCGTTCGTATGCCTTGCCGAGCTCCCGGCCGGCCAGGACGCGGAACAGCCGGCGGCGGTAGCTCCTCGACGCGTGCGCGTCGCCGTCCGTGTCGACCAGTTGCCCGGCGGCCTCGGACAGTACGTCCGGCAGCGACTCGCCGATCCGCTCGGCGGTGTCCTGCGGACCGGCGAGGACCGAGGCCAGCTCGGCGCTGACGTCGCGTGTCACCGGGCGGTCCGACACCCCGAACGCGGTCACCGTCGCCTCCGGGGAGCCGCCCTCGCGCAGCCGTACCCGGGTGGCGACCCCGGCCAGCGCGAAGTCACCGTGCCGTCGGGCGATCTCCGCGAACCCGAAGCCCTCACCGCGGCCGGCGATCGGCAGGCTGAGTGCGGTGAGGATGTCGTCCGGGCCGAGTGCGGTGGTCATCGCGCCGGTGAAGAACCTCCTGGCCGGTACCGTGCGCACGCCGGCCGGCCCGGTCACCGTGATCTCCGCGTCCAGGCAGCAGGCCACGGCGGGCAGCTCGGCGGCGGGGTCCGCGTGCGCGAGACTGCCGCACACGGTGCCCCTGCTGCGCAGCTCCCGGTGGCCGACCCAGGGCAGCGCCAGGCCGAGCAGCGGAACACCGCGGCTGATCGGATCGTGCTCGACCCGACGCTGGCGAACCGTGGCGCCGATCTCCAGCACACCGCCGCGGGTCCGCAGCGCGCCGAGCTCCTCGACCGCGTTGATGTCGACGAGCGTGTCGGGGCGGGCAAGCCGCATGGCCAGCACCGGTGTGAGCGACTGCCCGCCGGCGATGACCTTGCCACCTCCGTCGGTGCTCGCGAGCTCGCCGACGGCGTCGGCGAGGCTCGACGGGCGGACGTAGGCGAACGGTGCGGCTTTCACGCCCTGCTCACCGGCCCTGGAACTTCGGTGCGCGCTTCTCGCCGAACGCCGCGACGCCCTCGGCGAAGTCCTTGCTGGACCGCAGCATCGCGTACGCCTTGCGCTCCAGCTCGATGCCGGAGTAGAGCGGTGCGTCGATGCCCTTGTCGAGGACCTCCTTGGCGGTGCGGGCGGCGAGCGGGGAGAATCCGAGCAGGGTGCCGACCACGCGCTCCACCTCCTTGTCGAGAGCCGCACGGTCGGGCAGCACGTTGGCGACGAGACCCCAGTCCAGGGCCTGCTGCGCCTTGATCCGCGAAGCGGTCATCACGTGGTACTTAGCGCGGGACAGCCCGATCAGCCGGGCAAGCCGCTGCGTGCCGCCAGAGCCGGGGATCATGCCCAGCCGCATCTCCGGCAGCGCGAACTCGCTGCGCTCGGTCGCCAGCCGGATGTCGGACGACAGCGCGAGCTCGAAGCCCACCCCGAAGCAGTAGCCGTCGACGGCGGCGATGACCGGCTTCGGGCTGCGCGACGGCGCGGTGACGTTCTGGCCGAGGTCGGTGAAGTCGATCGGGTCGACCTCCATGAACCCCGCGATGTCGCCACCGGAAGAGAAGTGCTCGCCGTCGCCCCTGATGACGACGACCTGGACCTTGTCGTCGGCGTCGATCTCGGCGAACCGGTCGGCCATCACCTGGCGGGTCTCCCAGGTGATGATGTTGAACTTGCCGTGGTCCAGGATGAGGTAGGCGACGCGGCCGTCATGGCCGTGCTCGAGCCTGATCTCGCCTCCGGTGAGGGGCATCGTCAGTGGTTCCTTTCGTTGTCCTGGTTGTTCTCCGCGTCGCGGCCACCGCCGGTCAGCAGTTCGTGCAGCACGTTGCCGTGCAACGGCAGGGTGGTGATGTCCACCCCCGCGGGGGAGAGCGCGTCGGCGACGGCGTTGGCGATGGCGACGGGCAGGCTCATGCAGCTGCCCTCCCCGCAGCCCTTGGCGCCGAGCCTGGTCAGCGGCGACGGCGTCTCCAGGTGGTCGCTGTCGAGCCGGTAGGTGGTCTCGGCCGTGGTCGGGCACAGGTAGTCCATGAACGTCGCCGACGTCGGCTGGCCGTTGTCGGAGTAGCGCAGTTCCTCGTACAGCGCGCCGCCGATGGCGTGGGCGAGTGCCCCGTGCACCTGGCCCTCCAGGAGGGTCTCGTTCAGAATCGTCCCGGCGTCGTGCACGGTCCAGACCTGCTCGATGCCGAGCTGACGGGTCTCGGGGTCGATGCGCACGGCGACGAGCTCGGCCACGAACCCGTAGCAGAGGCTGGAGTTGATCTGATCGGTCCTGCTGGCGGCCTTCGCCTCCGGGGGCGTGAACGCGGCCTCCTCGTACAGCCGGGCCGACACGCCGTCCGGCAGGGAACCGGGGTCCCAGTGCACCAGCCCGGCGGCATGCCGGAACGCCACCGCGCGGCTGTGGTCGTCGCGTACCCGCACCTGTCCCTCGGCGAGTTCGACCTCGTCCGGGTCGGCCGCGAGCAGCGTCGCACCGGCCAGCCGCAGGGTGGCCGCCAGCCGCTCGCTGGCCTCCACGAGCGCGCTGGTCAGCAGCGGGGCGAAGCGTGAGGAGTAGCTGCCGGAGCTGACGGTCCACGGGGTCGTCGCGGTGTCCATCTCGACCACCGGCCGTACCTGCTCGAGCGGCAGGCCGAGCTGCCCGGCGACGACGGCCTGCGCGACGGTGGCGTGCCCCTGGCCCTGGGGGACGGTGCCGAGCAGGACCGACACGATGCCATTCATGTCCACGCTGATCCGCACGTGCTCGGTCGAGCCGGACTTGCCACGGCCCGCCCTCCGCTGCTCGGCGGGCGTCGCGAGGCCCACGTAGCCGATGTTCGTGGCCGACGGGTCGACGATGGTGGCGACCCCGATGCCGAAGTACTCGCCACGCTCGCGCGCCTCCCGCTGGGCGAGCCGCAGCTTCTGGTACTCGGCGTTGTCGAGCAGCATCTCCAGTGCCCTCGGGTAGTCGCCCGAGTCGTAGATGCCGCCGGTCGGCGTGGCGTACGGGAAGTCGCCGGCCTGTACGAAGTTTCGCCGCCGCAGCTCGACGGGATCGAGACCGCAGACGCCGGCGATCTTGTCCACGAGGCGTTCGAGGCCGAAGTACAGCTGCTGGCCGCCGAACCCGCGGTTCAGGCCGGTCGGCGTCTTGTTGGTGACGACCGCCCGCGAGCGGATCTGCACCGCGTCGATCTTGTACGCGCCGGTGATGTTGCCGAAGCAGCGGTACAGCGTGCTGGGCTCGGGCGGCCGCAGGTAGGCGCCGACGTTGTCGACGAGGTCCGCGCGCAGCGCCTCGATGGTGCCGTCCGCGCGCACGGCCGCCTCGAACCGCATCGCCCGGTCCGACCCCGCCGAGCTCGCCAGCAGGTGCTCGATCCGGTCCTCGGTCCACCGTACGGGCCGGCCGGCGTGCTTGCTGGCCAGCGCCATCAGCGCGACGTACGGATAGATCCCCGCCTTGATCCCGAAGCTGCCGCCGTTGTCGGCCGGGATCAGCAGGCGGACGCGGGAGACGGGAACGCCGAGCGCCCCCGCGAGCACCGGCACCATCGAGAACGGCCCGTGGAAGTTGGCCCACGCGGTGACGGCGGGACCGTCCACCTCGTCCTGCCAGTCGGCGATCACCGAGTAGCACTCCATGGGCGTGGAGGAGTAGCGCGGGAAGTCGTACTCGCCGGTGACCACGTGCTCGGCCCGCGCGAAGATCTCATCGACGTCGCCGAAGGAGAAGCTCCGGTCGGTGGCGACGTTGCCCTCGGCGCCGTCGTGGAGCTTGGGCGCGTCGTCCCGCAGGGCCTTCCTCACGTCGACGACGGCCGGGAGCGGCTCGTAGTCGACCTCGACGAGTTCGGCGGCGTCCTCGGCCAGATAACGATCCGCCGCGACCACCACCGCGACCGGCTCGCCGACGAAGCGCACCTTGTCGGTCCCGGTCGGGTAGTACGGCATCGGGACCTTGAGCGACAGCGGAAAGGGGCGCAGCGCTTCGAGCACCTCGTCCGGGCCGATCACCGCCGCGACGCCCGGATGGCGGCGGGCGCGCTCGAGGTTCACGCCGCGGATCCGCGCATGCGGGTGCGGGCTGCGCACCACCGCCGCGGTCAGCGTGCCGGGCAAGGGGTCCATGTCGTCGAGGAACCGGCCGCGGCCGCACAGCAGCGCGGGATCCTCGACGCGGACGACCGATCTGTTCGGCCGCTCGGAAACCGTCGTCACTGGTTCACCTGTCCGGTTGCTCGATGCGCCGGCAGGTCGTCGCTGTCGGCGAGGGTCTGGTAGTTGCCGGCGACCATCTCGCGGCGCAGGATCTTGCCGACGGCGGACTTGCTGATCGCGTCCACCGCGATGAGCCGTTTCGGTCGTTTCAACGAGGGCAGCCCGGAGCGCTCGCGGACGAAGGCGCCGAGCTCGGAGATCGCCTGCTCCGGGGCCAGGCCGTCACGGGGAACGAAGAACGCGGTCGCCGCCTGCCCCCACCGGTCGTCCGGCAGGCCGACGACCGCGACGTCTCGGACCGCGTCACACCGGATCAGCGCGTCCTCGATCTCGTCCGGGTACAGGTTCTCGCCGCCGGAGTTGATCATGTCGTCGACCCGTCCAGCGACCCAGAGGTCGCCCTCGGGGTCGGCGATGGCCAGGTCACCCGGGAAGTACCAGCCGTCCCGGATGGTCTTCTCGTCGGCGTCCGGGCGGTGCCAGTAGCCCGCGAACGCCTCCGGGCTGGCCATCGACACCGCGATCTGTCCCTGCTCACCGGTGGCGACGAGGGCGTCCGGCGGTGCCGCCGGGTCCGGGTCGACGAGGCGCACGCGCGTGAAGACTCCGGCCCTGCCGGCCGATCCGGGCTTGGCGACGACGTCGGGGCCGATCGTGAAAGTGTAGATCTCGGTGCTGCCGAAGTGGTTCACGAAGCGTTCCGGCCGCAGCGTCTCGGCCAGCCGTTCGGCGAGTGCCGGGGTCATCGACGCCCCCGCGTACGCGAGCCTGCGCACCGAGGTCGCCTCCGCGAGCCTGCCCGTGCGCACCAGCGACCAGTAGATCGTCGGCACCAGGTAGAGGCTCTGGATCCCCTCGGAAACGATCAGCTCGAGCGTCTCGTCCGCGTCGAAGCGAGCCTGCGGAACCCATGTGCCCGCGGCGATGATCGTGGCGACGAGGGTGCGCAGTCCCATGGTGTGGAACAGCGGCATCACGCCGAGGGTGGCGTCGAACGGACACTGCCCGGTCTGCAGGAGATGCGCCACGCCCGCGTGGTGCTCGGCGGAGTGCGTGCGGGGGACCCCCTTCGGCCGGCCCGTCGTGCCAGAGGTGTAGAGCATCACGCTGACGTCGCGCTCCGAGATGCCGGCCTCCGGCAAGCCGTCGCTCTGCCCGGCGGCGAGCGCGGCGACCTCGTCGGCGTCGCGATGCGGGATGGCCGGGAGCCCTGCCAGTGCGGCCGCCGTGGTCTCGGCCGTGCTGGCATCGGTGATCACCAGTGCGGGAGCGGCGTCGCCGAGGCAGTAGGCGAGCTCGGTGGGGCCGAGGCGGAAGGAGAGGGGGACCGACGCCGCGCCCAGCTTCTGCGTGGCCAGGTGGAGGCTGGCGAGCGGCTCGCCGCCGGCCAGCAGCAGTGCCACCCTGTCACCGCGACGCACGCCGAGATGGGCGAGCGCCCGGGCGAGCCGGTTGGTGTGCGCGTCCCATTCGGCGTAGGTCATCGGCTTCGCGCCGCCCACCGCACGGCGACGGGGGTATCGCTCGGCCGTCCAGCGCAGAACCGTGCCAAGGTCCATCGCCTTTTCCTCCATCGCGTGCGGGCGATCGACTCGAACTCCGGTCTGCGCGGAGCCGAACATCGCGGGGGGCGCTATATCGAGGGCCGATTAGTGAGAAATGACCATCTGTTTTTGATGATCTGTTTCGTATGGTGGCCAAACCTACGTTACGATCCAGAGCGTGTCAAAGGTCCGGCTCTCAACGACGTCGTACGTCGTCCTGGGCATGATCGCGATGCGGGGTCCGTCGACGCCGTACGACCTCAAGCGCGCCATCGGCCGCTCGGTCGGCTACTTCTGGAACTTTCCGCACGCCCAGCTCTACTCCGAGCCCAAGCGGCTGGAAGAGGCCGGGCTGCTGGAGCTGCACGAGGAGGACGCGGGCCGGCGTCGCAAGACCTACACGATCACCGAGGTGGGCGACGCCGCGCTCCGGCGCTGGCTCGGCGAGCCCGTCGAGGAGCATTTCGAACTGCGTGACGTCGCCGAGATCAAGCTCTTCTTCAGCGAGCTGGCCCATCCGGAGGACGTCGCGCGGCTCGCACGCGAACAGGCCGCGCAGCACGAGCGCCGCATCGCCGAGTACGAGCAGATGCGGGAACGCTTCGGAGACGTCCCGGAAGTGGCCGCCCGCATGATCACCCTGGAACTCGGGCTCGGCCTGGAACGCGCGGCGCTGGACTTCTGGAGGTCCATCTCCGAGCGCGCGGACAAGGGCGAGTTGCCCCTGCCGGCGGCGAATGCGGCCTCGCCCGGCCGCTGATCCCGGGCGACCAGGATCAGTGGGATTCCCGCCTGACCGCGCTGCCGCTGGAACCGGTCAGGAAGTCCAGATCGGCGCCGCGGTCGGCCTGCAGGACATGGTCGATGTACAGGCGTTCCCAGCCGCGTACCGGAGCGGCGTGGGCGGTCGCGGAGGCGGGTTCACGGGCGTCGAGTTCGCCGGGAGGCAGGTCGGTGTCGAGCCGGCGGCGGGTGGTGTCGAGGACGATCGGGTCGCCCGTCCGGACCTTGGCGAGCGGCCCGCCGGCGGCGGCTTCGGGGGCCACGTGCAGCACGACGGTGCCGTAGGCCGTCCCGCTCATCCGGGCGTCGCTGATGCGCACCATGTCGCGCACTCCCTTGGCGAGCAGCTTCGCGGGCAGGGGCATGTTGCCGACCTCGGGCATGCCCGGGTAGCCCTTCGGGCCGCAGCCCCTCAGCACCAGCACGCTGTCCTCGTCCACGTCGAGGTCCGGGTCGTCGAGTCTTGCCCGCAGGTCCTCGATGCTGTCGAAGACGAGCGCGCGGCCGCGGTGGTGGAGGAGCGACGGTGAGGCGGCGGCGGGCTTGATGACCGCGCCGTCGGGGCACAGGTCGCCGCGCAGGACCGCGATGCCGGCCGCCTCTTGGAGCGGCGTCGTGCGGCGGCGGATGACGGACTCGTCGTGCAGATCGGCGTCGGCGAGGTACTCGGTGAGCGGGCGGCCGGTCACGGTCGTGGCGGACGGGTCGAGCAGGTCGCTGACCTCGCGCAGGACGGCCCCCAGACCGCCGGCGCGGTGGAAGTCCTCCATGAGGTGGGCGCCGGCCGGTTGAAGGTCCACGAGGAGCGGCACGTCCGCGCCGGTGTGGTCGAAGTCGTCCAGAGTGAGCGTGACGCCGGCGCGCCCGGCGATCGCGAGCAGGTGGACGACGGCGTTGGTGGAACCGCCGATGGCGGCGAGGGCGACGATGGCGTTGAGGAACGATCCACGGGACAGGACGGTGCTGGGGCGCCGGTCGTGCTCGACCATCTCCATGACGACCCGGCCGGCCTCGTGCGCGTGCTCGAGCAGGCGGCTGTCGGGCGCCGGGATGCCGGCCACGCCCGGCAGGGTCATGCCCAGCGCCTCGGCCATGCACGCCATCGTCGAGGCGGTGCCCATCGTGTTGCAGTGCCCGCGGCTGCGGATCATCGACGACTCGGCCTCCAGGAACCGCTCCTGGGACAGCGTGCCCGCGCGTACCTCCTCGCTGAGCCGCCACACGTCGGTGCCGCACCCGAGCGGGGTGCCGCGGAAGTGCCCCGTCAGCATCGGGCCGCCGGGCACCACGATCGCCGGGAGGTCGACCGAGGCCGCGGCCATCAGCAGGGCGGGGATGGTCTTGTCGCAGCCGCCTAGCAGGACGACGCCGTCGATGGGGTTGGCGCGGATCATCTCCTCGGCCGCCATCGCGGCGAGGTTGCGGAACAGCATCGCCGTCGGGCGCATCTGCGTCTCGCCCAGCGAGGGCACCGGCAGCTCGAGCGGGATGCCGCCGGCCTCCCAGATGCCCGCCTTGACGCCGGCCGCCACCTCGCCCAGGTGGCTGTTGCACGGCGTGAGGTCGGAGGCGGTGTTGGCGATCGCGATGTGCGGCCGCCCGTCGAACGCGTGCGGCGGGAGCCCACGCCGCATCCAGGCCCGGTGGATGAAGGCGTTCCGGTCGGTCCCGGCGTACCAGGACTGACTGCGCGGTGTGCTGCCCATCGTCGCCCATCCTTCCTCGAAGAGTTCGCGTGGAAGTCGTATCAGGGGTGCGGCCGCCGCGTACAGAGTCCCGGCGCGTGGGCGGCCAGGGCGGCCGCCGGCGTGCGAGTCATGTCGGAGAGCAGGCGGATGTCGGTGGTGTTGCCTACCCTTCGTTAGTCGTGCCCGTGGAGGCGGCGATTGATTTGTACGTTGCCCTGGGCATGTGGGTGGATTGGTCCACCTGGCGGGTCGGCAGCGTGACGGGGGAGGCGTGTGTGAACGGGCGCAGGGCGCTGGATCTGGACTCGCTGGCGGTGAGCGACCGGTTCCGCCTTTTCAACTTCACCCGCCGTGACGACCACGTGGCCTACCTGTGGGTGCTGCGGGCCATGGACCGGCTGCGGGCGGTGCACCACGTCCAGGTGGACAGCGACGAGGTCGCGGGGGCGCTCACCGAGCTGTCGAAGCTCCACGACGGCGTGCCCACACTCGACGGCAACGTGCGCAGCAGGCTGGACGCCCTCTATGAGGACCGCGTCGTGCATCGCTTCGACGACGCGTCCCGGGCGGGCAACCTGATCCGCTACCGCAACCGCCAGTCGGTCTACCAGTTCAGCGAGCTGGGCTACTGGGCGTACACCTCCGTCGAGGACCTCCTCGCGGCCCGGATCCAGGACGCCAACCTGTCGCGTCTGGTGTTCTCCGACATCCTGGAGGACCTCAAGGCCCTCGCGGAGGCGAACCGCGCCGGTGAGACCGAGCAGGTCTACCGCCGGCTGTCCCGGCTCGACTCGGTGATGGAGGACATGGGCCGGCGCTCCGCGCAGTTCCACGTGACCCTCGGCGAGATCGTCCGCTCCACCGACACGTCCCCGGACCTTTTCCTCCGCTACAAGAACGCGCTGCTGACCCACATGACCGACTTCATGGCCGAGCTCGACCGCTACCTCGGCCGGCTCGGCCGGGCCGTCCAGGACGTCGAGGACACCGGGCTGGCCACGCTGCTCACGCGCGCCGCGGAGGCCGACGAGCGCCCGTTCATGACCTATCCGGAGCGCCTGGACGAATGGCGGCGCCGCTGGGCCGCGCTGCGCGAATGGTTCGCCGCCGACGGCGCCGGAGACTCGCGCGCCGGTGAACTGCGCGCGGCGACGCGCACCGCGGTGTCGGGTGTCATCGCGCTGCTTCGCCAGATCACCGAGGCCCAGCGCGGCGGCGTCAACCGCGCCACCCAGCTCAGGCACCTGGCCGAGTGGGTGTGGGGCACCCCCGACACGAAGGCCGCGCACGCGCTGATGTCGGCGGCGTTCAACCTGCGCTCGGCCCGGCACCTCGGTGGTGTCCATGACGACGCCGAACAGATCTCCGACCGCGCCACCTGGTGGGACGCGCCGGGCGTGGAGCTGTCGATCAGCCTGTTCCGTACCGGCAAGGCGCCCACGACGGGTCTGCCGCAGCCGGTCCGCGCGGGCGCCGGTGCCCGCGTCGAGCTGCGCAGGCGGCAGGCCGCGGAGCGGGCGGCCGAACGCGAGGCCGCCGGCCGGCTGATGGGCTCCGGCGCGTACGGGCGGGTCCTGGACGAGGCCGAGACTCGCGTCCTGCTCAAACTGCTGACCCGTGCCCTGGAGGCCCGCACCGTCGTCGCCGGCCGGCTCGGCGCCGCCTCCGGGGCGAGTGACGTGATGATGATGCGCCTCCTGCCGTCCGGCACGGGGAGCACGGTCAGCACCAACAGGGGATTGCTGCACCTTCCCGGCTTCGAGCTCGAACTGGGGCCCGCCTCGTCCATGGCCCGCCGGCCGCGAGGAGGGTCCTGATGCGTCGTACGCGGGCCGCCGCCGGAGTCCAGTCCACCGATCTCGGCGCCTACCAGCAGGCGGTGCGCCGCGTGCTGACCTGTGACCTCATCACCGCCACCCGGCCGCGGCCGGGCGTGCTCGAGCAGGTGCTCCGCTGGGCCGACGAGATGACCGTGGACTTCCGCGAGCTGCTCGGGTACACGCTGATCGCCGACACGCGCCAGGTCCGGCTCGTCCGGCGACTCGACCGGCTCGACCCCACACAGGGGCTGGTGTTCGCGAAGAAGGGCAAGCCCTTCGACCAGCGCCGCATGGCCTACCTCTGCCTCGCGCTCGCGTCGTTCCAGCGTTCCCGCGTGGAGATCAGCCTGGCCGATCTCGTCCGCGTCTTCACCCCGGCGGCCAACGCCATCGCCGGTCTCGGGTTCGACCCGACGGTGAGCGGCCACAAGGCCGCCGTCGTGGACGTCCTCGGCTGGCTCGTCGACCGCGGTGCGCTCCGCCTGTCCGACGGGTCCCTGGAGGCATGGGCGCGTGACAGCGAGCGCGGCGACGCCCTCTACGACATCGACCACGACATCTGCGCCGTCCTGTTCAAGCCCGCCCGCCCGGTCCAGCACCTCACCAGCGCCGCCGGGCTCCTGGACGATCCCCTCGCCCGTATCGACGGCGCCGTTCACCGCCAGGCCGTGGCCCAGCGCGCCCGCAGGCTGCTGACCGAGCAGCCGGTCGTGTACTTCGCCGACGTCGCCCCGGCGATCGCCGACGTGCTCCGTACCCAGGGGCTCGCCGAGGACCTGGCCCGGTTCACCGGCCTCGTCGTCGAACGCCGTGCCGAGGGCGTCATGCTCGCCGATGCGGGCGGCGCGTTCACCGACCGGCCATTCCCGGGACGCGGCGGCGCCATCAACCGTACGGCGGGACTCCTGCTGGCGAAGATCGCCGACCTGCTGGAGGACCCCGGGCACGAGCCGGCGCTGATCGAGGCGCCGCACCACGCCGACGACCACGCCGAGCTGGTGGCGCGGATCGACGCCGGGCTGCCGGAGGCGGGCGTCGTACGCGAGCTGGCGTGGACGCCGCCCGAGGTGACCGGAGACGTCCCGCCCGAGGGGGACACCGCCGCTCCGTTCGTCGAGCGGAGCAGGCTCGACGCGATGATCGACGAGCTCTTCGAGGAGTTCGGCGCCGCATCCTTCACCAGCGCCTGGCAGCAGGACCCGCGCGGGCTGCTGGAGGCCGCGCTGACCTTCCTCACGGAGCTGAGCCTCCTGCGGCCCGTGCCCGGCGGAGTGCTCGTCCTGCCCGCGGCCGTGCGCTATCGCAACATCACCCTGGCCCTCGCCGACAACGCGCACGGCGGCCAGCTGCCCCTGGACCTGTCGGGTCCCCCCGGAGGAGAGACGTCATGACGGCACGCTTCCAGCCATCACGGGCCGGCGTGATCAATATCTGGGACTACGCCGACGAGGAATTCGTCTTCGCCGACGGCCGGTTGGTGCTGCGCGGCCACAACGGCTCGGGGAAGACCAAGGCACTGGAGGTCCTGTTCCCGTTCGTGCTCGACGGCGTCGCCGACGCCCGCCGGCTCGACCCGTTCAGCGGCGACAACCGGACGATGAAGTCCAACCTGCTGTACCGCGGGCAGGAGGCCGAGTACGGCTACGTGTGGATGGAGTTCGCCCGTACGGACCCGGCGACCGAGACGGTGACGCTGGTCATCGGGCTGCGCGCCCACCGTCACCGCGACGGCGTACGGTCCTCCTTCTTCGTCACCGGCAGGCGGCTGGGCGTCGACTTCGGGCTGCTGGGGCCGGACTCCCGCCCGCTGACCGAGAAGCAGCTCAAGGAGGTCCTCGGGCCCGGCGCGGCGTACAAGACCGCCACCGACTACCGCGGCGCCGTCGACGCGCGCCTGTTCGGCCTGGGCCGCGAGCGCTACACCCAGCTGCTCGACCTGCTGCTGGCGCTCCGGCGGCCGCTGCTGGCCAAGGACCTCGACCCGGGCAAGGTCTCCGACACGCTCACCGCGGGGCTGAGCCCCGTCGACGAGGACCTCGTCGGCCAGGCGGCGCGCGACTTCGAGAACCTCGCCGCGGTGCAGCGACTGTTCGACGACCTGACCTCCGCGGACAGCGCCGTGACGGCCTTCATGGCCGACTACACGACCTACCTCCAGCTGCACGCCAGGGCCAGGCTCGACCGCATCCAGGCCGGCACCGACAGTGCGGTCGAGCACGCCCGTACGATCGCCGAGGCGCAGGCCGAGATGGCGCGCGCGGGCCACGCTCTGGAGACGGCGACGGCCGCACGGGACGTCGCCGAGGCGGAGCGGGACAGACTCGGCGTACGGCTGGACGCCCTCAAGGATGACGACGCCTACCGGCAGCAGGGCGACCTCGAACACATGCGCCTGCGGATCGCCGCGGTCGAGGCGGAGACGGCCAGGGAGCGGGCGCGCCTCGGCCGGGCCGCCGACAACCTCCGGCTCCTGAAGCGTGAGGCGGCCGAGGTGGAGGAGCGCCTCGACTCCACGCGGCTCGCGATCGGCCGCTGGTCGACCGCGCTCGTCGAGGCGGCCGAGCGCGCCGGCATCGCCTCCGACGGCGACGGCCCGGCCGACACCGGCGAAGATCTGCTCCTCAGCGCCGCCGCCCGGACCACGGCACGGCGCGACGACATCGCCTGTCTGCGGGACCGGCTGTCCGAGGTCGGCGAGGCCGAAGAGGACCGCCGGCGCGCCGAGAACTCCCTGACCGAGGCCGCCCAGACCCTGGCGAAGCGCGAAGAGGACTGCGGAGCCGCCGACGACCACCTCGCGTTGACGCGCAGGAAGGCTGCCGAGGACCTGGAGGGCTGGATCGCCCGCTGGTCCGGCGATGAGGACCCCGTGGCCGAGCCGGCCGATGCCGAGGCCCTCGCGGCGGCGCTCGACCAGATCGGGGAGGCCGGCGCGCCGAGCCTGGCCGAGGTCTTCGCCGGCCGGTCCGACGACCGGCGCCTCGCGGTCGCCGCCCGCAGGCAGACGCTGGTCACCCGGCAGGAGCAGCTGGCCGCCGACCTGTCGCGGCTGCGGGCCGATCGGGAGGAGATCGGCGCCGAGCAGGACGACGCGCCGCCGTCCGGCGACCTGCGCACCGCGGACCGTACGCAGCGGTCCGGTGCGGCGCTGTGGCAGCTCGTACGCTTCGCCGACGGCGTGCACGACGAGCAGGCCGCCGGCATCGAGGGGGCCCTGTACGGGGCGGGCATGCTGACCGCCTGGATCCACCCCGACCCGGCGCTCACGCGTGCCGCGGTGGAGAGCGCGGAGTCCGACGGCTACCTGGTGGCCGGGCCTCGTGCGGAAGGCCGGACCCTGGAGGACGTCCTGGTCCCCGAGGACCAGGAGCTGGTCCCGGCGGAGGTGATCAAGGCGGTCATCGGCTCGATCGCGCTGACCGACGACCTGGACGGCCACGACGGGTCCCCGGCCGTCACCGCCAAGGCGCAGTTCGGCCACGGGATCCACCTGGGCGCGCGGCCCAAGCAGGCCCCGGAGTACATCGGCGCCACCAACCGGACCGCCCGCCGGCGCGCACGCCTCCTCGAATACGAGCGGACGATCACGCGGCTGGAGACGGAGGAGGCCGGGACCGCCGCCGAGCTGGACCGGCTGGAGACCCTCCTCGCGGACTTCAAACGCGCGCGGCAGGAGCTACCCGCGGCGAAGCCGCTCGTCAGCGCCGTGAAGCGCGTCGCGGACCAGGCGATTCTCCTGACCGTCGCGCGGACGGCCGACGCCGAGGCGCGCAAGGCGTTCGAAGGCGCCGCCGCCGAGGTCGACGCGAGGAGACGCCGGCTTCGCCAGGCGGCAGCCGACCGTTCCATGCCGTCCGCGGCCGAGGCGGTCGACGCCGTCGCCCAGGGGATCGAGGACTTCAGCACGGCGGCCGGGCGCCTGGACACCGAGCGGCAGAACGCCACGGTCACCGAGAAGGACCTGGCCGCCCGGCAGGCGAGCGTCGAGCGGCTCAGTGTCGAGCACGCCGAGGGTGCCGAGGACCTCGCCGCGAAGGAGAAGGCGCACAGCGCCGCGGTCGAGGAGTTCACCGCCCGCCAGCAGGCGCTCGACGCGCCGCTGAAGGAGATCCTGACGAGGATCGAGGAGACCGAGCGGCTCCTGGAGGCAGCCGGCGCCGAGTACGAACGGCAGAAGACCACGGCCCTCCGTGAGGACCGGGTCCGTGTGGTCGCCGAGGCCGACCTCAAGAACGGCCGCAAGCTGGTCGCCGAGGCGATGAGCAGCCTGTTCGAACAGGCCGCGTCCTTCGCCCCGTACGCCCACCGCGACGTGCGGGTCCTGCTCGGCGTCGCCGACACCACGCCATGGCCCGCCGATCCCGGCTGGGCGCCCGAACGCGCCGGCGAGACCGTCGCCGACGCGCTGTCCCGCGCGGGCTCGGCCGCCGACCCGGCCGCAGCGGTCGCCGGGGCGCTGCCCCCGGGAGTCGTCGAGCTGTTCGACGCCTTTCGTGCGGAGATCGGCGCCGGTCGACCGATCGCCGAGAGCGCCCTCAAGAGCGCCTCGGGCCGGATGTCGGAGGCTCTACGGGCGTTCGGCGACGCGCTGGCCTCCTGCGAGGCCGACTACCGCCTGGACTACGACCCCACCGGCGTCGTCATGGTCTTCGTCATCGACGAGGAAGGCCGCAACCCGGTCGCCGTCTTCGCGCGCCGCGTCGCCGAACGGGCCCGGGACCAGGGCGTCCTTCTGGAGGAGCGCGAGCGCACCGTCCTGGAGGACGAGCTCCTCACCGGCCTCGCGCAGCAGATCCACGGCCGCGTCCTCGCGGCGAGGGACCTCGTCCGAGGGATGAACACCGACACCCGGTCGAGGCCCATGTCCTCGGGCACCGCGATCGGCATCAGGTGGGCCCACTCGGACAGGATCGACGAACGGCAGCGCGCGACCTCCCGGCTGCTCGCACGCGACGCCCAGGGACTCGGCGCCAGTGGCCTGGCCGAGCTGCGCGGCTCTCTTCGGGAGATGATCCGGGACTACCGCGCGAGCCACCCGCGCGCCACCTACAAGGAAGTGCTCGCCGCGGTCCTGGACTACCGCACGTGGCACACCTTCGAGCTGCTGCTCGTCGTGCCCGGAGAGGCGGAGGTGAGACTCACCCGGGCCAAGCACTCGGTGATGTCCGGCGGAGAGAAGTCGGCCGCGATCCACCTGCCGCTCTTCGCCGCCGCGAACGCGCTCTACTCCTCCGCCAGGCCGGACTGCCCGCGCATGATCGCGCTCGATGAGGCGTTCGCCGGCATCGACGACAAGTACAAGCCCGACCTGCTGGGCCTGACGGTGAAATTCGGCCTCGACCTGTTCATGACCGGCCACGACCTCTGGGTCCACTACGACTCGGTCCCGATGGCCGCCCACTACGACATGCACCACGACAAGGCGGCCCACGCGGTCTCGGCCATGCTGATCCTCTGGGACGGTGTCCAGATGATCGACGCCGAGGCCGGCTTCGCCGGCAACGACGAGCTCGCGGAGGAACTGCTCGGCATCGCCCCCCGCCGCCATGTCCCGCCCGCCGCGGAGGACACGCTCCTGACCGCCCTGAGCGACGACGAACCGGAGGAGGAGGCCGACCTTTGACATCCGAGCAGACCGCGGTGCTCACGTTCGGGTTCCCAGCACTCGCCGTATGGCCGCGAGCGCGCCGGCCGTGTCGGTGGCTCGGCCGATCGGGTCACCCCAGGACCAGTGGAGCCACCAGTCGTTCGCACCGCGCTCCCGGCAACTGATCTCCTCCGACAATTGCCGCGCGTCCGGATTGACCAGCACCAGGACCGGTGGCTTCGAGCGGGTCGTCTGGACGACGCGACCGGCCAGCCCGGCGGCTTCCGCGTGTCGCTTCAGCTCCTGCAGTATCCGGAGCGTCGTGCCGGACGGCGTTTCGTGGCTCATGGCGGTCGCTTCCTCGTGGGTTCGGTTCGGACTTCCCTGAACGTGAGGACAGCGTGTCGCACCGCGATTACTCTCTGTCGCACACATTGGTAATCGTGTACATCGGAGATATCTAATGGCGCGCGCGGACGAGCTCGATCCGTTCGGTTCCCTGTGGGATTGGGTCGCCTATGACCTGCGGAGATATCGGACCGATCATGATTTGTCGCAAGCTGCGGTCGCTCGGCGACTGGACGTCAATCGGCAGGCTGTACACAACTTTGACGTCCTCCCCCGCCTGAAGGCGGGGGATTCCAACCCGTCCATACCCGGAGGAGGGAAGGAGTTGAGGTTCGCGGTTCACGGGCCCGCCCACCGGCCGGCCTCCCCGCGCGGTCACCGTCCGCCCCACGGCGATGTTCTTGGCCGCGTTCACATCCGCGTGATCTACATGCCCGCAGGCGCGACAGCAAAAAACCGCTTGGCTCTGACGGTTTTTCGCATCGCGGTGCCCGCAGGGGTTGCAGGTCTGGGAGGTGTACGCGGGATCGACCTTCTCCACCCGGCCAGGAGCCTTGTCCTCCAGGCGGGTCACGAGCCGGCCCCAGCCGGCCGCGTGGATGGACCGATTCAACCCGGCCTTGGCCCGCACATTCTTCCCCGGCACCTGGACGGTGCCACGCGCCGAAGCCACCATGTTCTTGATCTTCAGGTCCTCCACCCGGAGCAGGTCGAAGCGGCGGGCCAGATCGGTGGAGGTCTTCTCCACCCAGTCCTTACGCCGATCCACCTCACGGGCCTTCAACCGGGCGATCGCGGCCTTGACCCACTGCCGCCGATTCGACCCCCGCTTAGCGCGAGCCAGCCTCCGCTGCAGCCGCAGCAGACGCTTGGCCTCGCCGTCCCGCAGGCCGGGAACACGCAGCAGTTCACCAGTGGACAGGGCAGCCGAGACGGCGATACCCCGGTCCACCCCGACGACCTGCCCCGTACCGGGTCCGTTGACCGGTGGCGGGATCGCGGCGAACCCGACATGCCAGCGCCCCGCCCGATCCCGGGTCACCCGGAACGACTTGACCCCACCGGGAACCTGACGGGACCAGCGGAACCGCACCCAGCCGACCTTCGGGATCTTCACCACACCGACCTTGCGCGACAGCCGACGCACATCCCAGTGCCGACCACGTTCCCCGACGACCCGAAACCCCTCATGCCGACCCGCCTTACGCCACGTGGGCCGACGATGCGTACCGGCGAAGAAGTTGCTCATGGCCTGGGCGAAATCCCGCAACGCCTGCTGCTGCACCGTCTGCGACCCCACCGCCAACCACCCGAACGCTTTACGCGCCTCGGTCAACTGCCGGGACTGCTCCCCATAGCCCGGCGCACCCGCCCGCCCCGGCCGCCAATGCTGATGCTGCTCCACCGCAAGATCCCACACAAAACGGGCATGCGCGCAATGCTCCAGCAACACCCGCTCCTGGGCGGACGTGGGCTGAAGACGAAACCGCATCCGAACACGCTAACGACCACCACCGACATT
>JAOPYL010000076.1 GCA_025964625.1 Actinoallomurus sp. | reverse complement strand
TCCACGTCGGGAGGGCGGGGCCTTCCGCTGTGCTCAGGGCCGATATCTAGCCGGTGACCGGGAGGTCGCTCTTGACCGGGGTAGGTGCAGGCGCACTGGTCGGCGGCGTGGTGGTGGTGTCGGACGGCGCCGGAGTACTGTCCGACGGGGACGGCTCGGGAGTGGAATCGGTCGGCGTAGGCGTCGGCTTCGCCTTGCAGGGCTTCCCGGCGATGTGACCAACAGTGCCCTTCACGCTGTCCTCGACCATGTACTCGCGGCACGTCCGGTACAGCCACGACCACGGGTCGATCCCGGTCGTGGTCGCACTGTCGCCGAAGTAGTGCTTCGGCCAGTCGCTCGTGCGGGCGTCGTGGGTAGCGGTGTAGGACTCGCCGGTCACGCAGGTCGGGCCGGTCGCGCTCGTGACCGTGTAGTCGCCGGAGCCCGTGAACACGCCCGTGACCTTGTTCGCGATCGTGTCGCCGGAGTCGGACTTCGTCCCGGGGATCGTCGTGAAGTGCCCGCGGTCAGTGATGTGCACCTTGTAGGTGCCATCGTCGTTCTTGTGGAACTTCGTCGTCCGGGTAAAGGTGTCCGTCGCCCACGGCGGCGAACTGTTCTCCGGGTGCCCGGTGAACGAGGCGCGGCAGACCGGCAGCTTGGCGGTCGCGTTGGCGGTGGCCGGCACGGCGAGTACGCCCGCGGCCACGGCCGTCGATACAGCGAGAAGCATCTTCATCCCGAACCTTTCGTTGAGGTACAGATGAAGACGCTCCAAACGTGTGCCTGGTTGGCCGGTGTCCCGTTCAGGACACCTTGACTGCTGGGTCAGGTGTGTTATTCGAAGTCTGGGTCGTCCTTGATGAGGCCCCCGGCCGGCGGCTCGCCGGTCGGGGATTCTCGGGCTCGTTCCTTCATCCCGTGGTGGGCTGGAGGGTGTGGAGCAGGACGGGGCCCCACTTCGGGTAGGTCAGGTAGACGGTGGCGGCGAGCCCGACATACAGGGCGGGGACGACCACCCGCTTCTCGACGGTCTTACCGGTGTCGATGGAGGCGATGCGGTAGCGGCGCGGGTGTGGCCACAGCCAGTTGACGCCCATCTCGGTCATGGAATCGCCGATCAGGTGGACCAGGTAGCCGACGGCGACGGCCCACGGGACCACGCCCATGTCCAAGCCGGAGTGCACCAGCTGGTAGGCGATGTAGGCGGCGATGGCCGCGTGGATGAGCCCAGCGACATCCCGGTAGTCGAGCTTGCCGTTGGGGCGGTTCGGGGGGTGTTTCCAGAGGGCTCGGACGGCGAGGCCCATGCACAGCCACAGGGTCGCTGCGAGCGCCCACGGGTTAAGTGTCGCAGCGGCGGCCAGGGCCACGAACACGCCGGTTCCGATGATGCTGTGGGTGCCGTGGCGGTGCCCGCCGGCGAGCTTCCCGATCGTCCATGCGAGCGCGGCCGACAGCGGCCCGAACGCGCGTGCGGGGGTCGCTTGCCGGTGGTCGAAGTCCGGGAGGATGCCCGCTCCGGCGGCCACCACCGTGCCCACCGCGGCCGTCGCCGGGGTGAGGTGGTGGACGTAGTGGGACATCGGAGTTGCGACGGCCAGGAAGGCGACACCCGCGCTGAGGGCGTGTGTCGGGCCCATCATCGGTGGCTCCGGAAGCCGATCACGCTGTGCAGTGCTTCAATCATGACAACTTGGACGATGATCACTGCCCATAGGTTGCCGGTCGGCGCCTTGATGATCAAACCGGCTGCGGCTCGGCATCCGCACTTCGTCACCGCGGAAGCGGATCAGGCCAGGGGCCGGGCCGGTCGCCTGCGCGGCCGGCAGAATGACGGCAGTCGCTGAAGGTAATACACTGACTACGCTTAGTTTCCCGGTGGGGCTCTTGAGGGATCGGGGTGATTCCCGTTCTTGGAGCAATGGAGATATATGAGGATGCTCGCCGCTTATTAAGTGAGCTCAGCCTAACGTGAGCCGTCGGCCGGGAATGACTCGGGCTCGCGGTGCGACGTGTGCGGACCCGGCGTGACGAAAATGGACAAGCCCAGCTGTGGGATTTGTCGTTCTCGCCAACTGTCGTCGTAGATGAGCGATTTGCCGGGCCGCCACTCCGGCGCATTTACGGTGCGTAATCACTCCCACGCGCTCTGTGATGTCTTTAGCGAGGCGAACTATCGGTCCACCGTGACCGGGCGCCGATTACAGTCCGTGAGCCAGTCCGTTGTGCGCGTGGCCTGACCATGTCTCGGGTGTCGGAATTCTCCGACCGCGCCCACACTTGCGGCGTCACGGAGAGTGACCAGAAAACTGTGCCAGCGGAAGGCGCGCAGGATTAACTTTTCGAAGCCAGGTAATGGTGTCTGGATTTCCTTGGTCATCTGCGCGGAATACTTAAGCCGAGGCCAATCGAGCTTCACAACAGAAATACCGAGGGCCGTCCTCGTTGTTCCATCGGAGACTGTTGCCGCAGTCGGCGGAAGCCGTGGACGGCCCCCCTCACCGATCGAACCCGCCCGACTCTCTCGCAGACAAGGCCCAGTGCAGGAGTAGTGTGAAATGGCAATAATGCCCATTTCGCCGCTTTTTATCATTCGTTGCGGCGACTCCACGTTGCTACCAGACCTCACCGTACGCCGGCTGCCGCGGGGCGACGCGCGGCATCCGCTCAACGCTATCGGTGGGCCGAGTGCGGCCGTCGGCGGCGGTCGTGGATGAGAGGGCGCCGCGGCCGGGGCGCTTCACGGAGCCGGGCCGGGCGGACGACCGGCCGGCCGGACGCCACGGGCGGCGCCGCCGGGTCGTCCTCTACATCGCCGGCGGCCTGCTGGGGTCGGGCTGGTGGCTGTTCAGGATCCTCGACGACAGCACTGTGTTCAGCAAGATCCCGACGACCGTCAACGTCCCGCTGTTCGTCCTGGCGTCAGGCGTCGTCGTCGTGGCGTGCTGGGGACTGCTCCTCATCCTCGGTGAGGTGATGCTCTTCGCGCTCGCGGTGGTGAAGGCCGGCGACCGGGAGCAGTACGACCTGTATCGCAACCTGATGATCCTGTGGGGATACGTGCTCACCCTGGGGATCCCCCGGCTCTTCCGGAAACTGCCGGCGCAGTTCGCCCCGTCGCCCGACGACCCGGGCATTCTGTCCGCGCGCCGTGGGAAGGCCGGAGGCGGCGCGAGCCGGCGTCGCGGCGCCGGACGGCACCGGCAGGAGGCCTGCGGGCCGCGCGCCGCGGCAGGCGGTCCTGAGAGCCCGGAGGATGCGCGCCCCGGCGGCGACGAGGCGGCCGAGGACGGCTCGCCCTGTCCCCGCACGGCCTCCCCGGAGCGTTCGACGTCCGTGCGGCCGGTCGTCCCGGATCGTTCGGCGTGCCTGGGGCCGGTCGTCCCGGAACGTGCGGGCTCTCCGGGCCCGACGTCCGCGTCTGCGGCCGACGAGATCGACCTCCGTACGGCGCTCGACCTCCTCCTCCGGTACGCGGTCCGCCACATTGACGACGATGCCGCAGCCGGGCCCGGCGGGCCGGACGCCGCGGCCGGCGACGCGGCGGTGCTCAGCGCCTCCGCCGGGACCGGCCGGGATGACTGAGCCCCGGACGGCCGCCGTGGCCGGAGACGTCCGGCGGCCGGCGGGCTCAGAGGGCGACGAAGGTGAGACCGCGCTGTTTGAGAGCGGGAATGACGGTGCGCAGCGCATTGATCGTTTCGGAGCGGTCGCCGCCGCCGTCGTGGCAGAGCAGGATGTCGCCCGCCTGGGCGTGAAGGAGCACGTCGGTGATGCGTGTCGTGCCGGGGCGAGCCCAGTCGCGCGGGTCGACCTGCCAGTCGATGCTGATCATGCCGTGTTCGGTGGCGGTGTCCAGGACCTGGTGAGACCAGGCCCCGCCGGGCGCGCGGAAGAACTTCGGGGCGACGCCGGTGGTCTGCGCGATCCGGTCGTGCGCACCGCCGATCTCCTCCCGGATCCGCGCGGTGCCGAGCTGCGGCAGGTCCAGCGGGTGGGTCACGGTGTGATCGGAGACCTGGTGTCCCGCCGCCACGATCCGCTGGACCAGCTTGGGAAACTCGGCGACCTGCTCACCGATGAGCGAGAACGTGGCCGACACGTGGAACTCGGCGAGAAGGTCGAGCATTATCGGCGTCCACTTCGGATGCGGGCCGTCGTCGACGGTCAGCGCGACCGCGTTCGGGGGAGCGGCCGGCGCCAGGTCGCGCAGGTTGTGCACCGGCTTGTTCAGCGCCTGCAACGGCCCGCGGGCGTAGCCGGGGTCCCGCGGAGGGCCGTGCTGCGCCGCGCGGACGGCGGATTTCGCGGTCTTCTTCGGAGCGACCCTGGGCCGCGTCGCGCGGAGGAGCGTGGGCGCTCCGCCCGCCAGGAGCCCGGCACCGGCCGCCGCCACGGTTATCAACGCCTGACGCCTGTCGAGCTCGACCATGCCGTCCCCCCAATCATCGATATGACTGTGACCTGCCCAGCGCGTACGACATGAAAGCTCACCGTTAAGTTCATCATCCGGCAAGGAGAAGGTATTACCGCGGCTTTCGACGCACGAGACACATGACGGACACGTGACAATGCCCGCCCGGTGGCCCGCCGGGCGCGGCGCCGGGCACGGTGGTGCCGCGACACCGGAACCCGGCACGGTGGTCATAATCGACTGGTGTTCCGCAACGGCCCGCGGTTTCCGGTGATCGAGCCCACGTGCGGCTGGTCGGCGGCCCCCGTGGTGAGCGACGAGCTGATCCTGCTCGCGGGCGGCGCGACCGGCCACGAGGCCGGCGACGCGCCGATCCTGCAGGCCATCGACGGTGCCGGTGAGCGGTTCCGGCTGAGCCGGGAGGTGACCGGCCGGCAGATCGAGCCCGGAGCGGTCACCACGACACCCGGCGGCGACATCGTCGTTCCGGTCTACGAGCACGACACCTCGCTCCAGGTTCTGCGCGTCGGCCGGGACGGCGCCGTGCGTACGGTCGACGAACTGCCCGACGACGATCCATACGACATCGTCGCGTGCGACACGCGCAGCAAGCTGCGCGTCGCGGTGGCGGCGCTCGACGACGATGCCTACCTGTGCTCGTGGCTGTACCGGCAGGGATCCCGCCAGGGCATCACCTACCGGCGGTGGGGGGAGGAGCGGTATCGCTGGCGCAGCGAGGAATGGCTGCTCCACGCGAGTGGGGACATCGTGCTGGGCGTGACCTCCCCCGACTATGAGCGGCCGGGGCCGGCGCAGCAGTGGGTCGGCCGGGACGCGGCCACCGGCGCCATCCGGTGGTTCATCGACGCCTGCGGATACGTGCTGGCCGGGCAGGTGGCCGGCGCGCTGGTGGCGGTCGACCTGGCCGCCTTCGACCGGGCCGACCGGGACGAGCGGTCCGGGGCGGCTTCTTCCGCGCGTGAGACGGGCATCTTCGGCATCGACCTCCTCACCGGCGGGCGGCGGTGGAGCACGTCCGTCCCCGGCCGCGTGCACAGCGCCACGGTGGGCCCGGACGGCGTGTCGGTGTACGCCGAACGGCCGGAGCACGGCACCTGCCGCGTGCACCATCTCGGCCCCGAGGGCGCGCACGAGGGGATCACGCCGCTCGGCGGTCACGCGTGCGTGGTCGCCAGGACGGCGGACTTCACCCTCGCGCTCGTCGAGGGCCAGTGGCTGATGGCCCTCGACAACCCCGGGCAGGCCGGTACCGCGCCGGCCGAGCCCCCCTGGACCATTCCGCTCCCTCCCGGCGGCCTGGCGCCGGGCCACGCCGCCCGGATCGCCGACATGCGCCTCGACACGGTCCCGATCACGCTCGCCGGTTCGCGGTGCCACCTGCGCGGGACCGGCAGCCTCCAGATCATCGACGTCTGACGGCACGACGGTACGGCCGCACGACGGTACGGCCGCACGACGGTACGGCCGCCCAGGGGGCAGGGCCTGGCCCCGCCGCTGTCTCAGACCCGGCGCGGACTCCCGATCAGTCCCATCGATCCTCCGCTGACGAGCTCTGGCTCTCCTCAGGCCGGTACCGAGGACGTGTCCCGGCCGAAGTGGCGATGGGCGGCGACGGCGTTCGCGAACTCCTCGAGGAACTCGCCGGTGGCGGTGTCCGCCGTGACCACGCCCTGGTCGGCGGCGGCCCGGTCTGCGTCGCCGCGGCCTGCCTGCGGCACGCGGGCGGCGTCGAGCAGCTCGGTGCCGGCACCGACCGCGCCGACCGCCTTGTAGTGCTTGAACGCCTCGGCGACGAAGTGCAGCGCCTTGCCGTCGCGGGACAGGGTGCGTACGGCCTCCTCGCCGCCGGGCACCAGGACCGCGTCGTAGAGCACGGAGCCGACCGTGGGCAGCGCGCGGGTGACCTCGACGGTGCCGCCGTCGGCGGCCGTCACGGTGCCGTCGCGTGGGGCGAGCACCTCACATCGTGCCTCCCGTTCGGTGAGCGCCCCGCGGGCCGCCTCGACGGCTGCGGCGTCCACCCCGTCGGCCGCCAGGATCGCGATCTTCCGGGTCGCGATGCTGTGCGCGACGTTCTCCTGGCTGAGGGCGGGCGACGAACGGCCGTGGTTCTCGCCGGCGGGCTCCTTCGGCGGTTCCACCCCGATGCCCTCGGCGACCTGCACGGCGAGGTCGTGGTCGACGTTGTTCAGGTTCCTGACCACGCCCTCCCGGACGTGGCGGTGCTCGACGTTGCCGAGCTCGAACCGGAACGCGGCGACGATGTGCTCCTTTTCCCAGCCCGACATGCTGTTCCAGAACAGGGTGGCCTGGGAATAGTGATCGGCGAAACTCTCGGCGCGTTTGCGAAGCTTCACGCCCTCGACGTGTTCCGGGTAGTGGGTGAAGGCGCCTTCCTCGGCGAGGGCGGGGCAGCCGCCGCCGAGAGTGTTCGGGTGGTACGTCGCGCGAGTCTTGGGGATCTCCGTCTGGTGGTAGGCGTCGACCTGGTGGTTGCGGACGGGCGCGATCGGCCGATTCACCGGCAGCTGCGGGAAGTTCGGCCCGCCGAGCCGGATCAGCTGCGTGTCGAGGTAGGAGAACAGCCGGGCCTGCAGCAGCGGGTCGTTGGTGAAGTCGATGCCCGGTACGACGTTGCCGAGGCAGAACGCGACCTGTTCGGTCTCGGCGAAGAAGTTGTCCGGGTTGCGGTCGAGTACCAGCCGCCCGACGGGCCGTACCGGGACCTGCTCCTCCGGGATGATCTTGGTCGGGTCGAGCAGGTCGAAGTCGAAGGCGTGCTCGTCACTCTCCGGGACGAGCTGCACGCCGAACTCCCATTCGGGGTAATGGCCCGCCTCGATGTTCTCCCACAGGTCGCGGCGGTTGAAGTCGGGATCCTTCCCCGCGACCTTCTGCGCCTCGTCCCAGACCAGGGAGTGCGTGCCGAGCTTCGGCCTCCAGTGGAACTTCACGAACGTCGAGACGCCCGCGTCGTTGACGAGCCGGAAGGTGTGCACGCCGAAGCCCTGCATCATCCGGAAGCTGCGTGGAATCGCCCGATCGGACATCAGCCACATCATCATGTGCGTCGTCTCGGGCTGGAGCTGCACGAAGTCCCACAGCGTGTCGTGGGCCGAGGACGCCTGCGGGATCTCGTTGTGCGGCTCGGGCTTCACCGCGTGGATGAAGTCCGGGAACTTGATGCCGTCCTGGATGAAGAAGACCGGCATGTCGTTGGCGACCAGGTCGAAATTGCCCTGGCCCGTGTAGAACTTGGTGGCGAACCCGCGCACGTCACGGACGGTGTCGGCGGACCCGCGGGATCCGGCGACCGTGGAGAAGCGCACGAACACCGGCGTGCGCAGCGACGGATCGCTGAGGAACTCCGCCTTCGTGTACTCGGCGAGAGACCCGTCGTACACCTGAAAGTAGCCGTAGGCGCCGGACCCTCGTGCGTGCACGACCCGCTCGGGGATCCGCTCATGATCGAAGTGGGTGACCTTCTCGCGGAGGTGGAAATCCTCCATCAACGTCGGCCCGCGCTCGCCCACCTTCAGCGAGTTGTCGGTGTCGTCGACGGGGACCCCCTGGTCCGTGGTGAGGTTGGCGTCACAGGGATCAACGCGATAATCGTCCAGCTGGCGCTGCTTCTCGTTCTCGTTCGGAGATGTCATTTTCCTGCCCCCGCTCAAGCGTGCGGATGTACCGGCCCAAGGGCCCGGATCCCGGCGTCCGCTGCGGTGACCGTGGTTCGCGGCGTGGGTCAGTGGCCCGCCCGGGGCGGTGCTGCGCGGACGCTCTGATTAACCCCTCACTACCAGGGTATGCGCAGGTCATGGCCCACGTTGGATACATGATGCTGTGTGAGCAGACGCCGCCCAGGCAACTGGTGGCCGACCTGGTCCAGGCGGAGGCGGCCGGCTTCGACTTCTCGGTGATCTCCGATCACTATTTCCCGTGGATCGAGCGGCAGGGCCACTCGGCGTACGCCTGGTCCGTGCTCGGCGCGGCCTCGCAGGCCACCGAACGCATCCCGCTGATGACGTTCGTGACCTGTCCGACCTTCCGCTACCACCCGGCGGTGGTGGCGCAGAAGGCGGCCACGATGGGAGTGCTGTCAGAGGGCCGATTCACGCTCGGCCTCGGCGCGGGGGAGAACCTCAACGAGCACGTCGTCGGACGGGGCTGGCCGTCGCCGCTGGTACGCCACGAGATGCTCACCGAGGCCGTCGAGATCATCAGGAAGCTGTTCGAGGGTGGCCGGGTCGACTACCGCGGCGAGTACTTCGACGTGGACAACGCCAAGATCTACGACCTGCCGGATGAGCCGGTGCCGATCGCGATGGCGGCCTCGGGCGGCCGGTCGCTGCGGCTCGCGGCTGAGTACGCCGACGCCCTGGTGTCGATCGAGCCCAAGGCCGACCTCGTCACCCGCTTCGACGAGGCGGCCGGCGAGGGCAAGCCGAAGTACGCCCAGATCCCGGTCAGCTACGGCCCCGACCGGGACGAGGCCCTGCGCCGCGCCCACGAGCTGTGGAGCTGGGGCGTCGGCGGCTGGGCGCTGCTGTCCGAGCTGCCGGGCCCGAGGAACTTCGAGGCGCACGCCCGGTTCGTCCGGCCGGAGGACGTCGCGGAGATGGTGACCATAGGCGACGACGTGGCCGACTACGTCCAGGCGGTCCGGAAGTTCACCGACGCGGGCTTCACCCACGTCGCGTTCTGCCAGCTCGGCGCGGAGTGGCAGAACGACTTCATCCGGTGGGCCGAGGCCGAGCTGCTGCCCGCCCTCCGCTGAGACCCGCTGAGACCTGACGAGCGGCTGATCCGGCTGGATCCAGGGGGTCCGCTCCAGTAGCCGGGCGCCCGGGGTCAGGCGTACCTTCTCTGCCGCATATGGACGGCCTCCAGCAACCCGACGGCGATCATGTTGGCGAGAGTGGCGGACCCGCCGTACGAGACGTAGGGCAACGGCACCCCGGTGATCGGCATGAGGCCGAGGGTCATGCCGATGTTCTCGAACGTCTGGAAGCCCAGCCAGCACACCACCCCGGCGGCCATGAGCATGCCGAAGCCGTTCTCGCAGAAGTAGGCGATGCGCAGTCCCCGCCACAGCACGACCCCGAGCAGCGCGACGATCAGCGCCGAGCCGAGGAAGCCGAGCTCCTCTCCGGCCACGGTGAAGATGAAGTCCGTGTGCTGCTCGGGCACGAAGTGACCGGCGGTCTGCTGTCCGTGGAAGAGTCCCCGGCCGAACAGGCCGCCCGAGCCGACGGCGATGCGGGCCTGCGCGGCGTTGTAGCCGACACCCTTGGGGTCGGCGGCCGGGTAGGCGAAGGCGATGAACCGGTCGACCTGGTAAGGCTTGAGCAGGTGAAGCCGCCAGGCGGCGGCGGCGGCGAGCACTCCGGAGAACACCAGGGCCCCCAGCCAGCGCTTGGACACGCCGGACACGGCCACCATCGCGAAGATCAGTACGCTCAGCACCATCGTGGTGCCCAGGTCCGGCTGGAGGACGACCAGGCATATGACCAGCGAGGCCAGGGCGAGGCCGGCCAGCAGGTCACCGGCGCCCGGCGCCGTCTGCCCGTCGCGTGGCTCGCCGAGCAGCACCGCGAGCAGCATGACCAGCCCGAGCTTGGCCAACTCCGCCGGCTGCAACTGGAAGCCGCCGCCCACCTCGATCCAGGAATGATGGCCCTTGATCGTCGAGCCGAGCGGGGTGAGCACCGCGACCAGCCCCACGCATGACGCGACGTACAGGATCGGGGCGTACGCGCGGACCAGCCGATAGTCGAGCTGGGACACCCCGGCGGCGAGCACCAGGCCGACCGCGACGGTCACCAGATGCTTCTTCAGGAAGGTCTCCGGGTCCCGCCCGGCCTGCAGCAGGCCCGGCCGCGTCGCCGACCACACCAGGAGCGTGCCGAGCCCGGTCAGCGCGAGCACCGCGCCGAGCAGGACCCAGTCGAGACGGCGCAACGGCGACCCGCGTGTCATGGCGCGGCGCAGCGGCGAGCGCCGCCCCAGGCGCATGGCCCTGCCGTAGCCGACGGACATGCTTGCCCCTTACCCGCCCGACTCTCATCGCAGCACCTGGTTGTTTCTTACTTGCGCAATTGTTGACAGGTCCATGACCAGCGGATTCACTGAAGTTGTCGCACCTCGTCCGGGGAGACGGCGGGAGCACGCCGCGCCGATGCCTCAGTTGAAGGGGTGCGCCGGCACCGCCGATCCCATCGGCCGTGTGCCGTCGTGGTCGTCGCCCGTTGTGGCATGAGCGCGAGGAGGTGAACGGGATGAGTCCCGACAGCAGTGACGATCGTTGGCCCAATTCCGTTGCACCCGGCACGCGCGACGTGCGCCATCTGGGTCGGCCGCCGGCCTGAACCGGCCGCTCCAGACCGGCTCCTCCAGCCGGCACGCCGCGTGACGGGTCCTAGGCCGCGCCTGCGGCGCGGACGGGAGGTCCGTCATGACCATCACGATCACGATCCCGCCGCTCGCCCTGCCTGGCGGCCTCGCCGAGACGATGCGTTTCCTGATCCCGATCATGGAGCCGTTCGCGCTCGTGATCGCGGGTGCCTGTGGAGCGGGCATCCTCGTCCAGATAGGGCTCGACCTCGGGCTGAGGCTTGCCCGGCATGCCCTGCGGAGCTGAGCACGTGCCGGGCCCACCCGGCGTCGCCGGCACGTGCCCGCTGGCCGGCCGTCCGAACCGGACGCCCGAACCGGACGCCCGAACCGCCCGGCCGGCGGTGACCGCATAGTCTGTGGCGACCATGTGCGGCACGTGGAGGGCGGCACGCGCCCGGAAGGGACGCCCGGATGTTCGACATCGGGATCGAGAAGTTCGCGCTCCTATTGGTCCTGGCCCTGGTGATCTTCGGTCCCGAGCAGCTCCCGAAGCTCGTCACCCAGGCGGCGCAGACGCTGCGTCAGCTACGCCGTCTTGCCACTGACGTCACGGATGAGCTGAAAGCCGGGATCGGCCCTGAATACGCCGACTTCGACATCGCCGACCTCAACCCGCGCCGCTTCGTCGCCAAGCACCTGCTCGCCGAGCCCGACGATGGCACACCGGCGGCGACGTTCCCCCCGCCTCGCCCCGGCGCCGGGCGGTCACCCTTCGATTCCGAGGCCACCTGAGAGGACTCCGCTGAGGCACGTTCCGCCTGCCACGGGCGCCGCGCCGCGGGTTTGTCCGGGGGCCATCGCGAATGGATCGCGGCCGTACACGCATGTAACTCACGTGCTGGGTAGACACATACTTCCCCGAACGAAAGAGACGAGCACATGGGTGAGAACAGCTTCGCCATCGACGTGGCCGCGATCCGGGATCGTGCCCGCCAGAAGATGGACCAGGGACCGGTGACCGAGTCCTACGGCAGGGACCCCAAAGAGGTCATCGCCGTCCTCAATGACGTCGTCGCCACGGAGATCGTGTGCTGGATGCGGTACAGCCGGCACGCGATCTCGGCGTCGGGCATCAACCGGGCGCAGGTGGCCGCCGAGTTCACCGAGCACGCAGACCAGGAACGTGACCACGCCATGCGGGCGGCGGAACGGATCAGTCAGCTCGGTGGAGAGCCCGACTTCGACCCGGCGACGCTCGCCCAGCGGGCGCACACCACCTACGAGACCTTCGCGGACGACGATCTGGAAGGGATGCTCAAGGAGAACCTCGTCGCCGAGCGCATCGTGATCGAGTCCTACCAGGAGATAATCCGCTGGCTGGGCGACGGCGACGTGACGACCCGGCGGCTCCTCGAAGTGATCCTCGCCGAGGAGGAGGAGCACGCCGACGACATTCTCGACCTGCTCGGCGGCTGATCGGCGAAGGTCTCCGGCGACGTCAGCCCGGAGCCGGCCCGGCAGTCGGCGTCGATCCGGCGGCACCGGCCAGGGACCCGATCGCGGTTCCCGGCCGGTGCCGAGCGCCTCACGACCGGTCGACCAGCGCCGGATGCCTCGGGTCGTCCACGCGCACGACGACGTCGGCGACCTCGGCCGGCCGGGCCTCCTGCTCGTACCGGGCGTACGCGGGCAGCGTCCACCGGTGCTCCGCCGCCACCCGCCGGGCGAGCGCGCCCGGCGAGAGCCACAGATGTACGGCCTGGTCGAAGGGCAGTCCACGTCCCAGCAGCAGGGACCCGTCCAGCAGCACCACTCCGCCCGGCGGCAGGGTGGCGTAGGGCGTGCGGGCGGCCCGGTCGACGGTGCTGTCCCACAGCGCGGTCAGCACCTCTCCCGAGCCGCCCGGCCGCAGAGGACCGAGCACCTCGCGGATCAGCGCGCCGGAATCCAGCCAGTCCGTATAGAAGGCGTCCGGATCGGTCCGGCCGTGTTCGAAACGCAGCGATGCCGGGCGCAGGAAGTCCCCCGCGGACACCCGGAACACCGCACGGCCGCGCAAACGCAGCGGGCCGGCCAGCGCGTCCGCGAGATCCTCCGGCCGCGCCGCCGGAGCACCGTCGACGGCGACCCGCACCCAGGAGGACCGGGGAGCCGAGGCGATTCGATCCGCGAGCTCCTCGACCAGCAGCGATGGAGTGATCGGCCGTATGCGCACACCGACATCCTGGCCGATCCCCCGGGCAAAGCCCGCCGGCGGGGAGCGGTTCCGGGTGTGCCGGGGTACGGAGGGGGAGACCGGCAGACCGTGGAGCACGTCTGAGGGGAGTCGAGGATGTCCGTCCAGCTGAACCACACGATCGTCGCGGCTCGCGACAAGGAGACAGCCGCCGCCTTCGTGGCCGGCATTCTGGGGTTGAGGGTCGGCGTCCCCTTCGGCCCGTTCCTTCCCATCGAGACCAGCAACGGCGTCACCTTGGACTTCATGGACAGCGACGCGGATGGCATAGCCCCGCAGCACTACGCGTTCTTGGTGTCCGAGGACGAGTTCGACGCCATCTTCGCGCGCATCCAGCAGGCCGGAATCACGTATTACGCCGATCCGGGCCACCAGGAGGCCGGGCGGATCAATCACCGCGACGGTGGTCGCGGCGCGTACTTCGACGACCCGAACGGCCACAACCTGGAGATCCTCACCCGCCCGTACGGCAGCGGATGAGCTCCGCCTCCCGGGGGCTGGAGACGGCCGGGGCCGAGCCGAGCAGGGGATCTCCCGCGGTCTCCGGGCTGAACAGCACCGCCAGTGCACCGATCAGTCCGGCACCGGCCAGGTAGAAGCCGGGCACAAGGAGGTTGTCGGTGGCGTTCACCAGCGCCTGGGTGACCAGCGGGGTCGTGCCGCCGAACAGCGACACCCCGATGTTGAAGGCCACCGACAGCGCCCCGGCGCGCACGTCTGTGGGGAACAGCGCCGGCAGGGTGGCCGGCCCGGCGCCCTCGAAGCACAGCAACGCCAGCCCGACCAGCAGGCACCCCAGGAAGACGCAGCGGACGGTGCCCTGCCGGATGAGCAGGAAGGCGGGTACGGACCCGACCACGAGCAGCAGGCAGCCGGTCATGAGCACCGGCTTACGCCCGACCCGGTCGGAGAGCCGGCCGACGAACGTGATGAGCACCATGAGCATCACCAGGACGGCTACCACGATCATCAGGGCGGTCGTGGTGCGGATGCCCACCTCCGCGGACAGATAACTGGGCATGTAGGAGGGGAGCATGTAACTCGTCACGTTCCAGGCCAGCGACACCCCGATGCACACCAGCAGTGGCCGCCGTTGATCGACGAAGATGTGCCGGAACTCCGCTCCGAGCCTGGTCTCGCGGGCGGTCCGCGGGCCCAGCCCCTCGTACGCCGGCGTCTCCGCCAGTTTCAGCCGCAGGTAGACGCCCGCGAGCCCCAGTGGGGCCGCGACCAGGAACGGGATCCGCCAGCCCCAGGCGACCATGTCACGGTGCGACAGCATCGCGGTCAACGCGGTCACGAGCGACGCACCGAGCACGATGCCGCCGAGCGTGCCGAACTCCAACCAGCTCGCCATGTATCCGCGGCGGCGGTCAGGGACGTGTTCGGCGATGAACGTCATCGCTGAGCCGTACTCGCCGCCGGTGGAGAAGCCCTGCACGAGCCGGGCGGCCAGCAGCAGTGCCGGGGCCCAGATCCCGATGGTGTGGTAGGCGGGGACCAGCCCGATGCAGAAGGTCCCGATCCCCATCATGATCATGGTCGTGGCCAGCACCCGTTTGCGTCCGATGCGGTCGCCGAGCGGCCCGAAGAAGAACCCGCCGAGTGGCCGGACCACGAACGCGGCGGCGAACGTGGCGAATGCCGAGAGCAGCTGCACCGGCCCGCTCGCCGTCGGGAAGAAGACCTCGCCCAGCGTCACGGCCATATAGCTGAAGATCCCGAAGTCGAACCACTCCATCATGTTGCCGACCGCGGTCGCGGCGATGGTGCGCCGCAGCATCGACATGTCCACGACGGTCACCGCACCCGTCGTGTCCGATGGAGGCTCGCCCCGGCCTGGACGCCTTCGGCCGTCCCCCGGAGAGCCGTCGCTCATCTCTCGGACGTTCCCTTCACGTCCGGCGGCTGTGCCGCCTCAGTGTGCCGTCCACGAGTTCGTCCAGTTCGTACGGTTACAAACTGTACGAACTCGGGGACGGCCGGTCACGCCTGGGGCACCCGCATCGCCTGACCAGGCCTGCCGGCCGCCTTCTCGATCCTTTATTCGCTGCCCGCCGTCGGATGTACAGCGTGTACAGCGTGGCGTAGCGCACGCCGGGGAATGCCTTTGCCATGTCAGGCGCCGTCAAAGGCTGAGCCGAAGGAAGCATTACATGCGCATTGCCGCCATCGATCCCACCGACCGGTTCGTCGGCTCGGCCTCGCACCCGCGCCAGGTCGTACGCGTGACGGTCGCCGCGACCGAGACCACCCACGCGGAGATCAGGGTGTCGCTGCACGGGCCGGCCGTGAGCACGCCCGAGCCCGCCGTCGTCCCCAGCCTGGCCGCGGGCGAGACGTACGTCGCGGAGGTGGGCGTGCGGCTGGCCGAGCCCGTCACCGAGGGGGCCAGGCGGCGTGTCACCGCGGTCGCCGAGGCGGCCGGTGCCAGTGAGGAGCGGTGCACCGCCGACGGCGAGATCGTCGCCGCGGTGACCGGCTGGACGATGTGGATGGTCTCGCACTTCCACTACGACCCGGTGTGGTGGAACACCCAGGGCGGCTTCACCGAGACCTGGTACGACCTGCCGGCCGCCGAGGAGCGCCGGCCGCCCGTCGTCAAGACCGCCTTCGACCTCGTCCGCGCACACCTGGACGCGGCCCGCCGCGACGACGACTACAAGTTCGTGCTCGCCGAGGTCGACTACCTCAAGCCCTACTGGGACGTCTTCCCGGAGGACCGCGCGGACCTGCGCAGGTTTCTCGCCGAGGACCGGATCGAGATCGTCGGCGGCAACTACAACGAGCCGAACACGAATCTCACCCACCCCGAGTCGACGATCCGCAACGCGGTCTACGGCATCGGCTACCAGCGTGACGTCGCGGGCGGCGACCCGCGCTCCGCGTGGATGCTCGACGTCTTCGGCCACGACCCCGCGTACCCGGGGCTGATGGCCCAGGCGGGCCTCACGTCCAGCGCCTGGGCGCGCGGGCCCTTCCACATGTGGGGGCCCAACCGGCACGTCGGGGACAACCGGCGCATGCAGTTCCCCGCCGAGTTCGAGTGGATCTCCCCGAGCGGCCGGGGGCTGCTGACCGCGTACATGGCCAACCACTACGGCGCCGGGTGGGCCATGGAGGAGCAGGCGAGCACGCCCGAGGAGGCCGCCGAGGTCGCCTACGGCCAGTTCGCCGAGCTGAGCCCGGTCGCCGCCACGCGCAACGTCATGCTGCCGGTCGGCGCCGACCACGTCGTCCCCTCCCGCTGGTGCACCGAGGTCCATCGCGACTGGAACAAGCGGTACGTCTGGCCGCGCTTCGTGGTCGGCCTGCCGCGGGACTTCTTCGCCGCGGTGCGCGCGGAGATGGGGGAGAGGCGCCGGGCACCCGTCCCCCAGACGCGCGACATGAACCCGGTCTACACCGGCAAGGACGTCTCCTACATCGACACCAAGCAGGCTCAGCGGGCCGCCGAGGTCGCCGTGCTCGACGCCGAGCGGCTGGCCACCCTCGGCGCGCTGTCCGGCGCCGCCTACCCCGCCGAGGCACTGGACAAGGCCTGGCGCCAGCTGGCCTTCGGCGCCCACCACGACGCCATCACCGGAAGTGAGTCCGACCAGGTGTACGCCGACCTGCTCGGCGGCTGGCGCGAGGCGTACGAGCTGGGCGACACCGTCCGCACCGCGGCGATCGACCATCTCGCGGCGCGGATCGACACCTCGGGCGCGGGCCGGCCCGTCATCGTCGCGAACACCCTGTCCTGGTCGCGCGACGGGATCACGACCGTCCGGCTGACCTTCGAACGGCCAGGGCCCTCCGGCGTACGCCTCGTCGACGACGCGGGTGACATCGTGCCGGTCGTCGCCGAGGGGGTGCGCACCGCGGACGGCGGCGGCCTGGAGGAGACCGCGCTGACGTTCCTCGCCCGCGAGGTCCCCGCGCTCGGGTACCGGGTCTACCGCGTCCTCGACGCGGACGACGTGCCGGCGGGCTGGACGGAGGTGCCCGGCGGAGGCGCCGAGGCGCGGAACGCCGCGTTCGCGGTGACGGCCGACCCGGCACGCGGCGGGGCCCTGACCTCCGTCCGCGACCTGCGGGCCGGGCGGGAGCTACTGCGCCCCGGCGGGCTGGGCGGCGAACTCGTCTGCCAGGAGGAGCACCCCACCCACCCGACCTGGGGCGAGGGGCCATGGCACCTGCTGCCGAAGGGGCCGGGCCGCGGCACCGGGGAGGGGACCGCCTCGGTCCGGCTGGAAGAGTGCGCGATCGGGCGGCGTCTGGTGGTCGAGACGGCGCTGGACGAGCTGACGATCACCGGCGAGGTCCTGCTCTGGGACGGCGTCGACCGGGTGGACTTCCGCACCCGCGCAGGAGGTTCCATCGGCCAGGACCGCCTGCTGCGAGTCCGCTTCGACCTGGACGTACCCGGTGGCCGACCCGTGTCGGAGATGGGCTTCGCGGCCATCGGCCGGCCGTTCGGATTCCCCGACGCCGACACGGCCGCGGACCTGTGGACGCTGGACAACCCGGCGCACAACTGGACCGCGCTCAGCGCCACCGCGCGGATCGTGCTGACCGCCGACGACGGATCCCGCCAGGCCCACGCCATCGGGGTCGCCGAGGTGATCGGCCGGGGCGACGGGGAGCCGGTGCGCGCACTGATGGCCGCGCTGGTCGCCCAGGGCGTGACGGCCACCTGCACCCGGCCGGACGGGCCGCGTTACGGCGCGCTCGACGTGGACTCCAATCTCCCGGACGTGCGTATCGTCCTCGGCGGCCCCGACCAGAACGCCTTCGCGGCCGAGGTGCTGGCCGCGGCCGGCCCCGCGTACGCCGCCGCGCTGGCGGCCCATGGCCGGGTGTTCGTGCCGCCCGCCCGCCCGATGAGCGAGGTCTGGACACCGGACGCGGACCTGCGCGGCGTACGGGATCTGCCGGTGCTCATCGTCGCCGGAGACGTCGCGGAGCTGTGCGCGGACCTCGGCGACGCGGCGATCGAGGTCGCCCGGCCCGGCGCACTGCCGGGCACCGACGATCCGGCCTGCGACTACTCCGTGGCGCTGCTGAACGCCGGTACGCCCGGGACCGTCGCGAAGCTGGGGGAGGCGCTCTACCTGAACCTGATGCGCGCCTGCAGCACCTGGCCGAGCGGCGTGTGGATCGACGGGCCGCTGCGCACCGCGCTCGACGGGTCGAGCCTGTCCTGGCAGCACTGGAGCCATACCTTCCAGTACTCCCTGGTGGCAGGGGAGGGAGACTGGCGCTCGGCCGGGTTCGTCCGTGCCGGGCAGGAGTACAACCACTCCGTGCTCCCCCGGGTGGCGACGGCGCATCCCGGGGAGTCCGCGGCGCGTACCGGCCTGGTGTCCGTGGAGCCGGAGAACGTCCTGCTGGCCGCGCTCAAGCCCGCCGGGAACCCGCTGGCCGCCGCCCGGCCGGGCGCCACCGATCCGGCCGACGGCATCACCGTGCGCGTGTACGAATCGGCCGGGCGGCCCACCACGGCGCGGATCGGACTCTTCACCGGCGTGGCCGACACCCACGTCACCGACCTGCTGGAATCCGAGGGCGGCCGCCGGCTGGACGGCGAGAGTGTCGAGCTGGGGGCCGCGGAGGTCGCGACCCTGCGGCTGCGTCCGTCACGGCGCGGCGAGGTGACCCCCGGTGCGGAAAAGACTCGGCTCGGGCCGTCCGCCGAACCCGCCCAGCCGGTCTTCACCCGCTACTGGCTGCACAACAAGGGGCCGGCGCCGATGGGGAACCTTCCCACGGCGGTGCACCTGTCACCCCAGCGGCTCACTCCGGCCGGCCCCGGGCGGATCCGCCTCACCGTCGCCGCTTCGGGCCGGCCCGCGGCCGGGCGGGTCAAGCTCGTCGTGCCCGACGGCATCACCGTCACCGGCCCGGCGCTCGACTACGACCTCGCGCCGGGGGAGTACGCCGAGTACGAACTCAGTGTCGGGGTCTCCGAAGCGCGGCCCGGCACCTACTTCGTGGGCGCCCGGATCCGTGACGATCTCCGTCAGGTGCTCGAGGACGTGGTGACCGTCGAGGTGGGCGAAACCTCCTCGGCGGATCCGCTCGACGTCGTCATGGCATCCACGACACTGGGGCTGCGTCCAGGAGACGAGGGGGAGATCGTCGTCGACCTGCGCAATACCGCCGCGGCGTCGATCCGTGGGGAGGCGCAGCTCACCAGCCCCTACGGCACCTGGGGGCCGGCGGCGGACGTGCTGATCGGCCCGTGGACGCGCGGATTCGAGGTCGCGCCCGGTGCCACGGCGAAGGTCCCCTTCGGCGTCCGGGCGGCCTCGACCGCACGTCCCGGCACCTGGTGGGCGCTGGTCAAAGTGGCCTACTTCGGCCGCCTGCACTACACCGGCACGATAGGGATCGACGTCATTCCCTGACGCGGGCCGGCGCGGGGAGGTCAGGCGGCTCTCAACCAGAAAGAACGGCCGCCGCGCGAGCGGGCACGGACGCCGAGGCAGACGGGGACGCCGTGTAGTCTCCATGTACTACGTGTCGTAGTTTTGGTGAGGTCATGCGTCCGCCAGGATGGTTCCATCTGATCACGGCCTGTCCGCGCCCTCCCGGGAACGCGCTCCCGTGTCCCGGAGCCGGGCATGCCGGCGCTGCCACCCCCGTCTTTCATGCTTCCCGAGGAGCATCGTGTCGTTCTCACGTACCGCAATCCGCCTGCCGGCCGGCCGGGGGCACCGCCTGATCGCCGCCCTGTGCCTGCTGCCCTTCCTGGTGGCGGGCTGCGGCAGCACATCGAACCCGAGTCAGAGCCCGGTGAAGATCTCGGCGCCCACCTCGGACCTGCACGGCGCGACGCTCGGCCGTCCGTTCCGCGAGCCCGACCTGACGTTGACCGGCACTTCGGGCCGGCCGGTGAATCTGATGAGGGCCACCGAGGGCAAGCTGACGATGGTGTACTTCGGGTACACCCACTGCCCGGACGTGTGCCCGACCACCATGGCCGACCTGGCCGGTGCGCTGCGGCTGCTGACGCCCGCCCAGCGTGCCCGCATCGCCGTCGTCTTCATCAGCACCGACCCGTGGCGCGACACCCCGAAGGTCATCAAGTCCTGGCTCGCCTCGTTCAACCCCTCGTTCATCGGGCTGACCGGTGACTACGCGAAGATCCAGGCAGCGGCCAAGTCGCTCGGCATCCCCCTGGAACGCCCGTCCTCGACCACGGGCGAGTACGAGGTCACCCACGGGGCCGAGGTACTCCCGTTCGGCACCGACCATCTGGCGCACGTGGTCTACACGGCGGGAGTCTCCTCCCGTGACTTCGCGGCGGACCTGCCGAAGCTCCTGGAGCGCTCGTCTTCATGACCGGCAGGGACCCGCGTAGGCGGACGGTGAGCCGGCGCAGCCTGCTCGCCATGACCACGCTGGCCGGTGGCGCCGTCGCGGCCACGGGCGGCGCGGGCGTCGCCGCCGCGACGCGAGGGGAGTCCGCCCGTTCTCGTGGGGAGCGCCGGATCCGGTTCCATGGCGATCACCAGGCCGGCATTCTCGCCCCGTACGCCGCGCACGGCTGGTTCGCGGCCTTCGACCTCGAACCGCATGCCGACGCGGGGCACCTGACGTCGATGCTTCAGGCGTGGACGCAGGCCGCCCGGCGGCTGACCGCGGGGGAGCAGCCGCCGGGTGACGACGCGATGGTCCGGGGATACGGTCCGGCCTCGCTGACCGTGACGGCGGGCTTCGGCGCCGCGCTGTTGCGCCGTCTCGGCGCGGCCGTGCCCGCCGAGCTGGCCCCGCTGCCGGCCTTCCCCCGGGACGAGATCGATCAGCGCCAGAGCGACGGTGACATCGGCGTGCTGTTCACCGCGGACGACGCCATCGTCATCGCCCATGCCCTGCGTACGCTGACCCGCCTGGCCCGGGGCACCGCGCGGGTCCGGTGGCAGATGAGCGGGTTCAGCACCGCCGACGGCACGGTCACCAGCGGCGACGCCACCCCGCGCAACCTCATGGGCCAGCTGGACGGCACCGGCAACCCACGGCCGGGCGACGCCGGATTCGAGCGGAACATCTTCGTCGGCCCGAGCGCCGGCCCGGCGTGGATGCGCGGCGGCAGCTACCTGGTCTTCCGCCGTATCCGCATGCTGCTGGACGACTGGGACACGCTGCCCCGTCACCGGCAGGAGCAGGTCATCGGGCGCCGCAAGGACACCGGCGCGCCGCTGTCGGGCGGTACCGAGTTCACCCCGTTCGACCTGGACGAGCAGAACCCCGACGGTTCCCTCGCCATCGGCCCGAGCGCCCACATCCGGCAGGCTTCGCCGCAGTCCAACTCGGGCGCGACCATTCTTCGCAAGGGTTTTTCCTACTTCGACGGCTACCGCCCCGATGGCACGCCGGATGCGGGACTGCTGTTCATGGCCTTCCAGTCCGACCCGGCCGACGGCTTCACCCGCATCCAGCAGCGCCTCGCGCTCGCCGACGACCTCAGCCGGTTCATCCGGCACACCTCCAGCGCACTGTTCGCCGTCCCGCGCGGCTGCCGGCCAGGTCGCTACCTCGGCCAGGATCTGATGGAGACACTTTGATGAATCCCCACATGAACATGGGCGATCCCCTGGCGCCGCTCACCTGGGCGCAGGCGTTCACCACCTGGCGGTTCGCGCCGATCACCGCCGTTCTCGTCCTCATCGCGCTCGCGCTCTACCTGATCGCGGTCATGTCGGCGCGTCGTGGCGGCGTGCGGTGGCCGCTCGCCCGTACGGCGTCGTTCGCCGCCGGCCTGGCCGTCGTCGTTGCGGCGATCATGGGGAGCCCCGCGGTGTACGGCGATGCCGGGCTGCTCTGGGTGCACATGATCCAGCACCTCATGCTGATCATGGCCGCACCGTGGCTGCTCTGCTACGGCCATCCGGTGACCCTGCTGCTGCACGCTACCCGCGGCAGTGCGCACGACCGCATCGACGCGATCCGCCGGTCGCGCGCGGTCGCGGTCGTCACCTGGCCGCTCACCGGGCTGGCTCTCTACGCGGTGGTGCTGTTCGGCGTGCACCTGTCGTCGTTCATGGACGCGATGATGAGCTCGCCGGCGCTGATGGCGCTCGAGCACGTGCTGTACCTCGGCGGCGGGTACCTCTACTTCTCTCACGTCCTGACCTCTGACTCGCCCCGGAGCAAACTGCCGTACCCGCTGCGGTTGTTCAGCCTGTTCATGGCGATGTCGGCCGACACGATCGTCGGGGTCGTGCTGCTGCAAGCGACCCATTCGCCGTTTCCCGCCTACGCCCGGATGCAACCGTCCTGGGGTCCGGGGCCGGTGGCCGACATCCATGGGGCCGGCGCCGTGATGTGGATCGGCGGCGACGGCCTGATGTTGGCCATGATGCTGATCGTGGCCGCCACGTGGCTGCTGGACAGATCGCCGGAAGCGGCGAGGGCCGGGGCCTTCCTCGAGTCCGTCCGGCAGGGCGCGCTGGCCGGTACCGGGCACGAGGCCCTCGGCGACGCCGACGACTCCGATCGCGAACGGCTGAGGGCGAGCGGGGACGTCGACGAGGACGACTCCGCGCTGGAGGCCTACAACGCGCTCCTCGCCCGCCTCAACACCCCCGGCCGCGAGGGGCGGTAGGCAGGGGGTCCTCCTGCCCGTCGCCATCGGGCAGGAGGTCACCCGCAAGCGCCGCAGGGCCCTCTGAGCGCCTGGGCGCTCAGAGCAGCCAGGCGGCGGTGTCCGCGGGGAGGACGTCGCCATCGAGTGAGCCGCTGGCGAGGAGCACCGTCTCGTGCGCCGGAAGCGGCACGGGCTCGGGGCCGAGGTTGACCACGCAGGTGAGGCCGGACTCGCGGGTGAAGGCGAGCACCTGCTCGCCGAGGGGAAGCCAGGTCACGGTGCCGTCCCCGAGCTTCTCCCGGCGGATCCGCAGGGCCGTCCTGTAGAGGCTGAGCATCGAGGATTCGGCCGTCTCCTGCCTCTCCACGGTGAGTTCCCGCCAGTTCGGGGGCTGCGGTAGCCAGGATCGGCCACTGCTGTAGCCGAAGGGCGGTGCCTCACCGGACCAGGGCAGTGGAACCCGGCAGCCGTCCCGCCCCCGGTCGGTGTTGCCCGACCTGGTCCAGATGGGGTCCTGCCGCAGTCCGTCGGGGAGGTCCTCGATCTCGGGGAGGCCGAGTTCCTCCCCCTGGTAGACGTAGACGCCGCCGGGCAGGGCCATGGCGAGCAGTGCCGCCGCTCGTGCCCGCCGGATGCCGAGGCCGAGATCCGAGGGCGCCCCGTGCTTGCGGTCGCCGTGGTCGAAGGAGGTGTCCGCCCTGCCGTAACGGGTCACCGGGCGGGTGACGTCGTGGTTGGACAGCACCCACGTGGGCGGAGCGCCGAGCGGCTCGTGGGTGGCCAGCGTGGCATCGATCACCCCGCGCAGGGCCGATGCGTCCCATGGACAGGCCAGGAAATCGAAGTTGAACGCCGTGTGCAGCTCGTCCGGCCGCAGATATCTGGCGAAACGCGCCTGGTCCGGCAGCCAGACCTCGCCGATCAGGACCCTGCCGGCATAGTCGTCGGCGACCTGCCGCCACGCGCGGTAGATCTGGTGGACGCCGTCTCTGTCGGTGTACGGGTCGTCCCCGTCCGGTTCGGCATCCGGGTCCTTGATCAGCACCGCGGCGGAGTCGATCCGGATGCCGTCCACTCCGCGGTCGAACCAGAACCTGAGCACATCGAGGAACTCATCCCGTACGGCCGGGCTGTTCCAGTTGAAGTCCGGTTGTTCCGGCGCGAACAGATGCAGGTACCACTCGCCGTCGGCGACCTGCGTCCATGCGGGTCCGCCGAAGATGGACTGCCAGTCGTTGGGCGGGCCGCCGTCCCGGCCGGGCCGAAACCAGAACCGTTCCCGCGCCGCCGACCCGGGTCCGGCATCGAGGGCCTCCCGGAACCACACGTGGTGGTCCGAACAGTGATTGGGGACGACATCGATGATGATCCTGATACCGAGGTCGTGGGCCTCCTGGATCAGCTTCTCGGCCTCTGCGAGCGTGCCGAAGACCGGTTCGATGTTCCGGTAGTCGGCGACGTCGTAGCCACCGTCCGACATCGGTGAGGGATACCAGGGATTGAGCCAGACGGCGTTGATGCCCAGGTCCGCCAGATAGGTCAGGCGGTTCCGCAGTCCCGCCAGGTCGCCGAAGCCGTCGCCGTTGCCGTCGGCGAAGCTGCGCAGGTAGACCTGGTAGATCGCGGCTCCCCGCCACCACGTTTCACCCATGCTGGGATATCTCCTTCGAGTGCGAAGTGTTCGCGGATCCGATCCGCTGTCAGGCCGTGGGCGCTCGAGGGACGCACTCGAGTCTGCGGGGGCGGATCAGCCCTTGAGGCTGCCCGCGGTGAGGCCCGCCATGATGTTGCGCTGGAAGATGAAGAAGATCGCGATTGCCGGAAGGCTCGCGATCACCAATGAGGCGATGAGCACGTTCTGTGGCATCTGCTGGGACAGCGAGGAGATGGCCACGCTCACCGGCATCCGGTTCGTGTCGGGCATTACCAGAAGGGGCCAGACGAAGTCCTTCCAGACGTTGACCACGGCGAAGATGGACACCACCCCGAGGATAGGCCGGGAGACCGGCAGAATGATCGACCACAGGACGCGTGGCGACGAGGCCCCGTCGATGGCGCCCGCCTCGAGAAGTTCGGTTGGGATCGAGTCGAAGAACCGCTTGAGCAGGAAGATGTTGAAGCCGTTCGCGGCGGCCGGCAGCCAGATCGCCCACGGTGTGTTCAACAGGTTCAGGTGCAGGATCGGCAGGTCTCGCACGGTCAGGTAGGCGGGCAGCAACAGCACGGTGGGCGGGATCATCAGCGTGAGCAGCATCCCGCCGAGGATGAGCTTCCCCAGCATCGGTCGCAGCTTGGACAGCGCGAAGGCGGCGGAGACGTCGACGGCGAGCTGGAAGAGCCAGGCCCCCAGCGCGTAGATGAAGGTGTTGAGCATGTACCGGCCCAGATCCATCTGATGCCAGGCCCTGCCGTACACCTCGGGATGCGGGTGCTTGGGGAAGAGCGTCGGCGGCAGGCGGATGAGTTCGTCGGAGGACTTCATCGCGCCGGTGGCCATCCAGTACAGCGGGAAGACGAAGACCAGCGTGAACAGGATGACGGTGAAGCTCAGCACGGACCAGTAGACGATCCGGCCGCGCCGGGTCCGCAGCTGGTGCGGCGAGACGAGCGTTCGCTGCCCGGCGTCTCGGCGCCGCCGTGCCTTCTCGGCCCGTTTCGTGCCGGTCGTGGATTGAACGCGGGCCGTCCGGGGCGGATGATCCAGGACGTTCGACATCGGGGAGTTCCTAACCTCGGGCCCGGGAAGGCCGGCCGGTCTGGTCATCGCGGGAGATCCGCAGGTAGATCGCCGAGAAGATGACGAGAACGATCATCAGCATCAACCCGAGCGCTCCGCCGCCGCCGTAGTTGTTGAAGTTGAAGGCGTACTGGTACATCAGGTAGACGACGCTCACCGTCGAGTTCTCCGGTCCCCCGCCGGTGAGCAGGAACGGCTCGATGAAGACCTGCATGGTCGCGATGATCTGCAGCAGCAGCATGACCAGCAGGATCAGCCTGGTCTGCGGGATCGTGATGTGCCGGATCCGCTGGAAGATCCCTGCTCCGTCCAGCTCCGCGGCCTCATAGAGCTCGGCCGGTACGGTCTGCAGCGCGGCCAGGTAGATCAGCGTTCCGCTGCCCATGTTCGTCCAGGTCGCGACGATGACCAGCGAGATCAGCGCCGTGCTGCTGGAGTCCAGCCAGCTGAGCGCGGGCAGGTGCGCGAACCGCAGGATCTCGTTGAACAGCCCCGGGCCGGGGTCGTAGAACCACTTGAAGAGTAGGACCGACACCGCCGGCGGCAGCATCACCGGTAGGTACACGACGAATCTGAGATAACCGCGGGCATGCCGCAGCTCGTTCAGCACCAGAGCCGTCACGAACGGCACCGCGTAACCGCAGACCAGCGCCAGCAACGTGAACATCGCGGTGTTCTTCCAGGCGGCGCCGAACGACGGATCCGCCATCACCCGGTCGAAGTTGCGCATGCCCACCCACGTCGTCTGGCCGACGAAGTTGGTCTTCTGGAAGCTGAGGATGACCTCACGCACGATCGGGTACCAGGAGAAGATCGCGAAGCACACGAGGGCCGCGCACAGGAACCCGTAGGCCGAGAGGTTGCGTCCCACATCGCGCCGGCGACGCGAGGCCGGTCGCCGTGCCCTTGCCGGAATCGAGATGTCCATCGTCTGCGTCCTCATCTCGGGCGGTCCTTGTCCACGCCGGTCCGGGGGCCGGCGTGTGGCCCGGCCCCCGGAGTGGTGTCAGTTGGCGTTGGCGAGGATGCCGTTGACCTTGGTCTCCGCCTGGGACAGCAGGTTGTCGAGGTTGGCGTTCCTGTTGGTGAGCACCGAGGACACCACGCCGTCGACGACCGCGTAGATCTGCTGGGCCTGCGGCGGCTCGAGCCGGTACTTCAGCGCCGGGTCACCCTGGGCGAAGGCCTTGTAGTCGTCCACCGGCATGTTGGCGTTCTGGGTCCTGATCCGGAGTTCCTCGGCCGCGGGCGGGCCGGTGAAGATGTTGGGCTGCGGCAGGCCGACCGGCTGCTTGTCGATCTTCTTCTGCGCCCAGTCGAACTGTCCCTTGCCCGGCGTCAGATTCTCGAACTCCAGCCAGAGGATGCCGGCCTTGATCTGGTCCGGGGTGGACTTGTGATTGAACATGTACCCGTCGCCGCCGATCAGGGTGCCCCGCGAGCCCGGCATCGGGGCCAGTCCGTAGTCGGCGTACTTGCCCTGGAACTGGCTCACCAGGATGGGGATGTTGTCCGGTGCGGAGAGGTACATGCCGAGTCTGCCCGCGGCCATCATCGGCTGGACGTCGGAGATCTGCAGCAGCTGCTTGCTGCCCATGCTGCTGTCGGTCCAGCGCATCTGCTGCAGGTTCTGCAGCACCGCCCTGCCCTGCGGGCTGTTGAACGCGGCCTTCTTGCCGTCCGGTGTCACCATGTCGCCGCCCTGGGAGTACAGCTCGGCGGTGAAGTGCCAGCCGCCCTGGTTGTTCGCGCTGTAGTCGGCGTAGCCGACGACGCCGTTGCCCAGTGCCGCGATCTTCTTGGCGTCGGCCCTGACCTCGTCCCAGGTGGTGGGCGGCTGGTCGGGGTTGAGACCGGCCTGCGCGAACAGTTTCCGGCTGTAGAGCAGGCCCATGGAGTAGTTGGTCTTGGGCAGGCCGTAGAGCCTGCCACCGCCCTTGAAGACGTTCAGCAGCTGGGGCTGCAGGTTCGCGTAGTTCTTCACCCCGGAGACGTACTTGGTGATGTCGGCGGCCTGACCGGCGGCGATGATGTTCTGCGCATCCGTGAGGTAGACGTAGTAGACGTTCTCCATCTGACCGCCGGCCAGCTTGGCCGTGAACGTCTTGGGGTCCTCACAGGGGAACGCGTCCTTGCTGACGATCGTGATGTTCGGGTGCAGCTTCTGGAACGCGGCCACGTCGTTGTTCCACTCGGTGCGCAACGTCGGCGAGCTCTTGGGCGGCTGACATCCGACCGTGATCGACACCTTGGTGTTCGGGTCGAGCGGGCCGGCGGCGGCGGCCTCGTTCTTGCCCCCCTTGTCGCCGGCGCCGCTGCCGCACGCGGCGACGTTGGTCAGGGCGGCGACTCCGATGAGCAGCACCGCGAGATGACGGCGTTTCATCAATGACTTCCCTCCTGGAGTGGCACCACGAAGACCATCCGGCCGTACGCCAGCGTGCGGGCCCCCGACCTCCTCACGTGGTACGTCCGACGACGAACGCGCTTCGTGCACCCGGCTGCCAGGAAGATACAGAGACGAGCATCGCGCAGCAAGAGTCAGTCATATAGCCGCAAAAAACTGACAGTCGCACAGGACGGTCTTCCGCACGACATGCGACGACGAGGAAAATTCCTCTGGCCTGCGGGGATGCCAGGTGCCATCCACCGATGCGCCTACCGGCGGGGCGACCGTGAAGGCATGGCGGAGCGGCCGTCGTGACGGGATTGTGACCCTGTCGTCGACATCATGCCGGTACTAATCGATATTTTGCGCGCTCCGGTCCACTCACTTCCGGCGTGTACGCGGTCGCCGGCTGCTACACAGCCGATACGCGGGCGGGGGCGGTCGAGCCGCGGACGACCAGCTCCGGCTCGTAGAGGAGCTCCTCCGGAGTGACGTGCGTGCGGTCGATCTGGTTGACCAGGAGGGTCACCGCGGCCCGGCCCATGGATTCGATCGGCTGACGGACGGTGGTCAGCGGCGGGTGGGTGCAGTTGATGAACGCCGAGTCGTCGAAGCCGACGACGGAGACGTCGGCGGGCACGGACATACCGGCCTTGCGGACGGCTCGGATGGCGCCGAGGGCCTGCGGGTCGCTGGCGCAGATGATGCCGGTGATGCCGCCCGCGATGAGCCGGCTGGTGACCGCCTGGCCGCCCTCGAGTGAGAAGAGGGCGTGCTCCACGGCCTTGGGGGGCAGGTCGAGCCCGGCCTTCTCCGCCGCGGCGTTGAACGCGGCCAGCTTGCGGCGGGAGGGTATGTGATCTTCTGGGCCGAGGACCAGGCCGATCCGTTCATGGCCGAGGGAGACCAGGTGGCCGAAGGCCTGTTCCACCGCGACCGCGTCGTCGGTGGAGACCCGCGGGAAGTCGAGGTCGTCGATGGCGGCGTTGATGAGCACGACCGGCAGGCGGAGTTCGAGCAGCCGGTAGTAGTGCTCGTGCGGCGAGTTGGCCTCCGCGTAGTGCCCGCCCGCGAACACCACGCCCGAGACCTGCTGGTCGATCAGCATCGCGATGTAGTCGGCCTCGGACAGGCCACCCGCGGTGCGGGTGCACAGGACCGGGGTGAACGACTGCTGGGCCAGTGCGCCGCCGATGACCTCGGCCAGTGCCGGGAAGATGGGGTTGCCGAGCTCCGGCAGCACCAGCCCGACCAGTCGCGCGCGCTCACCGCGCAACTGGGTCGGCCGCTCGTAGCCGAGGACGTCGAGCGCGGTCAGTACGGCGGCACGGGTGGCGTCGGAGACGCCCGGCTTCCCGTTGAGGACCCGGCTGACGGTGGCCTCGCTGACTCCCACCTTCTTGGCCACTTCGGCGAGCCGACGGGCCTTGGTCACTTCCCCGGCTTGGCGTGTCACGACGCAAGCATACGGCTGGATCAACGTAATTCGCCTACACGTTCAAGGCCGGCGGACGTAAGTCACATCACCGGGCCGAAAGTCATTTGCATTGGACGCGAACTCTGCTTTATCAGGGCCATGCCGGCAGTGGTCAGGCTGCGCGGGTGGTGAGCGTGGAGGCGTCCGGAGGAGGAGGCGTCCTCTCCTCCTCCGGACGCGCTCTGTTCCGGGCTACGAGGCGTACACCTCGAACTCGGAGATCTGACCGGCCGGCCAGCCGGTGTTACCGGTGATGTTCAGGCGCAGGTAGCGCTCGCTCACCGCAGGGAAGGTGATGGTGACGGTGTTGCCACTCGCCGGATTGAAGGTGTACGCCGCCGATGCGACCACCGTCGAGTAGCTCGCCCCGTCGGTGCTGCCGAGCACTGACAGGGTCTGCGTGCGGGTGCCCCAGGCGGCCGCCGGGGGCACCTTCAGCACGATTTTGCCGACGCCGGTGGAGGCGCACAGGTCTACGGTGATGTTCTGCGGGAAGGCGTTGTTGGCGCTCTCCCAGTAGCTGTTCGCATCCCCGTCGACCGCGTGGGACTCCACGTAGTCCTGCGTGTGGCTGCTCGCGGTGATCGCCTTGCTCCTGGCGAGGTTGCCAGTGCCGACACAGGCGGTCGGCGGGGGGGTCGGCGTCGGCGTGCCGCCTCCGCCGCCGGTCCCACCGGGGTAGATGTAGTTGGGCGCGGGCCACTGGCCGGTGCACACCGTCGAGCCCAGGCTCCATCCGGAGTTGCCGCTGCCATAGGTCGGGGAGAAGGATCCGCCCACGCAGTTGTGGATGTCGACGCCCGCGCCGATGTAGGAGGCCTTGACGTTGTTGAACGTCGCGGTCGCCCCGGCCTGCGCCTGGATCATGTACGTCCCGGTGCCGGCCACGTTGACGTTGTTGAAGTTGACGGTGTGGGTGGCACCGCCCTCGATGAACTGGATCGCCTCGTAGGAGCTGTCGATGATGTCGGAGTCGGTCACGTTCACGGTGGCGTTGATCGCCTCGTTGAGCCCGTCGAACCAGATCGCGCCGACCCCGAAGTGCCAGTTGTAGTCGGAGTTGCCCGCGCGCAGCAGGGCGTTGCGCGCCACCGTGATGGTCCCCGCGACGGCCGTGCCGCTGCCGGAGTTGACCCCCGGATAGCGGTTGGCGACGTGGATGCCGCCGCCGTTGGTGACGGTGTCGGAGACCACGTTGTCGGAGATGGTGAAGTCCCTGCCGCCGTAGGTGACGATGTTGTTGGCCAGGACCGGCGCCACCACGGTGTCGTGGGTGAACGAGTCGTTCACGTTGGGCTTGTTCTCGGGCCAGCTGGCCAGCCCGTCGTCGCCGGTGTTCCGTACGAAGGTGTTGGTCACCGTCGAGTTGGTCACGCCGGTGTGGAAGTTCACGCCGTCGGCGGTCTGGTCGAGGATGCGGCTGTTCTTGATCGTGAAGTTGTCCATCGGGCCGTCCATCCAGGCCCCGACCTTGGTGTGCTGCAGCCACAGGTCATCGACCACGGAGTTGCTCATCGCCCCGCCGAGGGCGTTGACCTGGTCGGCGTCGACCCGCTCGGTGATCTCGCCGATGATGGCGAAGTCCTTGAGCGTGACGTGCTGGCTCGGGCCGCCGTCGGCGACGTACTTGCCGTAGATGCCGGCGGCGCGGCTGCGGTTGTTCGGGTCGCGGCCGGTGAGCACGCTGTACCAGGGACCCGCGCCCGCGAGCGTGACGCCGTCCACGAT
>JAOPYL010000069.1 GCA_025964625.1 Actinoallomurus sp. | reverse complement strand
CGAAATGGAAGGCCCTGAGCGCGTCGGCATGGCGGGGGTGGGCGGGATCGGTCAGCAGCTTCACCCCGGCGACGATCCGGTTCGCCGCCTGCCGTGCGTCGTACACGGCCTTGGTGGCGGCGGGCAGCAACGGCCCTGGCAGGTCTCCGATCTCGGCTTCGCGCTGGTCCAGCCAGCTCTGATAGCCGTCGATCAGCGGCTGGAGGCCGTACTTCAGCTCACCGGGCTGGGCCGTGGCCAGCGTGTCCATGGACAGCTCGACGTGCTCCAGCGGGGTGCCCCTGCCGGCGGGGGCGGTGGTGGCGGGCACGTTGTAGGCCGGCAGCCAGGTCGTCGTCAGCTCATGCGCTATGCGCTCGCCGTCATCGACCTCCGCGTGTACGGCGACGTTGCGGCCGGCGGCGTACCGGCGTTCGTTCCGGTAGAGCAGCCGCAGATGCAGCTCCTCCGCGTCGTCCCCGACCGCGTCCAGGTCGTCCAGCGGATCGTCGACGGGCAGGAAGATCGGCTTTGCCCCGTCCAGTGCGGTGACGGTGAGCCGGGACTGGAACAGCCATGCGGTGTCGGTGGCGCGCCCGGTCTGCTCCCGCTGCCCGTTGATGAGCGCGATCTCGACCACCCGCTTGCCGTCCCGGGGCCGTACGGTCACCGCGAGCAGTACCCCCGGCGCGTCCTCGTGCTCGCCGGTCAGCGCGATCTTGTACGAGGGCTCGGCGTCGAGCCGTACCTCTTTCCTGTATTCGACGGGCTCGCGGGACCAGACACGGGCCTTCTTGCCGTCGTCGGTCTCCTGCTCGCTCTCGTCGTACCGGCCCCACTCCGCCTTGACGTTCACCACGTCCACGTCGGCGGGCACGCAGAACGACAGGCCCATCGAGGACGCCCAGATCCGGCCGAGCGCCTGGGGGCTGATGATCTCCGGCAGTTCCACCTCGGAGGCGTCGCCGCCCACCCCGGTCTCGGTGTCGGGCACGTCGCCGGCGTCGTCCACGGTCGACGTGGCGTCGTGTTTCGGCCCGAGCATCCCGACGAGATAACGCTCCCGCGGCCCCATCCGCTTCGGCGGGAACTGCTCCAGCGGCCCGTCCCATGGTCCGAGCAGATCGCGCTGGACCAGCTTCTCCAGCTCGTCCCGTACCTGGAAGGAACTCGCCTGCTCGAACGCCTGCGGCACGTCCAGCGGCCGGCCCACGGCCTCCGGCTGCGCCTGACCGCCGCCGCTCAGCTCCAAGCCCACCTGTTTCGGCAGCCCCGAGTCGAACAGCTCCCCTTGATCGTCTATCAACGTGCCGTCCTTACGGGTTCGCCCTGCTCATCCGGGATCACGCCACATCCCTCTCGTTGACATTCGGCTCAGTTACGCTGACGTAATGGCGACCACACACGTCGAGGACGCACGGTTCAGCGTGCCGCTCTACACCTCGGCCGAGGCGGCGAGGTATCTCGCTGTCAAAGACACGACCTTCCGGACGTGGGTGAAGGGCTACCACCGGGAGTTCGCCAACCGGCCCCCCGTCCACGGAGCCTCGCTCATCGCAGATCTGCCGCCGGAGATTCACAACGGGCCGTCGATCCCGTTCATCGGGCTCGCCGAAGGCATGTTCCTGGCAGCGCTCCGCAAGGCGGAAGTGCCCCTCCAGCAGATCAGGCCCGCCCTCGATCTGGTCCGCACGAAGATCGGCGTTGAACACGCCCTCGCCTCGAAAAAGCTGTACGTCGTCGGAGCCCAGCTGCTGTGGGAGGTGATCGACGAAGGCGGGGACACTGAGGCGCGGGAGGGCAGCAAGGACCTGATCGTGCTCAAGGACGGTCAGTACGTGTTCCGCCAGGTCATCGCCCAGTACCTCAAACACATCACTTACGACCACGCCTACGCACGGCGCATCCAGCTGCCCGGCTACGAGGTCGCACAGATCAACGCCGAACCCGCCGTCAACTTCGGAAAGCCGTACTTCACTCATACCGGCACCCCCCTGGCCGTCGTCCAAGGCCAGCTCAAGTCCGGCGAGTCCGTCGCCGACATCGCCGGGGACTTCGATCTGCCGCTCGACGAGGTCGCAGAAGTTGCCCAACGGGAGGGGCTGCTCGTCGCATGAGCGAACCCTCCGACCCCCCGGAGCCTCCCGCACTCAAGCTCTTCCTCGACCGCAGCGTCCAGGGCCGCCGCTTCGTCGAAGCCATCAGGCTCCTCGTGGAGGACGTCGAGACGATCAACGACCGCTATGGCGTCAAACCAGCGGAGCAGGTCGTCGACGAACAATGGATTGTGGACGCCTCCGCCGACGGCCGGATCCTGATCGGAGCCGACCTGCGCATCCGCCGCAACCTGCTGGAACGGCAAGCTGTCTGCCGCCACGCGGCCCGCTACGTCGTGTTCGGCAACAACAACATGCCGCCGAAGGTGATGATCGAACTGTTCACCCGGCACCTGCCCAAGATCCGACTGCTCACCGCAGAGCCAGGTCCCTGGGTACGGCGCATCGCCCAGGGCGGCGACATGGACAAGGTAGCCCTCAACTGCGCCAACATTGACGGCGATCAATCTACAAACTGACCGTCCGAGGAATATGAGGTACGAGGGCAGTATCAAGCTTATGACTGGATAAACCCGTTTACGAGCACGTCGGTTAGGGCGATCTGCGCGGATTCCCGCACATAGACACGCGAGAACTCCGGATTGTCCAGGTCGGCAGTCAGGTCTTCCCAGAAAAGGCTGATCATCGACCTCATCCCTAAGGCAGTGAACGTACAGGGGGTTGACGTGAGAAGGTTGCAAGGCTGGAGCAGGTACAAGCTGGGGCAGCTCACCGAGGCCCATCTCCGGGAGGCAGCCGCCCACATGTTCCGGGCGTCGCCGGGCCGGGACTTCTGGGCGGACGCACGTGCCCTCCGAACTGCCACGTCCGAGAGCCGCAAAGCCCGCCGCTTCCATCAGATCCTCGACGAGGAGTACCTGAGGGCTCTCACTCCAGGCCCCTCTCCCACTGCGGGTACCGGGTAGTGGGAACAGCCTGACCCTTTTGCTGCCGACCTTCATTTGCGGTCGTTCACCTCCCATCTTGTGTGCTCTCGGCTCCTCGAAGGCGCCGCGCAGGGCCGTGCTCTGTTTCCGGGGTCATACGGCAGTGATGGCCACGGAGGAGACCGCTCTAGCGATCGAGGTCGCCGCGCTCGCTCTGGGCCGGCACGGCGGGTTCGGGACGGGGCGGGGTGCGGTGGCCATCACCGGGGTTCTCGGAGTCACGGATCCAGCTCACGCCGGACAGCCGCGCCACCTCGACACAATAGTTGTCATCCGCCCCGCCGCTCCGAGAACTCTTACGCCATTCAGGGCTCATGCGTATCTCTCCATGTGCTGCTCGATGAGGGCGCGGGAGCCGTCCTCGGAGGCAGCCTTCGCGCCGATACGGTCGAACTTTATGGCCAGCTCCTTGACTTCGCCGGTGCCTTCGATCAGACGTCCGCCGTTCTGGGCACCGCAATAGGCCACGTCTCGGGTCTCCATGCTCATGACCTGGAACGGACCATCAACACCAAGGTGGGCACCGGACGAAGTGGGGATGATTCTCACGATGATGTTGGTCAGATCAGCCAGTTCACGGAGATACTGGAGCTGCACCTTCATGACCTTTGGGCCGCCCACGGGGCAGGTCAGCACGCTCTCATCCGTCAGAGTCCAGACGAACGGCCCATCTTCGCGCTCCAGCAGTGCGCGTCTGCGAGCCACCCGGTCAGCCAGTTCAGCCTCGATATCTTTCACACTGCTCACGCGTAGCAGCGCCCGGGTGTAGTCCTCAGTCTGGAGTGGACCCGGGATGACCTGGCCGTGGTAGACCTTCACCGCGGTGGCTGCGGCCTCATATCGGATGAACTGACGGCCCCAGTCGGGATCGTGGGCGGTGCGGGCGTACCAGAGCAGCAGCTCGTAGAGACGACCGGTGCCCGACTTCTTGTCGATGACGATGGCCTGCTTCTCGTCGATCTTCAGTCGACCCGCCTCGATGTTAGAAACAGTCGAACGGGCCGCCCCGATGAGCTGACCCCACTGGGCGAGTGAGAAGCCCTGCTTCTCACGCTCGTACCGAAGTTGCCAGCTCAGGAAGTGCCAGAGCGAGTTTTTGGGGTCGAGTGGTTCCCGGACGTTGATCGGCATTGACCCTCCGGTGTTTCGGGTCTTTGTGGGTACAACCCACACTATGCCGAATGGGTCCATGGTGAGGGAGAGAAACGGGAGCTCGCCAAGGGCGGTAGAACGGTGACGACCATGACTGAAGATCTTCGGATAACCATGCCGGCCTCTGCGGCGGCGCCCGGATTCGCACGTACCCTCATGGAGCGACGTCTTAACAAATGGGGCTATTCGCACATTCTGGACGACGCGCTTCTGGTCACGGCGGAGATGGTCACCAATGCGGCGCAGGCGACCCCCGGCGAAGAGATCAAACTGCTGTGCCGCTGGGAGGCGAACGCTGTCCTGGTGGAGGTCTGGGACTCCAGCCCGGAGCCTCCCGTGCCGGCACCGGTGATCGAGCTGACCCTGGACAACCTCGACCTCTCCGAAGCCGGCTTCGACACCAACGGCGGCCGGGGTCTGCACATCGTCCAGGCACTCGCCACCGAGTGGGGCCACCGCTTCGACCCGGTGGACCCGGCTACCGGCCACTCCCCCGGCAAATGGGTATGGGCCCGCCTGCGCACCTGACCACCGCGTCGCTTCCCCACCATCACGCAGGCATTCCCGTCCGGCTCGCGATATCGAGCCGGGAGCGGCAGGTGGCGTACACATGGTCAGAGCAGACCGTCCTGCACGTAGTTCGCCCCGGATGTCTTGCTCGCCCTGGGCTTGGCGGCCTTCTTGGTCTTCTTGTCGTGCAGGCCGGCCGCGACCTCAACGGCGTAGCGCTCGTGGTTGAGCTCAAGCAGCCGGTCCAGGATCTCCCGTTGTACGGTCGGGCCGATCGTGAATCGGGCGTCCCGGCCGACCGGGTGAATACCGTGATCGAGCTGCGGGATCAGGTCATCCCAGCCGTACGCCCGGCACACCGCCTCGTCGATCGCCTGATGGATCTCCCGCAACTCCACGATGTCCGCGTCGTCGCACTCCCTACTGTTCACCAGGTTGTACGTAGCCGTCAGCCCCGACTGCCGCGCCAGCATCAGTTCCCGCCGGAACCTGTCGAGCCGATCCCCCGACTTCCGTATCTCCTGTGTCAGCTCCGGCAGCGCCAACGTCTCGAACACGTCCGACGGCGTGTAACGCAGATCCGCCTTCATCGAAGATGCCCGCGAGACCGCCCACCAGTAGTGCGGTGCACTGCTTAGCAACGCCAGCATTGCAGTGTCATCGGTGGCGAACACCCCGAGGGCGTGAGAGAAGACCTGCCCGGTCGACACCATCACCGGCATCACCGTCCTACTCACCAATGTGATCGAAACTACGCGTTTTAGTTCCGCGATCGCGTTATACAGTTCAGGCGCAGGACGCGTAAATTGCCACCAAATCTCCCGACGGCGCTTATCATTGTTCCGCAGACGCTCAGGCTTAACCAACCGCAGAGCTTGGTCGTAGCACTCCGAGTAATCTTTCGCTCGCTCCTCTGACCAGTTGCGAAAATTGATCACCCAGCGACTGGCGGAACAATCGGCATTTGAGTTAAGGTCCTGCCCGTTGATATACGGAAAAAGCACGTCGTTGTTGCGCGGATCCTTTTCAAGCAAGGCTGTGGCCTCTGCGGGCTTCATCGTGAAGCCCAAGCCTAGAATGTTCGATCCTTGGAACGAAATTCCGGCGTTTACCGCGAGACGCCGAGCAGCGCCCTTAACACGCGTCTCTGGGTCGAGAGACGGGGTGATGCCGGAGACCTTAACCCCATCGGCAAAGCGATCAGCCTTCCCACTGACTAGCGCGCGGCTAGTCCAGACGGCACAGTATTCCAAGACCGCCGACTTGGACGGCCAAGGCTGACTCTTCACGGACTGACGGATCGCCACAGCGTTGTCCGTTAGCTGATCCAGACAGACTTCACGAGTGTCACCCTGCGCGAGGGTGTTAGTGGCGATCAAGCCCGTCTGACCTTCCGGGTTGAGCACTTCGTGGGCGCGCAACACGAAGTAGGCGACCAGATCGGCACTTCCTCGCACACCAAAGCCAATGGAGTGGACGAGGTACTCCCGATAGGCCGTACCCATCGACCCGGTGAGTTTTTGACCGCCCAGGAAGGGCGGGTTGCCGATAATGGCGTCAAAACCCGGACCGTGAGGACGAGCGAAGTCGAAGACTTCCGGGAAGACGAGTGGCCAGTGCACGGGCTCGCGGTCGAAGCCACCTGCCGGCAGATCCGTTGTCAGCCACTTCCGGCCCTGCTCCCAGGCCAGCTCTCGCTTCGCCTCGTCCTCATCGTGAGCTTGCGCTTCTTCGCCCTTGGCCATGAGATTGGTGGCAACTTGGAGGGCCTGGTTGGATGCGGTGTCGAAGCCGTTCTTTCCCTTGCCGACGTAGGCGAGGGCGGTGCCGATGGCAAGGTCGGCGATGAGGCGGGCGCGGGCGGACTTGGCCTCGGTCTCGGCGAGCAGCCGGCGCTTCTCTTCCAACTTTTCCAGCGACGTTCCCTCGATCTCGACGAGGTGCCGCCGGTCGGCGGCGATCTCGGCGACCATTTCGCGGAGGCCCGCGGTCAGGTCGAAGAGGCCTTTGTCGCCGGCGTGCAGCTCCCGGCCGCGTACCGCGTCCATGTGCAGGACTTCGAGCTGGTCGAGCGACGTGATGCCGAGCAGCGAATCACCCGCCACTAGCCGGTCATCGAGGAAGGTGAACGGGCGTTCTGGGTCCATCGAGACGAGCCAGAGTGACAGCTTGGCCATCTCGACGGCCATCTCGTTGATGTCCACGCCGTACAGGCAGTGCTCAATGATCTGCCGCCGCGCCTCGGTGACCAGCGGGTCGGCGTCCGCGTCGGTCAAGGCCTCCGAAGGCGCCGCCAGGTACGCCCGCGCCTGTACGTCGCCTTCGCGGGACCAGGCTTCAACAAGGTGCCCGGCGAGGTAACGACAGGCGGCGACGAGGAACGCGGCCGAGCCCATCGCGATGTCGGCGACCTTCAACGACAGAATTTCGGCGGACGACCGGGACTTCCATTCGTCGCGGTTGGCCGTCTGCAGCGGTCCCGGCGCGTACACGAGAGGTTCGAGGGCGCCGTCGACGACCTGCTCGGCGAGGAACTTCGGCGTGTAGTGGGTGCCGGTGTTCTTGCGCAGCGACGACTCGGTGACGTACAGCGCGTCGGTGAGGATGACGACGGGCAGGTCTCGCAGGTCCGTGCGGATGATGCCGTAGAACGGCAGGAGTTGCCGGGCGAGCTGGTAGTTGTCGCCGCCGACGACGGCCAGCAGCTTCCGCTCCGCCTCCTGCTCATCCACGCCGGTCAGCGGCGCGAGCTTCTTCGCCAGCGCCGCCGGGGAGCCGATTTTGGAGTCCTTGTACTCGGCGGCGAGCTTGGCGGCCAGGGTCTCCACGGAGCCGGCCGCGGCGGCGAAGTCCGTCAGTACCCGCAGCGGGACCTCCTCCTCGTACCCCTCCTTGCCGATGAGGCCGACGACGGGTTCCTCGGCGTAGAAGCCCTCGTAGGACAGCAGGCCTTCGTAGACGTATCCAATCTGCTCGACGTCCAAGGCGCGGAAGGACAGCTTGCGGCGTTCGCGGTTCTTGCCGGTGCCGATCTGGACGTACTGCACGGCGCGCAGCATGTGCAGGACCGTGCGGTCGTCGATGGTGAGGGGCAGCCAGTCGAAGCGGTCCGGGTCGAAGATCGAGCCGTCCTGGGCGTGCATCGTCAGCTCGGGATGGTCGACGCCGAAGTACACCGCGTTGAACACCGCGAGCAGCCGATGCCAGGCGCCGGAGGTGTGCTCCAGGTCCTCCTCGGAGCCTTCCAGGGCACGGGCCTCCAACTCGGCGCAGAGCAGGCCGACCGAGTACGACGTGCGGTACAGCTCCTTGTCGGCCGGCAGCAGGCCGCGTTCCTCGGCGAACAGCAGGAACACGATGCGCATCATTACCGCGACCGCGCCACGGTAGACCTCATGGGCGGACACGTCGCCGATGCCCGCACCGTCGTTCTTGACGTCGTGAGCGTGGGCGCGGCCGATCGCGGCGACCAGCAGTTCAACGGCCTGGCGGACCTGGACGCCGAGGGCCTCGGTGATGTCCTCCTGGTTGTCCAGGCTGGCGGTGAGGAGCGCCGGCAGCGTCTCCGCATCCGGTACGGCGAAGAACCGCGAACGGCCCAGGATCGAGACGAAGGCCCGTACGACGTCGCGTTCGGCGGCGGTCGCCCAGTCGACCGAGTCGAACACCGCGGTCGTGGTGACACCGCCGCGCGGCGCCCACACCAGCGCCCACCAGCGGCCGTCGGTGGCGAGGCCGAGCGGCACGTCGTGGTAACGGCAGAGCTGGGCGAGCCGGTCCACCGGCGTCGCCGCCCAATCCTCGTCGGCGACCCGCTTGACCGGCGAGTCCTCGCAGATCAGGCCCAGCAGCCGTACGGCGTCGGGTTTGAGATCGGCGCCCGGTTCGAGCAGCGCGAAGGAGGGGGTGACGGTGGTGTCGTGCTCGGCCACCTCCATGCTCAGCTCGTCCAGGCCGAAACTGACCAGGGCGTCATCCCAACCGAGCAGCTCGGCCAGCACGTAGTCGATCCACCCCCGGCCGGTGCCGTGCGCCAGCCGGAGGCGTTCGCGGGTCTGCTTGTCGAACGGGTCCAGCGTCGCCCAGGTCTTGCGCAGCACCGGGACGGACAGGAAGGGGCCGGAGATCTGGATCAGGCTGAGCCAGTCGTTGTGGTCGAAGCTGTCGCGGTGACGGGGGAAGCGGGCCATCAAAGCGCCTCTCGCTGCGGTACGACGAAGATCACTGCGACGGGGAAGGAGTGCGGCTGCGGATCGGCGTACCGGGCGGCCACCTGCTCCAGCTCCCGGTCCCGTTCGCCTTCGAGCCGCCGCAGGCGTTCCTCCCAGGACCTGCGGTCCCGGTGGTACTGGGCGATCTCGTCCTTGCTCTGCGCTTCGACGGCGGAGAACAGCGCGTCCTGCTCGTCGCCCTTGCCGAGCTGCGCGCGCAGGGTCGCGGCGAACTGCTCGAGGTTGGCGGTGATCCGGCTTTGCTCGGCCTCCTGCCGCTGGGCGAGCGTGCGTACGAGCGACTCGCGGCGCGTGGTCGTACGCCACTGGATCGCGGAGCTGAGGCCGTCGAGGACCCGGGCGCTCTCCCACCGCTCGGCCATCTTCGCCTGTACGCGGGGAGTCGCGGGTTTGCCGGTGGTGAGCGCCCGGTCCAGCAGGTCGCCGAGCCGGTGCACGCTCTCCCACCTGCGGAACCGGCCGGTCTGCGGGGCCCACCCGCCGGCGTGCAGCACCTCCTCGTGCAGCCGTACGCCGTCGGCGCCGACGAGCACGAACCGGGAGTACGCGCCGACGAGCACGGTCTCCAGCTCCGGGTCGTCGCTCACGACGGCGGTCACCCGGTGCAGGCCGATCTCGTCGCCCGAGACTGCGGCGCGCAGCAGCCGGGTGGACATGGCGACCAGCGGGTGGCCCAGGTGAGCGAGCACCACGTCGTCGCGGCCCTTCGCGGTCCGCTGGTCGAACGTCACCGGCCGCTGCTTCGGCTCCTCATCGGAGGCCGGAAGCTTCTCCAAGAGGCCGGCGGATGCGCGTTCCCAGGAGCCGGTGAGAGTCGGTACCTCGTACAGCCCGGAGTCCGGGTCGACGACGTCCTTCAGCGGCTGCTGACGGGCCAGGTGCAGGGCCGTGTCCACCACCCGTTTCACCCCGGCCGGGGTGATGCGCAGCTCGGCGACGGTCTCGTCGAGGTTGGCGCGCAGTTTCCGTACCTGCTCACCGACGTCGGTCTCGGCGGGAACGTTGCCGCCCTTGGTCTTGCCGCGGCCCGCGTTCTCGACGTCGAAGTCGTTGATCTCGCCGGTCAGCCGGCGCTGTACGGCGTCGGACAGGACCGCGTTGACCGAGCCGAGGTCCTCCTCCATCCGGGCGACCTTCTTGGCCACCCGGGAGAGAAACTCCAGGTCCGCCTCGTAGGAGTCGACGGCCTGGTCCCAGCCGGTGCCCACGAAATGCCGGATCTGCGGGATCTCCCGCTGGCCGTACCGGTCGATGCGGCCGATGCGCTGTTCGAGCTTGTTGGGGTTGAACGGGATGTCGTAGTTGACCAGGCGGTGACAGTGGTCCTGCAGGTCGATGCCCTCGCTGGCCGCGTCGGTGGCGAGCAGGATCCGCACCGGGTGCTCGCTCGGGTCCTTCTGGAAGGCGAGCCGGAGCTGCTCGCGGGCGTCCGCGGTCATGCTGCCGTCCAGCTCGGCCACCCGGTCGGCGCCCATCCCCTCGCTGCGCAGCAGCTCGCGCAGCCAGTCCTTGGTGTCGCGGTATTCGGTGAAGACGATGACGCGTTCGTTGGTCCAGTGCTCCCCGTCCGGGATACAGACCGCCTTCAGATAGGTGATGAGCTCCTTCGCCTTGGCGTCCGGCTGGGCCTCGTGCGCGTCGGCCCAGTCCTTCATCCGCCGCAGCAGCGCCAGCTCGTCGCTCTCGCCTTGGACCAGCGGCTTCGTACGGGCCAGCGCGTCGTGCTCGGCCTCCTCCAGAGCCTCGTCGTCGAGCGTCGCGGCCTCCTCGAAGAAGTCCTCAAGCCATTCGTCGTCGGGAGGCAGGGTCTTCGCCTTGGATGCCAGCGTGTCGGCGTAGACGGTGATCGTCTGCCCGAAGGCGTACGGGCTGGAGAACAGGCGCTTCTTCAGCAGGAGGGTCACCAGGTCGGCGGCCTTGCGGCTCTTGGTCTGGTTGAGACGCTTCCGGCGGGCATCGGCGAAGTCCTTGAGGAGACCATGGATCTCCCGCTCGTCCTCGGGATAGACGACCGGGATCTCTCTGGCGTCCCGCTGCAGGAATCTCGGCTTGCCGTCAGCGTCGACGATGTGACGCTTCAGGCGTCGTACGACGACGTCCTTGACCGCGCTCGGGTCGGGATCGACGCCGCGGGCGAACCGCTGGTCGTCGACGATCTCCAGCAGCGCGGTGAAGGACGCCTGGTAGCCGTTGTGCGGGGTCGCCGACAGGAACAGCCGGTGGGTGAAGTGCGGCGCGAGCCTTCTGATCAGCTTGGTCTGCTGCGAGTCGATGGCGTACACCTGCTTCGGCGCGGCCGGCGCCACGTGGTGCGCCTCGTCCAGGATCAGCAGGTCGAACGTCCGGGGATAGGTCGGGCCGTCGGCCGGCACTACCTCGTCGAGCAGCCGCTGGGCCTTCGGGCCGCGCAGCCACGGCAGCGACACGATGGCGAGCGGATACACCTCGAAGGGGTTGGCCGCCGAGCCGTGAGTGCGCCTCACCTCGGCGCAACGCTCCGAGTCGATGACGGTGAAGTCCAGGCCGAACTTCTCGGCCATCTCGTCGCGCCACTTCACGGTCAGGCCCGCCGGGCACACGACCACGATCTTGCGGCTGCGCTGCCTCAGCAGGAGCTCCTGGGCGACCAGGCCGGCCTCTATGGTCTTCCCGAGACCGACATCGTCGGCGAGCAGCAGGTTGACCCGTGGCGCGTCCAGGGCCCGGGCGACCGGCTCGAGCTGATAGTCCTCGATGGCGACGCCGGACCGGAACGGGGCCTGCAGCGTCTTCACGTCCGCGGACGTGACGGCGGACCAGCGGATGGCGTCGAGGAACGCGGCCAGCCGTTCGGGTGAGTCGAACCCATCCTTGGTGATCTCGGGCAGGGAGCCACTCGGCAGCGTCCGGCGTCCTGGCTCGACCTCCCAGATGACCGAGAGGGTCTCGCCATAGCGGCCGTCCTCGACACTCTGCAGGGTGACCAGAGTGCTCCTGTCGGCGCCCGTCACATCGCCGACCACCCAGCGCTGCCCTCTGACCTGCACCAACGCGCCAACATCGGGCTTATCGGTCGTGACCGTCGACACGTCTCTCCCTTGAGCATGGCCCCGCGGATCCGGACATTCGTAGCGCAGAGATCACGCAGGCAGGAAGCTCACGGCCGAAGCCGGTCACAGCAGGCATTCCGCCCATCGACACCGTAGATCATCAAATGATCGCCGTCCACAGCCAATCCGGTTGTGAGGTGAGCGCACTCTATTTGCTTGTGTATTCAGTTCACAGATGCTCTACTGGTTCCCGTCCGCGACGGCGGCGATCCCTTGGAGCTGATGCGCCATGCCCTCTCCCCTCATGCAGTACGACGAGTTCTCACGCGCCCTCCGTCTGCTCGCCCCCGACCTGCACGAGCGGGCACGCAGGATCCGCTCCTGCGTACTGAGGGCCGGCGACTGCCCGTACTGCCGGATCGCCGAGCACTCACTGGAGCTCGCCTTCCGCGCCGCCACCTTCGGCCAGCACGACTGGGCAGAAGTGCTCGTGGCCGAAGCCGAGCACTACGTCGGCGTTGGACGCCATCCGCGAGGCTGCCCTCGCCACGCCAGGGCACGGCCCGGGAGGCACCCGCGAACCGGCGTCCACGGGCACATCGAGCGGTGGGC
>JAOPYL010000055.1 GCA_025964625.1 Actinoallomurus sp. | reverse complement strand
GATGTCTTCCTAGATCGAGCGGTGATCCAGCTGTCCGCCCATGGCTTCGAGGAGGCGGCTGATGTCGACTACGCGGTCCGTGCGCCGGCGGGAGAAGTCGCTCATTTTGGTGAGCAGGAGCCTGAGCACGGATCTCTTCGTCCGGCTCGCCGATGGCCCCCCTCGGCTCTCACGATCTCCGCCTCGCCGGTTCGGTACCCCTGGCACAGGCCGTCTCAATAGGGAGGATCACCGGCAATGACCGATGACATCTCACGCCGCGGCGCACTCGGCCTGGGGCTTGGCCTCGCGGGCGGCATCGCCATCACCCCACTGCCGGCGCGGGCCGCCTCCGCGCGGCCGTCCGCCGTGTCGCCCGGCGACCTTCCCTGGGCGGAGGCGCGCGCGATCGTCGCGGCGACCAAGGTGCCGGTGTTCCCCAACGCGAACTTCGCCGTAAGCGACTACGGCGCGAAAGGCGACGGCACGACGGACAACACGTCGGCGTTCGAGAAGGCGATCCTTGCCTGCGGTGCGGCGGGCGGCGGCCACGTGATCGTGCCGAGCGGCACGTACGTCACCGGAGCGATCTATCTGAAGAGCAACGTCGACCTGCACCTGGAATCCGGTGCGCGTTCAACGGCGTCACCGACCCCACGAACACGTTCAGCGACGTCGACTGGGTCACGTTCGCCAAGGTCACCATCAACGGCAAGCCGGTCAGCCACTGATCCGTATCGAGGGCGAGGGACGACCGGGACCTCACGTCAGCGAGCGTCCCTTGGTCTCAGGCGTGAGCAGCGTGGTGATCAGGCCGATGGCCACCAGCACGACCATGTACAGGGCGAAGACCCATTCCTCGTGGTGGGCGTGCAACCAGGTCAGCACGTACGGGCCGGTACCCCCGAAGAGCGCCACGATGAAGGAGTACGGCACGCCGACGCCGGAGGCGCGGACCTCGGTGGGGAACAGCTCCGCGAAGTAGGCGGGCATGATCCCGACGAAGGCGCCCAGGAAGAACAACGCCACCGCCATCACGATCCCCAGCCGGACGGCGGAGCCGTTGATGGCCTCGCTCAGCGGGAAGGACAGCACCAGGAACGCCACGCCATAGGCGATGAAGACGGGTTTGCGGCCGTACCGGTCGGACAGCTTTCCCCACAGCGGCAGCGTGCACATGAAGAACAGGTTCGCCAGGACGCTCGCCCACAGGCCGCCGGTCGCGCCGACGCCCTTGGCGCTGATGGCGAACCCGGAGATGCCCACCGCCCAGGTGTAGTAGACGACCGTGACGCCACAGCTCAGGCCGAGGATCCGGATCACGCTCACCTTGTTGCGGACCAGGCCCCGCAGCAGATCGCCGCCCGTCCGCCGGGAAGCGCCGTCCGTGGAATCCTCGAAGGCGCTGGTCTCCTTGAGGGAGCGGCGCAGGTACAGCCCGACCAGCCCGAGCAGGCCACCGACCAGGAACGGCAGCCGCCACGCCCAGTCCCGCAGGGCCTGCTCGCCGAGCAGGCTCGATGAGGCGGCGCCGATGAGGGAGGCGAGCACGATCCCGGCGGTCACCGAGATGTACAGGCTGGTCGACCAGAGGCCCCGGCGGGCGGTGGGTGCGATCTCGGCCACATAGGTGTACGAGGCCGCGATCTCACCACCGTGCGCCAGGCCCTGCATGAGCCGGGCCACCAGCAGGATGACCCCGGCGGCGAAGCCGACCGTGGCGTACGTCGGGGTGATCCCGATGAGCACGCTGCCGCCGGCCATCAGGAGCATCGAGGTGGTCATCGCGGACCGGCGGCCGTACCGGTCGGCGAGCCAGCCGAACACGAATCCGCCGACGGGCCGCATGAAGAACCCGACCGCGAAGATCGCGAGGGTGGACAGCAGCGAACTGGTCGCGTTGCCGCCGACGAAGAACTGCTTGGCGAAGAACGGAGCGAAGATCGCGTAGACGCTCCAGTCGTACCACTCCAGGGTGTTGCCCACCCCCGCGCCGAAGAGGGTGCGGAAGCGGCCCTGGAGGACCGCTTCTCGCGGAACGGGCTGAGCATGCTCACCCACGGGGGGATAGGACGGAGCCGTCATCGGCCCTCCAGGTATGCCACCGTCGTCGACGGCGATGCGGAATGGGGAAGAGGGTTCAGCGACGGGCGGCGGAGGTTGTTTCGCCCGCGGCGGTCCTGCCGGCCACACGGCCGAAGACCATCCCGCGCAGCACGGAAGTGCCGCCCGGATATTTGCCGTGATAGATGCCGGTGCATTCGCCGGCGGCGTACAGCCCTGAGATGGGGTTGTCGTCGGTGTCGAGCACCTGGCCCGACGCGTTGGTCTCCAGCCCGCCGAAGGTGAACACGATCGCGCACGCCACCGGGTAGGCGAGGAAGGGCCCGCGCTCGATCGCGACCGCCCAGTTGCTCTTCGGCGGCTCCAGGCCCTCGGTGCGCTTGCCGTCCGGCGTGCGCCAGTCGAACGGACCGTCGATCACCGCGGCGTTGTAGTCGGCGACGGTCTTGGCGAGGGCGTCGGCCGGCAGGTCCAACGTCCGCGCGAGCTCCTCGACGCTGTCGGCGACGAAGGGCTTGGCGCTGGTCAAGATGCCGCGGGCGCGGTCGGTGACCTCGTTGAAGCTCTCATCGGTGATGAAGTACGCGGTGCCGCCGGGCTGCGCCCACACGGCGCGGGCGGTCGACTCGTACGTCTCGTCCACCGTGCCGCGCCCCTCGTCGAGGAACCGCTCACCGCTGCTGTTCACGAGGATGCCGTACGGGAAGACCATGACGAGCGCTTCGGGGTCGGAGCTGCGCGGATCCACCGGCTCGGCATGGAAACAGTCCCACTGGCCGCCGCGTTTGGCGCCGACGTCCAGTGCCATCCGTACGCCCTCGCCCTTGTTGAAGCGCACGCCGGGCGCGATCGGGATGAGCCGCTCGACCTCTCCACCCGCGAGCTCCTCGGCCAGGTGGCGCTGGTCGCCCTCGAACCCTCCCGAGGCGATGATCACCGCGTCGGCGTGGATGGTCTGCTCACCGTCGTCGCCGGTGACGACCAGTCCGGTGACCCGGCCCTGGCCGTCCGTGACGAGCCGCTGAGCGGTGGTGCGGTAGCGGATCTCCACTCCGAGGCGCTCGGCCGCCGGCCGCAGCACGTTGAGCAGCCCCTCTCCCCCGCCGACCGGCTGCAGGCGCGGCCGGTTGCTGTTGATGAAGTACGTGGCGAGCTTGCGGAACCGGGCACCGTGGGACTGGATCCAGTCCATGGTCTCGGGCACCCGCTCGACGAGCTCGTTCACGTAGCCCGCCGGCGTCTTCCCCCCGGAGAACCCGACGACGTCCGACACGAAGTTCTCACCCGGGTCATAGACGTCATCGAGCCTCAGGTAGGCCGAGGTCCAGCGGGTGTTGCCGCCGGCCTCGTGCTCGTCCGCGCGTTCGATGAGGATGACGGACGTGCGGGAGGACTCCCCGAGCTCCTCGGCCGCGGACACCGCGGCGGACAGTCCGGCGATGCCGGACCCGATAACGACGATCGACATCTCGGCTCCTCTCAGGCGCGCGGGTTGAAGGGGTCCTTGACGCCCTGGCCGGTGTCGACCCAGACGCTCTTCTCCTCGGTGTACTCGCGGAGCGCGTCAGGGCCGTTCTCCCGGCCGAGTCCGCTCTGCTTGTAGCCGCCGAACGGGGTGGCGTAGCCCGTCTTGCGGTAGTTGTTGATCCAGACCGTGCCGGCGCGCAGGCGGCCGGCGACACGGTGGGCGCGCTGGATGTTGTTAGTCCACACACCGGCCGCGAGCCCGAACTCGGTGTCGTTGGCGATCCGTACGGCCTCGTCCTCGTCCTGGAAGCGGATCAGCGCCGCGATCGGGCCGAAGACCTCCTCCTGCGCGATCCGCATGTCATTGGTGACGTCGGCGAACACGGTCGGCCGCATGAACAGACCGTCGGCGAGGCCGTCGACCTCGGCCGGGGAGCCGCCGGCCACGAGCCGGGCGCCGTCCTCGGTCGCGACCGTGACGTAGTGGAGGACCTTGTCGTACTGCGGCCGGCAGGCGACCGTGCCCATCTCGCTGGCCGAGTCCTGCGGGTCCCCGACCTTGATGGCCTCGGCCCGCTTGGTCAGCTCCTCGACGACCTGGTCGTAGATGCTGTCCTGGACCAGGATGCGCGAGCCGGCCATGCAGGTCTGCCCGCTGGCTCCGAAGATGCCGGCGACCAGGCCGTTGACGGCGCTGGTGAGGTCGGCGTCGTCGAAGACGATGTTCGGAGACTTTCCGCCGAGCTCGAGGGAGACCCGCTTGAGGGTCTTCCCCGCCTGCGAGGCGATGGCCTGCCCGGTCGCGGTGGACCCGGTGAACGCGATCTTGTCGACGCCCGCGTGGGTGGTCAGCGCGGTGCCGGATGGGCTGCCGAGTCCGGTGACGACATTGAAGACGCCCGGCGGCAGGCCGGCCTCCGCGGCGAGCTCCGCGAAGCGGATGGCCGACACCGGGGTGACCTCGGAGGGCTTGGCGATGACGGTGTTGCCGGCGGCGAGCGCGGGGCCGAGCTTCCACACCAGCAGCAGCAGCGGCGAGTTCCACGGCGTGATCGCCGCCACGACGCCGAGGGGCTCCCGCACGGTGTAGTTGAGCATGTCCTTGACATGCAGCGGGTTGGTGCTGCCGGTGGGCATCTGCGCGAGGCCGGCGTAGTAGTTGAAGTACTCGGGCATCAGCTTGGCCTGGCCGACCATCTCGCGGATGAGCTTGCCGTTCTCATCGACCTGGAGCTGGGCGAGCTCTTCGGCGTTGTCGGCGATCACCTGGCCGAAGCGGATCAGGAACTTGGCACGGTCCGCGGCGCGGAAGTCCGGCCAGTCGCCCTCCTCGAAGGCATGGCGAGCGCTCGCGACGGCACGGTCGACGTCCGCCGCCGAGGCGTTGGGGACCTGGGCCCAGACCCGGCCGGTCGCGGGGTTGACCACGTCGAGGTATGCGCCGTCCGCCGGGCTCACCTGCTGGTTGTCAATGAACAACCCGTAGCGGGCGACCTTCTCGCTCGAGCCCGGGGGGGAACCTGCGACGTGGGACATTGGCAAACCCTTCGTACATCGGTGAGAGCAGTCAGCGCGGCGGCCTCACGGGAACCCGGCAGAGACCGGGACCGTCCAGGCACGGCGCCGAGGTGCGACGCTAGAGGATCGTCCTACAATCGGTCAATAGAACAGTCCAAGATCTCCTGCTAGGGTTCGCCATAAGAGCACAGGAGGGTCGTTGAAGGTCACACGCGTCGTCGCACCCGTCCGAGTGCAGGCCGTCGAAGCGATCCGCGAGCAGATCATCAGCGGCGAACTCCCTCCGGGCCAGCGTCTGATCGAGCGCGAGCTCTGCGAGCAGCTGGACGTCTCGCGCAACACGTTGCGAGAGGCATGCCGTCAGCTGGAGGCGGAGGGGTTCCTCTCGATCCCACCGCACAAGGGCCCGATCGTGGCCATCCTCAGCGACGAGGAGGCAGCCGCGGTCTTCGAGGTGCGCGAGGCGATCGAGTGCTTCGCCGTACGCCTGTTCGTCGAGCGCGGCACCGCCGAGGCCCTCACCGGACTCCGGGAGACCGTCGGCCGGCTGCGGGAGGCGCATGACTCGTCCGACGTGCCGGCGATGCTCGCGGTGAAGCAGGACTTCTACGACGCCCTCTACGCCGGCGCGGGCAACGACGTGCTGTACGCGCAGGCACGCCTGCTGCACGGCCGGCTGGCCCAGCTGCGAGCCCGCTCACTGTCCAACCCCGGCAGGCCGGCCGCCAGCATGGACGAAATCGAAAAGGTCCTGGAAAAGATCATCGCTCACGACCCCAACGCCGCCAGCGCGCTCTGGCGGGAGCACATTCACAACGCGGCCACGGCCGCCCTCGGGCATCCGGCCGACGGCGAGGCAGAGACCGGCACCGCCGAGTCCCCGTGACGGCCACCCGGCTCAGTTTCCGTCCGCATGCGCCAGCCAAAGATCACCGTAACCTCGGATTAAGGTTGACCCTTATAGCCTGAATCATGCGATTTGTCACACGGAACGCCGCTTTCTGCGCCGCTCTGCTGGGAGGTGTGGCACTACGTGTGCTGGCGATGCTCGGTTACCGCCCCGCGTTGTGGTTTGTCGGCGACTCCTACACGTACCTCGCGATGGCACTGCGCCCCCGCCCTCGGCCTGAGCGCCCCTTCGGCTACCCGCTCATGCTCAGGTTGCTGGAACCGCTCCACAGCTTCGCGCTGGTCGTCGCCGTACAGCACGCCATGGGCCTGGCCACCGCCGTCATGATCTACGTTCTGCTGCGCCGCCATGGGCTGCCCGGCTGGGCCGCCACCTTGGTCGTGTCACCCGTGCTCTTCGACGCCTACCTGGTTCAGCTCGGGCATCTCGTGCTCTCCGACACGCTGTTCATCTTCCTGGTCACGTCGGCGATCACCGCGCTTCTGTGGCGCGAGCGGCCCGGTCTCCCACTCGGGATGACCGCCGGTTCGCTGTTCGCGTTCGCCGCACTGACCCGGACGGTCGGACTCGTCCTGCTGGTACCGCTTGTGGGCTGGCTCCTTGTGCGACGCGCCGGCTGGCGGACGCTCGCAGCGTCGGCGGCAGTGGTCGCACTGCCATTGGGTGGGTACGCCGCCTGGTACCACTCCTATTACCATCGCTATGCGCTGAGTGGTACGGACGGTGTCTTCCTGTGGTCGCGCACGATGACATTCGCCCAATGCGCGAAGATCCGGCCGCCCGCCAACGAGGCGGTGTTGTGTCCCGTCCCGGGACTTTCCCGATCCCACCCCGAGGACTACATCTGGAAGAAATTGTCACCGATCAACGAACTTCCGACATTCAAGTTCAGCCCCGCGGCCAACGCGCTCGCAAGCGACTTCGCGACCCGGGCGATTCTGGCCCAGCCCTACGACTATGTCTCCACGTTTGCGAGTGCCCTTGCCCGCAGTTTCCGCTGGAATCCGGCGCAGGACTACGGCGTCACCCAGCGTTACGTATTCCATCCGACAGAACCGCCACCCCCGGGGAAGCGCTTCAGCGGCGCGGACAACGCCAGGAAGGACATGACGGCCTACGACCACCAGCCCGCCCAGGCACCGAGCGTCCATGCACCCTACGCGGGATGGATCCGCGAGTACCAGCGCGCGGTCTATCTGCCGGGGCCGGCTCTCGGACTCATCCTCCTCGCCGGCCTTGCCGGGATCGCCGCCGCCTGGCGCAGGTGGGGCGGACCCGCACTCCTGCCTTTCACGGCCGCTGTCGCCCTGATCGTCGTACCGCCGGCCACCGCGGACTTCGACTATCGGTACGTCCTGCCCGCCATTCCGCTGGCCTGTCTGGCCCTTGGACTGGCCATCCCGCTGAACCGCGGACGCGCTGCTGCGCGCCGCTGACCTCGGTGCGGATCGCCGCCGATCCGGTTTCCGATATCCCTGAGAAGGTTGCGGTCACCACGGGCGATGTCGGGGGAATTCGGCGACTTGTTGAAAGGTCGGGCGGTTCTGCCACTCGATCGGATCTTGGCCCACGATGCCCACCGACCGGAAGTGGATCGCGTCGTAGTCCGGCATGTTCTGCTGCTGTGCCTTCGTGTCCGGTGTGGCGGTCCAGCTTGCGACGTCGGTCGATCCGCCATTGGCCTTCACGAGTGTGGTGAAGGTGTCCGAGAGGGCGGCGTCGAGCGCAGTCGGGCAGTTCGCCGGACCGGCCCCGCAGATCTTCGCGGTGATCTCGGGGCCGAACGGCTGCGCGACCTGCTCGCCCCGCAACTGGCGGAGCGCTTTGCGCACGTAGCCTTCGTAGCCGCCATCGTAGGAGCTGCCAAGATGCGTGCCGCCGCTGTTCGGTGTGTTGGCCCACTGCATCGGCAGCACCGTGTAGCTCGGGGTGACCGCACCGCCGGTCGAGGATTCGCCGCCGATTCCACCTGCGGCCAGGATCGGATCGAAGAGCGCGCGGATCACCTTCTCCTGCAACACATCCATGATGGCCACGGCGGCGTGGTGGTCGTACTGGGTATCTCCCGATGCGTTCTTGCGCCGGTGCGCGCCGTCGTTGTACCAGGACCGCAGCTGCGCGAGCATCGCCTGCACGCCGGGTGCCTCGGGGCGCCCGGCCAGGTAGCCGAGCAGTTCAGGAACTTCCGCCAACCCGTCGAGGTCCTGCGTCGCGGCAGTCTCCATGGCCTGGACCAGGTTCGCCCTGGTGATTTTGCCGCTGTGTGCCGCGAGTCCGTTCTGCAGCGTCCGGTCGAGCATCTGGCTGCGGTAGACCGGGCCGTAACCGTATTGCACGTCGGACGCCGAGAACCGCGGTGCGGGCTTGTTGTTCCAGCTGGTGAAGAATCCCGATGAGGGGTCGACCTCATGCGGGTGCGCGGCGTCCGCCAGGAAGCCCTGCCACTCCGCGACGCCGGTTCCCCACGTCGGCAGGTTCGGGTCGACACTCGGTGCCCGCACGGGCAGCTTTCCCGAGCTGTAGTAGCCGATGTCGCGGGTGTCGACGTAGAACCAGTTGAAGGTGTACGAGACCTGCGCGGCTCCTGCCATCCATGAGGTGACGTCGTGGGTCAGCGCGGGCTGACCCCAGTGCATGAACCCGACCACCGAGTCGACCTCGTGGTCGTAGGTCGATCGCTGATTCACGACGGCGACCGGTTTGCCGTTCCGCGCCGTGGTCCAGCCCTGCACGACGCCGTGCTGCGTGAGGTAGACGTCGTGCTTGATGACCGTGGGAACGCCGAGTCCGCCCGGCTTGGGCACGGCCGTCTCCGTGAACGTGTGGTGCGTCATCGGCAGGCACTGGCCGTTGAACTCGTAGTAGGTGCCGTGCGGTGCGGGTGTCCCGCCGCCCGGATGGCAGATCAGCTCAAGCCGTTGGTCGGTGATGTCGGAGCCGGCGGACGTGGCCGACCACGCGAAGTCCTTGCCACGGCCGAGTTCCACCACGCCCGTACCGGGGAAGGACACGCCCTCGGCGGCGTAGTCGGGGGAGTGCAGGTCCTCTTGCATCAGGATGCCCGGGGCGAAGTACGACACCTGCGGACCGAACACCGCGATGGGATGGCCGTCGGCGGAATGCCGCGCGTCCACCAGCAGCGCGTTGCTCATGTGCTTCGGCATTCCCAGCAGGGAACTGACGATATTCGTCGCCGTGGGGTTGGCGGGGATCGCGTCGCAGCCCGGCTTGGTGGCTGTCGGTCCCCCGGACAGCGGCTTGGACGCATCGTCGGGCATCGCTGTCTTGGCAGGGTCCGTGGCCGCCGGGATCTCGTACGGGAACGCCTTGTCGGCGATCGTGGTCGGGGCGTCGGGGTCGTTCTGCTCGCGGAAGTCGGTGAACGCCTTGTTGCCCGCCGCCTGTCCGAGCTGCTTGTCCAGGTATTGCAGCAGCGCGGCGTTGCGGACCTCGCCGCCGCCCCCGTTGCCGAAGAGCCCGCCGACGAGCGCCGACACGTAGACGACGTCGGACGCCTTCCACTGCTGCGGCGGCTGCAGCGCCGCGGCATAATCCGCGGGCAGCGCGGCCGGATCGATCCGCGTCCGGGCGATGTAGGCGTTGACTCCGTCGACGTAGCTATCGATCATCTGCCGGGCGAGGACGCCCTGCGCCCCGAATTGCGTTGGCAGCGCGTCTACCTGCGCCTGCGCCTGCTGCTCGGTGTACGGCGCCAGCAGGAGCTGGTCGTGGTCCATCTGTTCGTCCGCGCAGGAGGGCCCGAGGAACTGGGACACGGTGCCCTGCCCGTAATGGCGCAGCACGTCCATCTCGAAGAGCCGGTCCTCGGCCTGCGCAAAGCCTGCCCCGAACGACATCGCGCTGGTGGTCGCGCCGTAAACGTGCGGAATATCGTGGCTGTCGCGGTAGATGGCGACTGGCACCGAAGGTGAGGGGGCTTCGGTGCGGGTGATCTCTGACGCGCGCACGCCGAACGACTCGTCGTTGTAGTACTGCGGCAGCGCCTGGTCGGTCAGCGTGGAGTAGCCGTGCAGCAGGTTCGCGTACTGCGTGCGCTGGTCGGTGCTGTCTGCCGGGCGCTGCCCTGTTGCCTCGAACTGCGCCAGCTGTACTGCGTTGACCAGCCCGTTCTCCCCGGGAGGGTTGATGGACAGCACCTGGCCGTCGGCGTAGTCGCCGGCGCGGTAGGTGGGCGGCGGCGCGGACCCCGTGGCGGCGTCGGCGACGGGCAGCACGCTCGCCAGGACCAGTGCGGCGGTCGCGGCGGCGACAAGACCCCTGGGGCCTCGACGCGAGGTGAACCGAATCCGTTTCATCGTCGACCTCTCGTTCAGCTGCGACCACGGTGTTGCCGCTGTTGACCAACTCCTATAACGACCTGTTGGGCAAAGTGTTACTAGGAAGCCACCTCAAATATCGGCACCCAGTCCCCTGGCCGTCCGCCGTAGCGCCGCGCCACTCCCCCTCGTTCTCTGGCCACGGCCTGTTTCGCCCTGGCCTGTGGGGCTCGACCACCCAGTTCAGCGTCCTGACCTGCGGCTTTTCGGCGTGATCACGATGCGGCTGCGGTGGCCGGCGCCCGTTGGGCCGCCGTAAGCGCCTGGCCGGACACAGCGTTTCTGCCTGACACGCCGGACCAGCAAGCCGTGACACGTATCCCCAGCTCAAAAACTGTTTTTTGCGATCCGCGCCCACATCTGCGGTATGCGGGACAAGGTTGGCGGGCCAGTTCTAGTTGGACCTCATCTTGAGTTTTGCGACAGATATATTCACCATGATCCTGTAGGCCTGTCCAGGGCACGGGACGGGCTGCGACGTACCACCTGTAGGCCGCCCCCGGCTGACAGGCGATTCGCGAGGAGGACCGCATGGTCGGCTACTTCAGCACGGAACGTCACGAGCGTCTACGGGAAGAGGTTCGGATTTTCGCGGAGGCCGAAGTACTCCCTCGGATTCCGGACATGGAAGCATCTCGGTCCGTCCAACATGAGTTGTCGCGGTTGATTGCCCGGCAGGGCTGGATCGGCGTCACGATCAGCCGCCAGTACGGTGGAATGGGTCTGGGACACCTGGCGAAGACCATCATCATCGAAGAGCTGTCCCGGGTCAGCGGGGCCATGGGCGCCATGGTGCAGGCATCTCAGCTGGGCGTGGCCAAGATTGTGCACTTCGGTAACGAGGAGCAGAAGAAGACCTGGCTGCCGGCCATATCCGCCGGCAGCTGCCTGCCCACCATCGCGGTGACCGAGCCCGGGTCCGGCGGCCATGTCCTGGGCATGACGGCGAGCGCGGTACGCGACGGGGACGACTACATCCTCAACGGCCGGAAAGTGTACGTCGGCAACAGCCACGTCGGTGACCTGCACGGTGTCGTCGTCCGCACCGGGCCCGGTTCCAAGGGACTATCGGCATTCCTGGTGGAGTCCGATCGTCCCGGCTTCTCGCTCGGCCCGCACCGTGCCGCGATGGGCCTGCACGGTTTCAGCTTCGGCGAGCTCATCTTTGACGACTGTCGCGTCCCTGCGGCGAACCTGCTCGGTGCGGAGGGCGACGGCCTGCCCGTCGCCTACTCCTCGAGTGTCCTGTACGGCAGAGCCAACCTCACCGCCGTCTCCCTCGGCATCCACCGGGCGCTGCTGGAAGAGACCACCGCGTTCTCCGCCAAGCAGTATCGCTACGGCAAGCCGCTGTGCGAACTTCCCTCGATCAAGCTGAAGCTGGGCCAGATGCAGTCCCGGCTGATGACCACCCGGCTGGCCGCCTACCACGCGGTGCACCTGCTGGACCGGGGCCTGCCCTGTGACGCGGAACTGATGAACGCCAAGCTCATCAACGTCGAGTACGCCCTGGACTCGGCGCGCAACGCGATGGAGGTGCATGCCGCCTGCGGGCTCTACACCGACCGGCCGATCGAGCGATTCCTGCGCGACGCGCACCACATATTCGCCCCAGCTGGTACCTCCGACGTGCAGCTGCTCCGCCTGAGCGAAGTGGCGCTGGGCACGGAGAAGGGACAGTGGTCGCAGCGGTTGGCCGCTCCCGCGGGAGTGGAGTCTCTCTCCTGACTAGCCCATGAACCCCTCGCGCTGGTGGATTCGCTGCATCAGCTCGGCGGCGCTCGCCTTGATGAGCTCCAGCCCAGGACGGCCCCAGGGACGCGGCTCGCGGTCCACGATGCAGATCGTGCCCAGAGTCGTGCCCGTGCGGTCGATCAGCGGGGCCCCCAGGTACGAGCGGATACCGATCTCGTCGACCACCGGATTGCCGGCGAATCGGGGATAGTCGCACACGTCGTCCAGTACGAGTGGGAGGCGCCGGACTACGACATGTGGGCAGTAGCCGTGGTCACGGCCCATTACCCGGCCTGGGTCCGCGGTGGCGGCGGATTCCACTGCCAGTGCGGAGCCGATCTGTGGGCTGGGACCGGCGTACAGGCCGGCGAAGTACTGGTGATCCTCGTCGATGAAGTTGACCATCGCGAACGGAGCACCGGTGCTCTGGGCGAGGTTGCGTGCGAATTCATCGAACTCCGGGTCGGGATTTTCTCCCAGGCCGAGTTCCCGTAGCCGCAGCACGCGCTGAGGCGCCTCATGGTCCACGGGGGTCAGGAGGTGGCCTGCGGGGTCATAGGTCATGACGGGCTCCGTATCTGGCAGATCTTAAGGCAGGCTAAGCGGAATTAGAGGACATGGTGGCGACGAGCAGATGCTGGATCAGGGAGACCAGCACGGAGGTCGCGGAGCGGCTGTCACGAGCGTCGCACAGCACGACCGGCACATGAGGCTTGAGGTGGAGGGCGGCCCGTACCTCCTCGGGTTCATAGTGGTAGGCGTGGTTGAATTCGTTGACCGCGACGAGGAAATGGATGCCACGGCGTTCGAAGAAGTCGACGGCTTCGAAGCAGGCGTCCAGGCGGCGGGTGTCGGCCAGGACGACCGCGCCCAGTGCACCGTTGGACAGCTCGTCCCACATGAACCAGAAACGCTCCTGGCCCGGGGTTCCGAACAGGTAAAGCACATGGCGGGGATCGATCGTAATACGGCCGAAGTCAAAGGCCACGGTGGTGGTGGACTTGTTCTCTACCCCCGCCAGGCTGTCGGTGCCGATGCTGGCCTCGGTGATGAGCTCTTCCGTGGTCAACGGTTCGATCTCGCTCACCGAGCCGACGAAGGTCGTCTTCCCGACGCCAAAACCGCCCGCGATCAGAAGCTTGATGGCGGTGGGGAACAGCTCAGAGCCGTCGTTGTAGGCCATCGAGCAGTGCCTCCAGTACAAATCGATCGGTCGGATCGGCGGCGGGGGAAGGGTCTCGTGTGGTCACTGCTCCACAGTCGACCAGATCGGAAAGGAGGACTTTGGTAACGACCGCGGGCAGCCTCAGATGCGCTGCGACCTCCACGACCGAGGTCGGGTTGTGACACAGGTCAAGGGCCTGGGCGTGGTCCGGGTCCAGGTGTGCCTGAGGAAGCCGGCCGGTGGCCATCACCATGGACAGTAGATCCAGCTTGTTGGTGGGGCGGGTCCGCCCATTGCTCACCGTGTACGGGCGCACGAGGCGCCCGGCATCATCGTCGAGCCATGACTCGTCTTCCGGAACCGCCATGTTCACCGGATTGGGTTATCGGGGGCGGGGACCGCGTGCCTGGCCGGCGTGGCCAGGAACGGGCGGACGCTTTTGATCAACTGAGACATCTCGTATCCGAGGACACCCGCGTCGGCATCCCGGTCTGCCAGCACCGCCAGCACGGAGCCGAAGCCGGCCGACGAGACGAAGAGCATGGTGTCGTCGAGTTCCGCCACCACCTGCCGAACCAGGTCGCTCCTACCGAATCTGGCTCCGGTGCTGCGCGCAAGGGAAATCAGTCCAGAGGCGATCGCAGCCAGCTGGTCCGCGCTGTCGAGGTCCAAGCCATGGACGGCTTTCGTCAGTCCGTCAGAGGACAGCAGCACGGTGCTACGGGTGTGGGGCACCCGCTCGACCAGGCTGCTCAGCAGCCAAGCAAGATCCGATGCGTGGCTCGGGGGCACAGCGCTCACCATGATGGGTGGACTCTCCTTTGGGGCATGAATGACGCTAAGTCAGCTGGTGCTGTGGGGACGATCCGAGGGGCCGTTCTCCTCGTCCTCCTCCTCGGAGCGGTTGAAGCCTCCCTGGAAGGAGGCCATCAAGTCCGGGGTATGGTCAGCGGCCGGTTCGTCGTGCCGGGTCACGGTTGATTCGCGCAGCTGGGGCGCCAGGTGCGTTTGCACGCGCCGCTCCGGCAGTGGCGGGCGTTCGCCGTTGTCCGACTGATCGTGGGGAATGAGATCAGCGGCGGAAGCGACCGGGAGGGGGCCCCGGTTCGAATCCTGCACGCCAGGGTGAGCGCCAGGTTCCCGTACGGGCAACTCCGGTCGCCGACCGCCCGACGCGGCCACGAGCGGCTCGCCCAGGCGGCTGTCCACCGAGTACTGGTCGTTCGCCGGCGGAGTCTGCCAGGAGCCGGTGCTGTGGCCGGAAACGGCGAACGCCGCTTCCGGCGGAATCGGAGCGGAGGCGGGACGCTGCGGGGCAGCCGGGATGGCAGCCGGTATGGCAGCGGAGGCCGGTATGGCCTCCGGGTGTGCTGACTGCGTTGGCACGCGGGTCTCGCGGACCTGTGACGCGGTGCCGATCAACTCATTTGGCAGCACGACGACGGCCTGCGTACCGCCGTAGACATTGGTCCGAAGCTGGACCTTGACGCCGTGCCTGCGGGCGAGGGCCGAGACCACGAACAGTCCGATGCGGCCATCACGCAGCAGTTCGCCGATGTTGATCCGGCCGGGGTCGGCGAGCAGGCCGTTCATCCGGCGCTGATCGTCGAGCGGCATGCCCAGACCGCGGTCCTCGGCCTCGATGGCCAAGCCGGCGGTAACGTGCTCGGCGCGGAGCAGCACCTGGGTGTGGGGGGGAGAGAACTTGGTGGCGTTCTCGACGAGCTCGGCCACCAGGTGGATGACGTCGGCGACGGCGCTGCCGTCCAAGGTGCCCTCGATCGGTGGCACCAGTTTGACTCGCGAATAGTGCTCGACCTCGGCAACGGCCGAGCGCAACACCTCGTACATGGTCACCGGCCTGCTCCACTGGCGCCGCGATGCGGCACCGCCGAGCACCGCGAGGCTCTCCGACTGGCGGCGCATGCGGGTGGCGAGGTGATCGACGGTGAACAGACCTTTGAGGAGGTCGGGATCCTCGACCTGAGCCTCCAGCTCATCGAGCAACTGGATCTCCCGGTGGACCAATGACTGCATCCGCCGGGCAAGGTTGACGAACACCTCCACCCGCTGATCGGACTCGCCACCGGGCGTCAGGTTCGCTACCTGGAGGACGGCATTCTGGGCGGCGTGCCGGCCCCTCTGCAGGTCATGCGCGAGGAGCACGAACGGGTCGCCGCCCTCGGCAGGCAGGACTTCTGCGTCGCTTGGCGCGAAGCGTTCACCGCTCTTCACTTTTTCGACCAGCCGCTGCAGGTCCTCCTGGCCGCGGGCGCTCAGGGACCCCAGGGCACCGATTCGCCGGTGCACCTGGCGGGTGACGGCCTCTGCCCCATACCCGGCGGCAGCCAGGACGAGCACGACTCCCGCGACGGCCACGGCCAGCACCACGCGGGTCATTGCGGCGGAACCCGGAGCAAGGAGAGCCACCACCGTCGCGGCACCCAGAAGCGCCATAACGGCTGCGGGGAGCACAGCGACCCACAGGTAGAGGGCCCGTGTGCCCTGCATACCCCGGACGGGGGGCCTGCCATGCCGTCGGGCGTCCCGGCGTTCGGCGCGCGCGGCAGGCGGGGGGAGTTCAGACATCAGCGTCCTCAGTACGTGGGGACCGGTGGCAACAGGAGTCACAATAGTGACTAATCGTCACTCGTATGGACACACTAAACACTTTCGGCTGAGGGATGCGTCCGATCGAGCCAGACCACTAGTGCCCGATTTGTCACCATCTAGGCCGATATTGCGCTAGTTGCCCTTTTATGCCCAGAACTTCCGCCAGGTCGGTGAAGCCCGTCGGGGGGCGGGGCCGAGCACGGGAACGGCCACTCCTGGCAGGTCGTACGCGTCCCCGCGCAGGGCGGCCGCACCTTCGCCCCGTACGCCGCCGCGGTCAGCGGGCCCCGGCTGGTCGGGGTCGGCACGTCGGAGGATGATCGGCGCCCGCGGTCGAGCCTCGCCTTCACGGTCGCCGACGGTCACGCCGCCACGACCGCGACGCAGGCTCGATGGGAGCCTGCGGCGCGACATTGAGATGGACAATGGCGGCCCGCGGAAGCCGCGGGCCGCCATTGCGGTGGAGCTGTTACTTGTTGAGGATGCACAGCACGCCACAGGCGACCGCGGACGATGGCGCCGTGGTCCTGAGCCGCGTGCCGGAAGGCGAGTTCACCGGGGTGAACGACGCGGTGACGGTGTTCTTCAGTGGCAGGACGAGCAGGAACGTCGAGCAGTAGAACTGCCTGCTCTGGTTCGCCTGCAGGGCGAAGGTGCCGGCGGCAGCTTCACGGTGGCCCCGCTGTGCAGGCACGGGGAGCCGGCGGTGCCGGGATCGAGCCGAAGCCCGGCGCCGCCAGCGCCGATCCGTCGATGGCGAAACAGCTGTTGTGCGGCGGGCCGTTGGTCGCGGCGGTGGCGCACGCCCCGACGGCGTGGCCGCCGCTGTCGTACGCGACGAACGCGTTGTAGGTGTCGGAGCCGCCGGCTCCGAAGGTGTGCGGCGTGCTCCAGCCCGCGCATGCCGCACGGGTGCCGGGATCGAGGCAGCCGAGTGCGGGTGCGTGCCGGCCGGTGGAGGAGGCCAGGGGCGCCGATGAGGCGAATATCTTGCCGCCGACCACGGCCATCGCGCCGTGGAAATCGGTGTGTCCCGCGCCCGGCTGATCGTAGTTGGGCGGGACGACGGCCGCGTACGGCTGTCCGGCGCACGGGGTGCGCGACGCCATGGACAGGCACGGTATTCGGCCGGTCGAGGCGACGCCGGTCGGGATCGAAGACGTACTGCTCGGTCAGCGTGGTCGACAGGTCCGAGGTGGAGCCCGATCCGAGTGGCCCGACGGCCGCGTTCAGCGCTTTGGGCCACGGCCCGCCCGAACAGGCCTGCCCGGTCGACAGGTCGGTGCAGACGACGACCGGTGCGGGAGCGGTCGAGTGGTGAAAGGTGTTCCAGGCCTCCACCTTGCCGTTCGCGCGATAGAGGATCGAAGTGAAGCCGTCCCCGCCCGTCGCGGTGCTGACGGCCTGCAACGGCGGAAGCAGTGCCGTCCCCACACTCGTGCCGCCCTGGCGGGCGGAGGGAGTGCTCGCCCGTACCGCCGTCGTGGCGGCGCCGGTGTCGGTGCCCTGGAACGTGGTCCCGTCCGTCGACCACGACGGGGTCCACCCCGGCGGGACGTTCAGTGAGCCGGGCACGTACGTCTGCGCGCTCGAAGCGCCGTTGATCGGATCCGTGATGGTCGCCGCCGCGGGGCTCGCGGACCCGTTGTCGGTGTAGTCGACCACTCAGTTGATCACATCGACGTGGTCAGCCGAATCGGCGCCCTGGTGGGTCACATTCTGGGCGCTCTTGTGCAGGACAGATCCATCGGCCGCCAGCGCCGGCGTGGTCCCCACCCCGATCAGCGCTCCGGCGATGAGCAGTCCGGCGGTCACTGACGAAACCATCCGAAAAGCGTGCGGGTAAATGAATCTTCGCATCTCCAGCTCTCTTTACCCTCTGACGGCAAGGGCTGTTCGACCATGGCGGAAATATTCCGGCAGTTCGGGACCCTACGCAAATATCTGAATGCATAACATCCGACAAGGGAGCTGGCCGTGAGTGGTCACGGACGAAGGTCAGCCGGAGGGTTGAGGTCGTGGACAATGGCGGTTCTACTTGAGAGGCGTGCCCGAGATTCAGGAGGTTGCTTGGAGAAATCGGCGACGCGGCGCCGCAGCATACGCCGGACTATATTCGGCCGTGAAGAAAAGTCTCCCTTCGAACCGTTCCAGCGTGCGAAGAAAGCGCGCGACGGAAGGACTGACACCCCAACGCCTCGGCCGTTGCGCACCTTTGTGACGGGCAACTCCAACCACGCTAACCACACAAACCACTCCAACCACACGGTGCTCACCCGCCGGCTTCAGGACTATTTGCGGTGGCGAGACGGCAACGCCCGTCACCCCGACGTACTGGCCGCGCAACGCCGCGAACGCGCCCGTATCGGCAGCGAACGCCGGCAACGCTGGGGCCATCCCCGCCCCGGCGAGACCGCATGGCCAACCCGGCGAAGGTATGCGGTTGTAACCTGGCCTTTGGGGTGTGCAGTCGTTTCCGGTCGGCGGAATCGGGGCCTGAGCGACTGACGTGAGGATTCGTCGGCCATTGTCCGGCACGGTAGGGGGACCGTGAATGAACGAGATATCTCCTCGCCGACGCGGTGGTGCGCGCACCGTGGCGGAGCAGGCGTCCTCGCGCTTGCAGCGGCGTTCCTTTCTCAAGGGTGCAGTGGCCGCCGGAGCGGCGGCCTACCCGCTCACGCGAGGTACGGCGCGGGCTGTCGGCCCGACCGTCGATGAGGCGAGTGCCGAATCTTTCCCGTTCTACGGGATTCATCAAGCCGGAATCGACAGACCTCCTCCGAGGCTGGCCCAGTCAACGGCGAGCTTCGCCTCCTTCGACGTAACCGTGGCGAACCGCAGGGAACTCACCGACGTCTTCCGCACCCTCACTGAGCGCGCCCGCTTTCTCACCTCGGGTGGCACTCCCCCCAAGGCCGCCGCTCCAGGGGGAGCGCCGCAGGACGACCGTCTGCTGGGTGGCACGGTCGTGCCGGGGGGCCTCACCCTCACCGTCGCCGTCGGCGAATCTCTGTTCGACGACCGGTACGGGCTGGCTGGACGCAAGCCCGTACAGCTGGAGACGATGCAGCCATTCGAGCATGACAATCTGAACCAGGCCGAATGCCACGGTGACTTGCTGCTGCAACTGTGCGCCAGCCATCGGGACGTGCTGGTGCACGCGTTTCTCGATGTCATGGCGCACACCGATGGCGCCCTGCGGCCGCGCTGGCGCGCGGACGCTTTCAACAACCCGCCCCGCCCGAGTGGCACCCCCCGGGACATGCTGGGATTCAAGGACGGCATCGCCAATCCAGACACCGGCAATGCGCAGCAGATGAACCAGCAGGTGTGGGTGCAGCCGGGAGGCAGGGAGCCCTCCTGGACCATGGGCGGCACTTACCAGGCCGTCCGCATCGTCCGGTTCTTCGTCGAGGAGTGGAACAAGGTCCCGGTCGGCAGGCAGGAAAGGATCATCGGCCGCCGTAAGGTCAGCGGTGCTCCCATGTACGGTACCGATGAGAGCCAGGACCCTGTGTACAACAACGACCCGCAGGGCAAGATCACCCCGCTGGACTCGCACATCCGGCTCGCCAATCCACAGACGCCGGAAACGGTGGCCACCAGCAAGATCCTGCGCCGCAGCTACCAGTACGACCGCACCTCCGATGCGGCGGGGGATGTGAATATCGGGCATGTCTTCTGCTGCTTCCAGCAGGAGCTGAACACCTACATCGCCATGCAGACCCGGTTGGAAGGCGAACCCCTGGTCACATACATCAGCCCGACTGGCGGTGGATATTTCTTCGTGCTGCCGGGCGTGCGAAACAGCCAGGACTACTATGCGCGCGGCCTGCTGGCCTGAGAAGGCCTGCCGATCGGGCTCGGGCCGCCGCCCCCGAGAGGCCATATGGAATGATCGGGGAAGGAAGAATGCGTTTTGTGCAGTGGCTTTCCGTCGAGAGAACCAGGGTGCACTGGATGCGGTCCGCAGTTGCTGCGATGGCGCTGGTGAGCGGCCTCCTGGCGACGTGCGCCGAATCGGCGGAGGCGGAGCGACACCAGCCGGCCGATACATTCCTCTATGTTGCTAATCAGTTCGAGAACAACCTCTCGGTGATTGATGTGCGTGCCAGAAAGGTCATCTCGACCGTTTCGGTCGGTCGAGCTCCGTCGGGTGCGGCGGCGAGGCCGAGCGGTGACCTGGTCTATGTCGCCAATCAAGGTTCGGATGATGTGTCGGTGATCGATGCACGGGCCAACCGGGTGATCAAGAACATTCATGTGGGGTCCAAACCGGTGGATGTGGCCGTGAACCCGAACGGCAGGTATGCCTACGTCACCAACGGCGGATCGAACAGCGTGTCAGTGATCGAGCTGAGCACGAACCGGGTGGTCGCGACCGTCCCGGTCGGGTCGGAACCGGTGAGCGTGGCGGTGAGCCCGGATCGGCGATTCGCATATACCGCGAACGAGGGCGCCAACAGCGTGTCAGTGATCGAGCTGAGCACGAACCGGGTGATGGCGACCGTTCCCGTCGGGTCGGCACCGGTGGGCGTGGCGGTGAACCCTAATGGGAGATTCGCCTACGTCGCGAACGAATCCTCCGCGAGTGTGTCGGTGATCGACACGAGCACCGACCGGGTCATGGCGACCGTCCGCGTCGGCGTCGGGCCCTTCGGGTTGGCGGCGAATCAAAGGTACGTCTACGTCGCCGATCTCGGTCCGGCAAGCGTGTCGATGATCAACGCAGGTACCAACAGGATCGTCGCGACCATACCGGATGGCACTAAGGGCACCACCGATCCGTTTAAAGTGGCGATCGGCCAAGGGACCGTGTACGTCGTCAACCAGGGCGACGGCGACGTGGCGATGATCGACACCACCACCAACAAGATCGTCGCGACCGTCCCGGTCGGTTCGAACCCGTACGGCATCGCGGTGATTTCGCACCGATAGCGATGGATGTCCGCCCGGCCGTGGTTGCCGACGAGATCAGACGAGCGGCTCGGCATGTGATCGCAGCGCCAGTGCGCTCATCGCGGCGTCATCCGGAGTCGTGGTGAAACGGCCGGCGGCATCCAGGACCTTGGGCAGCAGGTCGGCTCGGCTCCGGTGGGCAGCCCAGTCCCCGCGTCGAACCGGTCTGTTCGATGCGCGTGCGCGGGCCAAACGGCGAGGGCGCCGACCTGATTTCGAACGGGACAGGGTGGGCCTGCGTTCGGCCAGGACCCGGTGGCTACCCGGTCACCTCGCCACTTCCCTGACCGGCCCCGGTGTTCGTCGGTGTGGGCAGGGGAGATGGCGTCGGCGTGCCCGGCGGAGGTGACGGGGACGCCGGAGAGGACACAGGCGGCGAGGATCCTCGCGGAGGCGGGACGCCCGGCCCGCTCGGTGCACCCGGCCTGCCCGGCCTGGCGTGCCCGCCGTGTCCGCCAGGCCGGCCGGGCGTCGGCGAGCCGGGCCCATTACGCGCGGCGGCAGAGGCGGGATGCGGCTGTCCCGGCCCTGCCGGACGCCGGCCTCGCACGGACGGACCATCGGAACCGGTGACGCCCTGACCGGGCGGTATGGCGGCGCGCCCGGGAACGAGCGGCCTTTGCCGCCCGGTGTACCGATCGCTGCCGGTCGTTGCGATGACGGCGGCGACCGCGACCGCGAGCACGACCGGTACGGAAGCGACGGCGAGTACCTTGACCCACCGCGGACGCCCAGCCTTTTCGTCGGTGAGTTCCGTACCGGGCTCCGGGACAGGGGCCGTGGCGGCACTGACGGCGGCGGTATCGAGCCGCGGTAGCACGTCCGTAGTACGCGCCGACGGATCGTGCACGGCGGCTCGGCCCACCGCTCCGAGCCGGGAGACGAGGTCCCCTGCGGTGGGGCGGTCGGCAGGGTCCTTGGCGAGCGCGGCCGCGACCAGGCTGCGTACGGGCTCGTCCAGAGCGTTGGCCTCGGGCCGCTGCGTGATCATCGGCCGGTCGAGTTCGTCGGCGTCGGCCTCACCGGACGGGCTGCGGCCGGTCGCGGCGTAGCGGATGAGACAGCCCCAGCCGAAGACATCGGAAGGGAGGCCGGCGAGGCCACCGGTGAGCCGCTCCGGCGCCGTCCAGCCCGAGCCGTCCGTCACCGCCCCTATATGAGCGAGCCCATCTGAGTCGGGGACCTCCTGGACGATGCCGAAGTCCATTATCCGTGGGCCATCGGCTGCCAGCAGGACGTTGGCCGGTTTGAGGTCGCAGTGGGCCAGCCCCGTGTCATGGATGGCGGCGAGTGCCCTCGCGAGTGCGCCTGCCAGTGCCTTCGACTGCTTGGGCTTCAGGGGGCCCATCTCGTCGACGAACTGTTCCAGCGATGGTCCCTCGACATACTCGCTGATGAGGTAGGGCGGCGAATGATCGCTACCGTCGACGAGCAGCGGGACCGTGCAGAAGGGGGGAAGACGCCGGGCGCAGGTGGCCTCCGCCCGCAAGCGGCGTCGAACCTGAGCCTGCTCGGCCTTGTGGGTGCGTGTGGTCTTGACCGACACCAGACCTCCGCGGCGGTCGCGTGCCAGATAGACGATGTCCATCCCGCCGGACGTCAGCCTGCCTGCCAGCCGGTGGCCGCCGATCGCAGCGGGATCCTCGGGCTCCAGCGGTTGGGCGTCCAAGGGCAGAACCTCGCCGCCGAGAGCCTTCGGTGCTGGTGTCGTCTCCACGAGCGCGCCTCTTTCGATCGCGTCGATAACGGACCTTATGCGCCCTAGATACTGCAACCGAACGGAACTGAGCGCAAGCTGAACGTCACTGACCGATGCGGGCAACGCCCGGTCGCGCCACGATCGAACGGTTGGGGGCCCACGACGACGCAACACCGCGACTCATGCGCACCGTGTCACGTGATCCAGCCGTTGGATCGTGCTCGATAGAGTTCGTGGCGAGCCTCGCGGGTATCGAGCATCTCCAGGCCCCTGATCGCCCAGAACCGCAGCGACTCATCATCGCTTTCCAGCTGACCTGCCAGTACGCGCAGAGCGCTCGGAGATCGCGCCTCGGAGATCAGCTCCAAGAACCAGCAGCGCAGTTCCTGGTTCTGCTCCTTCTTGAACTCGACGATGAGCTCGTCCACGTAGGCATCCGCGTGCTCGCGCAGGAAGTCGAACCCATGTGCCCTGAGCTGGGAGTCCCGGCTCCGCATCGACTCCGATGCCCGTGCAAAGCGCTGATTCGTCATCAAGTCATCCTCGACCCCAGGCGGTTACTGACGCAGTGCATCGTAGATGCGTTGTTCGGTCGGGCTGGCTACCGGAGCGCTCCAGTCGAACCGGCGCATACCCTCGGATCAGTCCGCCGAGGAGATCATGGTGACCGTGTCGGCAGAGCTCGCCGAGATCCACCACTGGTGGGCGCGACGATCCGACCCCCTGAACCGGACGCGCCATGAACGGGTCTGCCGGATCGCGGGTAGCGCGCACGACCAGATCACCCCCACCGGCATCGACAACCCGTACTGGGAGATCGTCCGGCAGCTACCGTCGGTGCTCGACGCCCGGAACGGCATCTGTCCCGACGGCTTCGCCCGCGAGCTTCCCGTCGGGCATCACCTGCTGACCAAACGCTACTCATGGGCAATCCCCTCACCGGGCGACATCGCCTGGCTGACCCAGGTCCTCGGCCGTCGCGGCCTGGTCGAGATCGGCGCGGGCTCGGGCTACTGGGCGTGGCAGGCACAACAGGCCGGAATCGACGTCATCGCCTACGAGCCCATCGACTCGTCCGCCAACACCTACACCGACGGCACCGAATACCTCGCCATCCTGCGAGAGGGCCACGCCGCCGTCCGGCACCACCCCGATCGGGCGCTGCTGCTGTGCTGGCCATCCCACAACGATCCCTGGGCGACCAGCACCCTCCACGCCTACACAGGCGACCTGCTCGTCTACATCGGCCAAGACCAGGGCGGCAACTGCGCCGACGACGGCTTCTTCCAGCTCCTCGACCGAACATGGACCCCGATCGGCTCCAGCACCTGCCACATCACCTGGCGGCACGCCCACAGCACAATGACCGCCTACCATCGCACAATCTGAAATACCGCGACGACCGACCGCCCGCCATCGCGTGACAGCGCATTCGTGAGCGACCTTGATCTGGACGGCACCAGCTGATCAACCCGCCACACGTTGTGGCGTGGTACAACGCGTTGACCTCGTCCGGAGGCTCAGCTAACCCGGCAATCATCTTGCCCTCCGTACGCTGCGGTCCGTGGAACTCCAACGCAGGCGTTTCCTCGGGACGGCCGCCGGGGTGGCGGCCGCCGGGGCGGTCGCCGCCTGCGGTAGCGGCCCACGGCACGAAGCTCCGCATCCGACCACCGCCGGCGACCCGGCCGCCGTGACGCCGGAGCTCCCCGCGCCGGGCCTGCACCTCTCCGGTGAGATCGTCCACGGGCCGCGAAGGCGCCGGTGGGTCGCCCTCACCTTCCACGGCGCCGGCGACCCGGCCGTGGCGCGGCGGCTGCTGTCCGCGGTCGCCTCCGCCGGCGCCCGGATCACGGTGCTCGCGGTGGGGACCTGGCTGGACGCCCAGCCCGAGATGGCTGGGCTGATCCTCGACGGCGGCCATGAGCTCGGCAACCACACCCAGAATCACGCCGACATCAGCGCGATGAGCCCGCAGGCCGCGCATGCGGAGATCGCTCAGTGCGCGGAACGGCTGCGAAAGCTGACCGGCTCCGTCGGCACCTGGTTCCGCCCTTCCCAGACGCCGCACGCCAACGCCATGATCCGGGCCCAGGCGGCCAACGTCGGCTACCAGAGTTGCCTGTCGTACGACGTGGACTCCCTCGACTTCCAGGACCCCGGGCCGGACGCCATCGTCCGCAACGTGCTGCGCGGAGCGCGCGGCGGGTCGATCGTCAGCATGCACTTCGGGCATCCGGGAACCGTCACCGCCATGCCCGCCATCCTGGACGGGTTGGGCGCCCGGGGCCTGCGCGCCGTGACGGTCTCCACCCTGCTGGGCCCATAAGGGTCCGGGCTCTGACATGGTGTCCAGCGCCCGAATCCAATGTTCGAGCGGCACAGGTCCCTGACGGGCTGGAATTGGTGTGAGTCGGTTATGCCGGGTACGACCACACGCGATGGATGACTCGAGCGGAAGCGCTGCGGACCACGCGGCCGGGCAAGCAGGCCCGGTGCCGGCGTCGATCGCCACGCTGATCCTCGTGGTGGCGGTCACTGCGGTGGGCCGAGCACGCGGCCTGGGCACGCCGTCTGGCGCGGGCAAGGCGCTACCCGAGGAGGTATTGGCAGGGTAGGCCGGGCAGCTGTGATGCCTGTCGCGCTGACGTCAGAGGAGGTTAGGACGATGGTGGGGCCGCCTGGACCCGGCGATGCGGACGCCCGTGTGGACGAGGCGTTGCGGCCGGTCGCACTCGAGGAGACCTTCACGCGTGTCGTGGAAGAGGGGCGTCGGCGGTTGTCGCGGCCATGGCTGCCGTTGGTGGCCACGGGGCTGGTCGGTGGTGTCGACATCGTGACCGGGGTGTTGGCTCTGCTGCTGGTGGAGCACGCCGCGGCGGGTTCGCCTGCTGGGAGGCTGGTCGCCGGGTTGGCGTTTTCGGTGGGGTTCATCGCACTGACGCTGGCCCGCAGCGAGTTGTTCACCGAGGACTTTTTGGTGCCGGTGATGACGGTGGTGGCCCGTCAGGCGACGTGGCGCAGGCTGCTGCGGTTGTGGGCGGTGACGCTGGCGGCCAACTTGGCGGCCGGGTGGGTGCTGACCTATCTCGTCATGGTGGGTTTCCCGCAGCTGCGCCCTACCGCGGTCGAGGCGGGCGCGCGCTACATCGATTTGGGGATCAGCTGGCGCGCGTTGGCGTTGGCGATCATCGCGGGGGCGGTCATGACGTTGATGACCTGGATGCAGCACGCGAGTTCGTCGCCGGCGGTGGCGCTCGTGCCCGCGGTGACGACGGGTTTCCTGCTGGGTGGGGGCGGGTTGAACCACGTGGTGGTGAACTCGCTGTTGATCTTCTCCGGACTGCACACCGGTCATGCCCCCTATGGCTATGCCGACTGGCTCGGCACCGCGGCCCTGGCGGCGGCCGGCAACATGGTGGGCGGCATCTTGCTGGTCACCGCACTGCGGCTGGGTCAGGTCCCGCACAAGCTGGCCGCGCACCGCGCCACCCCCGCGCCCGGCGTCGCCGCCCAGTCCGAGCGCCCACCCCACCCGGACCGCTGAACTGTGACGGCGGTTCTTTCCTGGGATGCCCGCAACTGGGGAACTTCCGTGCCGGCGCAATCAGCTCACTGACCTCACCGACCATCAGCTGGGCGTGCCGGGCACCCACAGGCGTCGCCGACCCGGCCGGGCAACGTGATCGCGGCGCCGCCTTGACGCTGCTGCAATGCCGACGGCCGGGTGACGCTGATGATCTCAGAGCTTGGTCATCTTCTTGTACGGCGCCGTGATTCGTTCTTGCCGCGGGCGGAAGTCGACGAGTACGGCGATGTCATCCTCGACACCGATCACCACGCCGAGGCCGTACTGATCGTGGTTCACCTGGTCGTCCACGGCGAACTGCTTGACCGGCGGGGCGGCCGGGCGGTTGAAGGGGCTTGTGGGCAGGTGGCGCCGGGACGCGGCGCGAGATGGCTTCATTGTGACCAGTATGGGGCCGCCGGGCCGATAACGGTATGTGATCCTCCCAGCCAGTCCACGAAGTTTTCGGGCGCCGGCTCACTCGTCCGGCCGCGGCGGCAAAGACCCGACCGAGTCCCTCAGCGTCTTCGACCGCCAGGACCAGCGCATACGCCTCCGGTTCCGGCCTCGTCGGCGCCCAGATCCAGCTCCTGGCAAGCCTGCGGGCAACCGCCACCGCGCTGAACAAAACGATCAGGCAGCGGGTCGCTCAGCACCCACGAGGGGAGAGGGCTCGAAGGATCCGGCGAAGAGCCCGTTGACGATCTTGTTGCCCTCGCGGAGAAGGTCCGCACCTGCAGGAGTGAGGTGGTGGTGCGGTGCCCGCGCGTTGGCGCATCCCGGCGACGAGGCGGGTGGGCCACCTGGCGTTCTCGAAACCAGCCCCTGTGCCCTTCCGGCCAGCGGGGAGGTCATCTCCCCGCCAGCCCGTCAGGGCCGCTGGCTTACACACTTCGGCTGACACGCCCAGGGTGGCGTGAGTCCATCGAACCCGAACTCCTCAGAAGCTGCTTGGCGCCTGGAATGTAGTTTGCGGAATCTTCGGAGCGGGGCTCTTCGCTCTGTCGGGTTTGTTCAGCTCGTGAGCTTCGAGAACCTGGGCGGGAATCCGGCCGCGGTCGTTGACCGTGATGCCCTGTTGCTTGGCCCAGGCGCGGATCTCGGCTGACCGCTCAGGATTGTCAGTGGTCCGAGCGCCGGTGTCCCGGACGGGACGCGCGGCCCGGCGGGTGCCGGCCTTGCGTGCCTTCTCGACGTACGGGGTGAAGCTCGCGCGAAGCTTGTCTGCATTCTGCGTGCTGAGATCGATCTCGTAGGTGATGCCATCCAGCGAGAAGGTCACCGTCTCGTCGGCCGGTTTGCCGTCGATGTCGTCGACGAGCTGGACGATAGTTCTCTGTGCCATGTCAATCTCTCCTGCAGTGTGCCTTGGTGCGGGTCAGTCTTCCGGCTTGGCGTCCGGATGAGCGGCAATGAACTTCTCGTAGACCTCATCGGCGATCTTTCCGCGCAAGCTGACATCGACGCCCTCTTGGCCGGCCCATTCGCGCACATCGCTGTTGGAGTAACCGCGCAGGCGAGGAGTCCCGTCGGGGGCGCTCCTGCGAGTCCGGCCCGCCTGCTTGACCTTGGTCGCCTTCTCCAGATACGGCGTGAGCGCCTCGAGCGCCTCTTGTAGCTTCTTGAAGTTCTCATCACCAAGATCGATGGTGTACGTTGTGCCAGAAACTTCGAAGTCTCGCCTGGTGATGTCTTCTCCGTCATGCCCGTCGAAATCATCCACCATGATGACTTTGGTTGCCACCGGAGTTCCTTTCTCAGCAGCCTTGTCTGATTATAGGATAATACAATCGCGCCGCAACCTGCGACGACCATCCGAAGACCGCTGGTTGCGAGCGGATTAATTAGACTTATCCCTGGCCGACTCAACCGCAAGGGCTACGGCTTTATTGCCGAACTCATGCGTATCAGCGCATGCCCCCTCAGGGACGAGTCGTTTCGGGACTGAGCCGTATACCTCTCGCTGATGGCGTCCATGACTCTATCCCTTGAGAAGATTTCCGAAGCTCACGTCAGAAAAAAGCAGATCGCGGCATCTTCCCCCTTCCCGCTCTTGCGGCTCTCCGCGCTGCACGGCGGGCCGCCGGCCGTGGTCGAACCACCACCCGAGCTTCCGGCACACACAGCGTCCCAATCCTCGCTACGTGCCGCCGGGGCCCCCATCGCTTCGGCTCTAATAAGACAGCAGTGACAGCACAGGCCGTACCTGCTTAACTAGTAACGACTGCGACAGCGGACATGGCCGCCGGAGGTAGCGATGCGTATCGGATCGGTACTACTCGTCGTGTGGCTGATCATCGGAGCCCTCGCCGCCGGCCAGCGCCACTACTACAGCGGCTCCAACACGAACTGCGCCAAAGTGGGCACGATCGCGTTGACGATCGTCGCGGGCCCGCTCAACTACCTGGGCGTTAATCCGAAGATCTCATGTAAGACCCCGCAGCCCAGCAAGTGACGCACCCGGCCGAGGGATCGTCCGCGTACCGTTCGAAGATCGGATGCGCGCTGCTGTCGAGGTAGGCCTCCCACGGACGCCCTCACCGGTCACTCGCGAGCACACCTGGCCGGGCGCCTCCGCAGGACCTTGGGCGCCCACGACCCGTTCGCGGAGAAGAACCACCACGATGTCTCCCGGCCGGCCCGGGTGCTGGGTGTCGCGCCAGGGCTACTACGCCTGGGCATCCGGATCGGTCGCGAGCGGGCCGCCCGGCTGATGACTGACCGTCTCAGGGCGGTTGCGGAGGGTCCGATTACAATGCAGCTACGAGTCCGTAACGGCGAGGACGATCGCTATGACAGAGACGACCACAATCGACCGCGACGGGTGGGGCAGATTCTTTGACCTGCTGACCGCGGATCACAAGGGCCACTCGGCCGCCATCGAGCTGGTCGACGCCGACTTCGGCGACCAGTACGAAACCGAGCGTTTACCGTTCGCGTACAGCTCCTACGATCCACGCGATGACGTGATCGTCATCGGGGTGGGAGGCGACTCGGCACGGTTCCCTGTCCTGCTCCGTCACATGATCCACCATCCAGTCGAGGTCGACTTCACTGTTCCGCGGCCGACTGAGATGGACGTCCGGGTCGTTGCCACCGACGGAACCGTGACGATGCTGCGCTTACGTCCCAAACCGGCCCTGCCTGGCTGACGGCCGTCAAGCCGTCCACGCACGGGTCAACGCCATGGGTCCGGCCAGCGGTTCGGGCGCGCTGCCGGGCTAGGGCATGTCGCTGCCCGGCAGCACCACCACGTTCAGCGGAGCGTGTCCGTTGTAACCCAACGCGTGTTGATTCCACACGACATCCTCTTGACGGGGCTGGATGTTTCCGGCCTTGTCCCTGGCGCGCGACATCACCCGATACTGCCCAGGTTTCACGTCCTGCCACGGCACTTCGAAACGCACCCATACGAAGGGCTCCGGCCTGCTCAGCAGCTTCGCCGCACGCCACGGCATCGCCGGGACCCACCGGCCAGGTGCCACCAGCTTCTCCACGGCGACGTCGACACGATCGATCGCCCCGGCACCGGACCAGGCGCGCCCGTGCAGTGTGAGGTCGCCGGGCCTCAGCCCTTGGGCGTTCTCGTCGATTTCGATGGCGCTGCGGACGCGGCCGACGGTGGGACGGACCGGCTTGGGATAGCCGGGCCCGGTGAGCACCTGGTTTGCCTGCGGACCCGACACCGGAATGCGATGCTTCGACGCCTCGATCTCACCGAGCCACTTGACCGCGGTGTTGGCACCCCACCCGGAGGTGAGGAGGCGCAGCGGGTAACCATGGTCGACGGGCAGGTCCGCCCCGTTCATGCGGTAGACCAGCAGCGTGTCGTCCCTGAGAACCTTGTCAGCGGGGATGACCTGCGAATAGTGGACGTTCCCGCTGGGGTAGGAGATGTTGTCCAGGCCGGTGAACTTCATCTCCACGGGGTGGTCGGCCCCGGCTGCGGCGAGCACGTCCTTGGCCCGTATCCCCGTCCATTCGGCGGCGCCGACCGCGCCGAAGTGCCACTGCGTGAAGCCGGTCGGCAGCCATCGGCCGCCGGACCCGGAGGGCGGGAGTCTGGGAAAGAAGGCGGCGCAGTTGGCGCCGCAGTCGAGCGTGCGGCGCAACGTCACCTGCGGCAGCGCCAGCAGCTCCTCGTAGGTGAACGACCGGGAGCGGGTGATCGCGTCGCCGGTGAGCTTGAGCCGCCACGTCCGGCGGTCGATGTCGGGTGGGCGCGCCCGGTTGTGGATATAGAGCCGATCGTTGGGGACCGTGTCCCCATACTCCCGTGCCGGACCCCACTTCATTTCCGCCGAGCCACTGCCACGGCTGACGAAATACAGGGACGGTGTCGGCTGGACGATGAGGTTCGTCTCGGCGGACGGTGGCCCTACGATCATGCCGGCGCCCGCCGGCGCGCCGCCGAGTACGAACGCCCCCACGGCGCCCGCCGCGGAGGACACGAGGAACCCGCGACGTGAGTACGCCGCCTCGAACAGGAGTTCCTGGACGCGGTCGGAAGCGGCCTCAGCCCGGTCCCATGGACGATGCGCTGCCATCAGCCCCCCTTCGTCGCGGGGGACCCAAACCGGGGGTTAGCCTTTGATATATCCGCTGGTATCACGGCCAAAACGCAGATGTAGGACATACCCGCTGGCACCCGGACCTATTCGCTCGCAGATGGACAGCCCGCGAACGACGCCTGGCCGGCCCCGCTGTCCGGCGGCGAGTCCCGGCACAACCTCCATCACGCCGCCCCGGTCTGACCCTGACACGCTGCCAAGGCGATCGTGGTGATGCTCTTCCTGGGCATGCGTAGTGCCCAGTGTCAGCTCAGCAGGCCGGCGTGCTTCGCCTCGTGGCGCAGCCGGTCGCGGTGGTCGGGATGGGCGATCCCGATGAGCGCCTTCGCTCTTTCTGACAGAGTTCTGCCACGCAGCGGGGCGATGCCGTGTTCGGTGACGATGTTGTCGACGGTGTTCTTCAGTGTCGTCACGACGCTGCCCGGTGTGAGCCGGAGGTTGATACGGCTGGCGCCGGCGCTGGTGGTGGAGTGCAGGACGAGGAAGCCCTGACCGCCGTCGGAGTACATCACGCCGCGGGCGAAGTCGGTCTGACCGCCGGAACCGGACCAGTACCGTCCCGCGATGGTCTCGCTCGCAGCCTGCCCCATGAGATCCACTTCACTGGTGGCGTTGATCGATACGAAGTTCGGCTCCTTGGCGATGACCCGCGGGTCGTTGATCCACTCTGCCGGGAGCATCGAGACCGCGCCGTTGTCGTCGAGCCAGTCGAGCAGCCGCCGGGTCCCGACGCAGAACGTGGCGACGTGCTTGCCCGGATGCTGGCGTTTGCGCGCACCGGTGACGGCGCCCTTCTCCACCAGGTCCATGAGCCCGTCGGACAACGCCTCGGTGTGCACGCCCAGATCACGGTGATCGGCCAGCGAGGACAGCAGCGCGTTCGGAATGCGGCCCACCCCGATCTGCAGGCAGGCCCCGTCGGGGATACGGCCGGCGATGTGCCCGGCGATCGCGTGGTCGCGCTCATCCGGCTCGGCCGGAGACACCTCGATCAGGGGCAACTCCGAACGGCACCACCCGGCCACCTGACTCAGATGGATCTGGTTCTGTCCCGAGGTGCGCGGCATGTTCGGATTGATCTCGACGAAGAACGGGATATCGCCGATGAACGAGGCCGTGTAGTCCGCGTTCGTACCCAGACTGACGTAACCGTGCCGGTCCGGTGGGCTGACCATGGCCAGTGCGATCGTGCACTTGGTCGACTGCCGCATCAGCAGCGCCGCTTCACTGAAGTGGGTGGGCACCAGTTCGCACTGGCCTGCCCAGTACGCGTTGCGGGATCCCGGGCCGAGGAAGTAGTCGACGTGGCGGAGGTGATCGCCGAACTCCCCGCGGATGTAGGCCCGCTCCCGATAGGGGTCCATCCGGTGAATCCGTACGCCGTCGAGCCGGTCGGCGTTCGCCTCCAGGGTGTCGAGCAGCGTGACCGGCTCGCCAAGACCGATCGGAACGATCACGTCCGCTCCGGGCGGGAGATGGTCGAGCACATCGATGGGGTCGTTCATGTGGTCTCCTCCTGACCGAGCAGCCGGCGGGCCGGCTCGAGCCGTGGTTCGTCGATCATCTGGCCGTCGATCCGGCCGGCAGCGCCGTCGACCGCCTTGACCGCCCGCCACGCCCGGGCCGGCTCGGTGTCCAGGGACGGGAAGGCCCGGTTGACCGAATCGATCTGGCGGGACGCGGACAGACCTTTCCGGGAGGCCGAACCTGCGCGCTCCGCCTCCGCGGCCGTACGGGCCGCATCGTCGAGGTCGGTGGTCACCACGTCGATCGGCACGACGGTGCCGTGGGCTCGCGAGACCGCGGCCAGGCGGGACCGGGCGTACCCAGGTCCTCGTCGGTGGCGCCGACGTCGAGAGCGAAATCGATGCTGCGGAACGCCGGCCGCGCAGTCCCAGGATATGCGGCGTTGAGCGTGGCACTCTCCAGTCCGGCGGCCGTTTCCGCCAGCGCCGGCCCCGAGCCGCCGATCGCGTCGACAGATCAGACTCCCGCTGTCTGATGCTCATAATGAGATTCCGTGCCTGCCGGGCCCCCGGCGGGCCGGGGATGGAAGGGGTGGGCGCACGTGAGAGGCAAGGATGCGGCGACGCGGCTGCGGGACATCTGTCTGTCTCTGCCGGAGGCGGTCGAGAAGCCGTTCGGCGGCCACACGGCGCCCTCCTTCCGGATTCGCGGCAAGCTGTTCGTGATGACCAGCGAGGACGGGCGGTCGATGACGTTCAAGGCCGGTCCGGGAGTGCAACAGGCCCTCGTGACATCAGACCCCGAGCGCTTCTTCGTCCCGGCGTACGTAGGCGGCAAGGGATGGGTGGGCGCGCGACTGGACGTCGACCAGGACTGGGATGAAATGGCTGAGCTCGTCGAGGACAGTTATCGGATGGTCGCACCGAAACGGCTGGGCGCGCTGTTGGACCAGCGGTGATCGCCGGGCCTCCACGACCGGGACTGACGGTGCCCTCACACGTCGAACCGCGTATCCGGACGCCGGGCCGGGCCCAGTACCGCTCGGCCGGCAGGAGAGCGTGACGGCGTGTCAGAGGCGGCTGTAGAGAGCGATGTCCTGCTCGAAATCGCGGACCATGTCCGGCGTGAGGGTCGGCCGCGTCTCGTTGATGGCCGCCAGGTAGTCGTCCGTGACCGGCGGCCGGCGGTCGTTCTGGAAAACCGCGCGTTCGAAGGCGGCGTGCGCGCCCTTCCGGGCGGCGAACTCGATGTCCGCGGGGGTGAACAGTTCGCTGGACTGTATGAGACGCTCCAGGTCCACCTCCGCCTGAACCGGTCCGACGTACCGTGACCAGATGGCTCGGCGCGCGGGTGCGTCTGGGGGCCCGACCGGGATGACGTAGTCGAAGCGGCCGGGGCGAAGGAAGGCCGAGTCGAGTGAGCGCACCGAGTTCGTCGCGCATACCAGCAGACGGTTGTCGTGCTCGCGGAAGGCCGGAATGAGCTTGAGGAGCTCGTTCGTCACGCCGTGCGCCGGGGTCCGCGCGACACCGGAACGCACGCCCGCGATCTCCTCGACCTCGTCGAGGAACAGCACCAGGTCGTCCAGCTCGGCGAGGTCGGCGAAGACCTCCCGCAAGGACGCGGCCAGGCCGCCGGAGGCGGACGCCGCGAGGCGGGATGGGAACAGCTCGACGAACGGCCAGGCCAGCCGTGAAGCCACCGCCTTGGCGAAGCTTGTCTTTCCGGTTCCGGGCGGCCCGAACAGGATGACGGCCTTCGGCGGCTGGACCGCGTAACGGTCGGCGAGTTCCCGATGCGTCAGCGGCAGGAGGATCCTCCGCTCGATGACCTCCTTTTCGCGTTGCATCCCGGCCACGGCCTCCCATCGCCCTGGTGGCAGTAGCACCCCGCCGAGCTGGTCGAGAAGGTTCGCGACTGTCGCCCCAAGACGTTCGACCTTCTCGAAGTAGGTAAAGCCGCGTCTGCACTCGTAGCCGGAGTTCTTCAGTGCCTCAGAACCGGTGGCGCCCTCCGGCAGGACCGTGCAGATACGGCGGACTCCCAATGAGCGCAGCCGTCCTTCGAGCGCTGCCAGCAGGGAGCTGCCGATGCCACGGCCGTGCCACCCCGCTGCCAGCGCGACGAGTAGCACCCACGCGCGCTCTCCTTCGGCCTGGGCCACCGCCATACCGACGAGCTGGTCTTCGACGGCCGCCACGACGGCAGGCTGGCCCGCCCGGGCCGCGGCCATGACCTCGGCGACCGAGAAGACCGAATCCTCTCCCTGGCGGCTCTGATCCCAGATCTGGATGGCCTGGTCCAGGTCGTCGTCATGAAAGTCACGTAACCACCAAGTTGGCATTCAGGGCCTCATCCGCAGCCGGGACCAGCGGCGACGTCAGCGATACCTCGGCCTCGCGCGGTGCGATCGCGCCGATTCAGAAACGCCTGGTCTCGTGCCCATAGCCGAGAGCGTCGCTCACGTCGGCAACATTGGCGTAGGTCCGCTCCGGCAGCTCCCGCAGCGCCGTGACCACCGCGTCCGGCGCGCCCTGCCCGGCGGCGTGCTCCGCGAGCACCTCCGGCGTCGCGGGGAATCGGGCACCGGCCAGCACCTGGGCGAGGGCGCTGCGGTTCTCGACATCGCGCGGAGTCATACCCGGCGGGGTGCCCTCGGACCGGGCGTTACGGACGGAGGTGGGATCTCTGCCGGCGTCGGTCTGAACGGGCTCGGTCTCCTTCCACTCCTCGGCGTGGGTGGGACCGCCGCCGCGTACGAGCCCCTCGGTCTCATGCCGCATCTCGTCGTCGAGCCGCGGCCCATGCTTGTCGCTCTTGTCTCCCATGAGTCCACTTCTTCTCGATCGTTGATGGTCAGGCGTACGGCCCTATCGCCGAACACTCGAGATACGGACACGTCCGGCCCTGCCCATGAGGACGGCAACAAAACACCATGAAGAGCAAAACCATCCCCTGAAGGCAACGGCCATCGAGATGCCGGGCGGGCCGGACGGCCATGGGTGGCATCGGAACAGATCGCATAACGGCGTCTGGGTCAAAGCGCGATCGTGACGAATCACACACCGGCGGCATAAGGTGCACGCATGCCCGCCCGCTCATCAGCGGCGCCCAGCCCCGCCGAGGTGACGTTACGCCCCGCGGCGCCCGCGATCGCCTGGAGGCCGGTGCTGGTGATGGCCACCGCGCTGGGCGTCGTACTGCTGGCCGTCAGCGCCCGGCACGGCTACCACCGTGGTCGCCATCGGTCACGCCCTCTACACGGCGACGCTCGACGTGTTCGTCTCCACCGCGCTCGTGTGGCTGGTGGTCCGCTGGGTACGCACGCGCGACCCAGCGGCCACAACGGGTTCTGGTACTTCGGACGGCCCGCGGACACCGGCGGTCCCACGATCTACGTCGGACCGGAGGGCACCGAGGGCGCGGCATACCTGCGCCGTTTCTGGACCGACGTGAACGCCGCAGGCCGCATCGACAACGGCGTCGGTCTCGACAACCAGGAGCAGGGAAAGCCGGTGTGGGTCTGCCGTGGGCAGCGGGCCCCTGGCCGGTGCTGTGGCCGAAGCTCGAGCATCTCGACTGAATCCCCGCCACTGGCAACACCATCGTCACCACGCCGGCTGACACGCTCGCCCGGGGCGGCGCGCGGCAGGCGGCCACATCCGCGAATACCGGCCGGTCATCAGGAGACCGGAGTTGCCAGGCCGCGGCGCCTCCCGGACGTCGCAGATCAGACGGCGCGGTGGTACTGCTGGGGCCAGCTGGGTGCGGACCCGAGCTCGCGCGCGGCGCGGTTGGGCCAGTACGGGTCGCGCAGCAGCTCACGGGCGAGCAGGACCGCGTCGGCCTTCCCGGACGCGACGATCTCCTCCGCCTGCCGGGGCTCGGTGATCTCTCCGACCGCGGCGACGGGCAGGTCCGTCTCGGCCTTGACACGGGCCGCGAACGGCACCTGGTAGCCGGGGCCGGTGGTGATGCGGGCCTTGGGCGCGTTGCCGCCGGTCGAGGTGTCGAGGAGGTCGATGCCGTGGGCCAGCAGTTCCTTGGCGAGCCGTACGGTGTCCTCCGCGGTCCAGCCCTCGCGGTCGTCCTCCGGGTTCTCGGTGAGCCAGTCGGTGGCGGAGACGCGGAAGAACACCGGCAGGTCGTCGGGCCAGACCGCCCGTACGGTGTCGACGACCTCCAGCGCGAACCGGACGCGGTTCCCGAACGAACCGCCGTACTCGTCGGTGCGGCGGTTGGTGTACGGCGACAGGAACTGGTTGATGAGGTAGCCGTGCGCCCCGTGGACCTCGACCACCTGGAAGCCGGCGGCCAGGGCCCGCCGGGCCGAGGCGCCGAAGTCCTCAACGATTCGCCGGATCTGGTCCTGGCTCAGCTCGGTGGGGGTCGGGCCACCGTCGGCGAACGCAAGCGGACTCGGGGCGAGCGTCTGCCAGCCGTACGGCTCGTCGGGGCGGATGACGCCGCCCCCGCGCCATGTGCGTTCGGTGGAAGCCTTGCGCCCGGCGTGGCCCAGCTGGATGCCGGGCACGGTGCCCTGCTCGCGCAGGAAACTGGTGATGCGGGTGAACGCCTGCTGCTGGCGGTCGTTCCAGAGGCCGAGGTCCGCCGGGCTGATCCGGCCCTCGGGATTCACCGCGGTGGACTCGGTGATGATCAGGCCTGCGCCGCCGGCGGCTCGGGCGGCCTGGTGCGCGAAATGCCAGTCCGTCGGGGCCCCCACGTCCGGCCCCTCGTCCGCAGCGGAGTACTGACACATCGGAGCCATCCAGACTCGGTTGGGAAAGGTCAGGTTCCTCAGTGTCAAGGGCTCGAACAACGCACTCACAGCCGAACTCCTTCGTCTGGCAGGTACTCACGCACAGGTCAACGCACTAGTACGATAGTCGCCGTAGTACGTGGCATGTCAAACTACGACGACGGTCGTACAATCGCGGGACCTGCTTGGAAGGGACCACTGTGCCGACCGCATCCCCCAGGGCTCTGGATCACCCCGCGCGTACGGAGATCCGGCTGGAGGCCGTGCTGCACGCACTGTCCGATCCGATGCGTCTTCAGGTGGTGCGCTTCCTCGCCGGGATGGGTGAAGGCGAGGAGGCGGCGTGCTCGGCCATCGACCTGGCGGTCAGCAAGTCGACGACCACCCACCACTTCCGGGTGCTGCGCGAGGCGGGTGTGATCAGCCAGGTCTATCGGGGCACGGCCAAGTTGAACGCGTTGCGCCGCCGAGACCTCGAAGCGCAGTTCCCCGGGCTGCTCGCCACCGTGCTCAACGCCGACGCGTCTCAGCGGCAGCGCCTCCGCTGAACTTGTGCGTGCCGAAGACTTCGTCCAGGTCAGCGGGCCGGGGCGGCGCTTGGACGGCAGCTATGCCGGGAATATCCCGAAGTGTCATTTGGTGCCGTAGGTGCGTGCGCGCACCGTGAGGCGAACGGGGGATGCCGATGAGCGAACCGACCGTATTGCCGTACGACGACCCGGCCTTCGCAGCCGATCCGTACCCCTTCTTGAACGCGCTGCGGGAGCAGGATCCGGTCCGCCGGGTCGTCCTGGGCAACGGCCTGGAGGCATGGCTGGTGACCCGGTACGAAGACACGCGCGCCGCCATGTCCGACCCGCGTATGAGCAGCGACGTCCACCAGGGGTCCGACCCGCGACTGCTCGAGCACCCGCCGGCCGCCGAGCCGTTCCCGCGCAGCATGCTCCAGGCCGACCCGCCGGACCACACCCGGCTGCGCCGCCTGGTCTCCAAGGCCTTCACCGCGCGCCGGATCGCCGAGTTGGGTGAGCGCATTCAGAAGATCACCGACCAGCTCCTCGACGCCGTCACGCCGCTCGGCGACGCGGACGTCATCGACGACTTCGCGCTACCGCTGCCGGTCACCGTGATCAGCGAGCTGCTCGGCGTACCCGCCGACGACCGCGACGGTTTCCAGGAGTGGACCAACGCCATGCTGGACCAGCGCGCCGGACGGCCGGACTGGGCTGTGCTCGACGAGGCATGGCGCGAGATGCGCGCCTACCTCGAGCGGCTGCTCGCCGCCAAACGCGTGCGGCCGGACGACGACCTGCTGAGCGCGCTCATCGTGGCCCGGGACGAGCACCGGCGACTGGACGAGGAGGAGCTCGTCGCCATGGCCTCGCTGTTGCTGGTCGCCGGTTACGTCACGACGGTGAACCTGATCGGCAACGGTCTCGCCGCCCTGCTCGCCAATCCCGGACAGCTGGCCGTGCTACGCGGCAACGAACACCTGATGCCCTGCGCCATCGAGGAGTTCCTCCGCTATGACGGACCCATCAACCCGGGGATGACCCGGTTCCCGACCGAGGACATCGAGATCGGCGGGGTCCGGATCCCGCGCGGCTCCACCGTCCTGGTCGGTACCGCCGTGGCCAACCGCGACCCGGACCGGTTCAACGATCCGGACCGGCTCGATGTGACGCGGGCCGACAACCCGCACCTAGCGTTCGGGCACGGCCTGCACTACTGCCTCGGCGCCCCGCTGGCCCGGCTGGAGGGCCAGATCGCCATGACCGCCGTGCTCCGCCGGCTGCCCGGACTCGCGCTCGCGGTGCCTCCCGAAGACCTTCAGTGGCAGGCCGGCGGGCTGCGGGGCCTGAAGCACCTGCCTGTGACCTTCAGCCCGAGCTGAGAATGTCCGCACGTGCCGAGGACGCCCGTCCCGGATCTCTTTGAACGCCGGTTCCCGGCCGTGCCGGGAACCGGCGCTGAGCGTCAGGTTCCGAGGAAGGTACGGACCTGGGTCAGGATGGCCGTGTCGGTCAGGTACCCCAGATGGGTCTCGCACGCCACGTAGTTGTTGGTGGCGCCGTTCAGCTCGGTGCTCGTGTAGGGGGTGATCACGCCGTCGCAGGGCGAGTACCAGGTCGCGTACCTGGTTGCACCGGGAGTCTCGTCGCCGGAGGTCACGGTCTGGATGAACGCCGAGCCGGGGAGCATCTCGACGCAGGAGGGATAGACGGTACAGGCGGACGCGGAGGTCGTGCCGTGGTTCGCACCGGCGAGCGACGCGAGGTGCCGGACGTACGGCTGGCCGCCCAGCTCCTTGATGTACCAGTCGCTGACCAGCCCGCCCATCGAGTGGTTCACGATGTCCACCTGGGACGCGCCGGTCTGGACGAGGACGTTCGTGATGTACGA
>JAOPYL010000021.1 GCA_025964625.1 Actinoallomurus sp. | reverse complement strand
CCGCCGGAGTCGGCGAGATCGACGTAGACCTTGTATCGGAGGTCGAGCACGCCCTGGCCGAGGCCGATGATGTTCACCGCCGTGTAGGCCATGCTCACCACCGTGATGATCGCGAAGATCAGCAGCTGGACCTTGACGCCGCGCTTGATGATCATGCGGTGCCTCCCCTCAGCAGTGCGCCCAGATCGTCACCGGGCGCGCCCCCCTGCATTCCGAGGGGCGGCAGGATCCCGCCGCCGATACCTCCGATACCTCCGTTGGCGCCCTGCTGGGACCCGTCGGAGCTCGACGGCGGCAGCACGCCCAGCGGTGTGTCGGGGACGCTGGTGTGCGGCGGCGGCAGCATGCCCTGCAGCTTGTCCGCGGCCTTGGCGACCCCGGCGAGTGGCGTCCCGGCGAGGAAGTTGTGCGCGATGTCGGCCGTGTTGAGGTCCAGCGAGACGAAGAGGTTGCCGTAGTCGCCCTTGAGCGCCTGGGAGACCGTCTGCGGGAACGGGAAGGTGAACAGGCCGCCCAGGATCTTCGGGATGACGTTGCTGGCCTTGTTGGTGTTCTCCAGGATGGTCTGCAGCGACTTCAGGTTCGCCACCGTGTCACCCTGCGACCGGTTGACGATCCGGGTCGCCACCGTGCCCAGCTTGTCCATGTTGACGAGCAGCTTGGTGAGGTCCTGCCGCTGACTGGCGAGGACCTTCACGGCCGGCCCGGTGCTGTCGATCGTGTCGGCGATCGTTTTGTTGTTGCGGGCCAGCGTGGCGGCCAGCCGATCGACCTTGTCGATGGTCGTGACGATCTGGCCTTTCTGCCGGTCGAGCGTGCCGACGAACGTGTTGAGCCGGTCCAGCAGGTCACGCAGCTGCATCGTGTGGCCCTGCATGGCCGCGTTCAGCTCGTGGGTGATCGTGGAGATCTGCTCGAGGCCGCCGCCGGTGATGAGCATCGACATCGCCGACAGCACCTCCTCGACCTCCGTGCCCCGCGAGGTGCGGTCGAGCGGGATCTCGGCGCCCTGGACGAGCTTGCCCTGCGGGGTCTGCCCCTGCGGCGCGGACAGCGCCACGAACTTCTCGCCCAGCAGGCTGGTCTGGGAGACCGCGGCTACCGCGTTGCCGGGCAGGTCGACCGAGCCGCGCAGCCGGCAGGTCACCTCGGCCTTCCAGTTCACCAGGTCGATCTTGGTGACCTTGCCGACCGGCACGTCGTTCACGCGGCACTGCGACTGTGGCACGAGATCGAGCACGTTCTCGAAGACCATCTTCACGTCGTACGAACCGGTGCCGGTGTTCACTCCGCCGGGCAGCGGCAGCGACGACACGCCCGTGAACGAACAGCCCGACACCGCCGCGGTCAGCGCGAGCACGGCCGCGAAAGCGCGCGTCCTGATGGTCGCGATGGTCGCGCCTCCCTTCTCACTCGGCCGCTCCGATCGAGACACCTCGTACCTCTCAAGTCACTGGAACAGCGGCAGCGGGTTGTCGCCGCCGGGTGTGATGGTCATGCCGGGCGTACGGGCGCCGGACGTGCCCTTATTCGGCTTTCCGGTGGCCGGCGGCTGGATCGTGGCGGGGAACGGGATCAGGTTCTGCAGGTAGCCGTCGAACCATCCGCCGGACCCGGTGGCGTCCCCGGAGGTGGTGACGAACGGCCCGAGAGTCTGGACCGCCCTCTCCAGGTTGCCCTGGTTGCGTTCGAGGATGCCGACGACCCGGTGCAGCTGGACCAGCGCGGGGTTCAGCGTCGCCCGGTTCTCCTCGATCGTGCCGATGATCTGGTCGGAGAGGCTGACCGTGCCGGAGAGCAGCGACTGGACCGCCGCGCGCCGGTCGTCGACCTCCTGCAGGAGCAGCGAGCCGTCGGAGACGAGGTCGGCCAGGTCGCCGCTGCGGTCGGCCAGCAGCCGGGTCACGTCGCGGGAGTGCCCCAGCAGGCTGCTCAGCGAGTCATCACGGGAGGCGACCGCCTGCGAGATCTTCTGCAGGCCGTCGAGGGTTCCCCGGACGTTCGACGGGGAGTACCGGAGGGTCTGCGACAGCGTTTCGAACGCCTTTCCCAGCTGCGGGACGTCGATCTTCTCCAGCTGGCCGCTGAGGTCCTGGAGCGCGGGCACGACCTCGTACGAGGACGCCGTGCGCGACGTGGGAATCTCCGACCGGGGCGGCTGCCGCCGCGCGCCGCTGGGCTGCACGTCCAGGTAGTGCGCGCCCAGAATCGTGGAGATCTTGATGCGCACCCGCGAAAGGGTCCCGAAGTGCACGTCGCTGTTCATCGTGAAGGCGACCTTCACGTGATCGCCTTGGAGGCCGACGCTCTGGACCTTGCCCACCTTGACGCCGGCGATGCGCACTTCCTCGTTCGGCTTCAGCCCGCCGGCCTCGGTGAAGGCCGCCTCGTAGTCCGTGCCGCCCTGCAAGATCGTCAGGTTGAACGCGGCGAAGACGAGCAGCGCCACGGTTCCCATGCCCAGCACGCCCATCTGCAGGGGGTCACGCTCACGAAAGGACCGTCTCATGGTCGCGCTCCCCTCCTCGCTCGCCGGATCATCGAATCAGCCCTTGCACCGGGCGCTCTCGTTCACGATCTGCGGGGTGTTGACGGAGACCTTTCCGGGCAGCCCGATCTGCGCGTCGAGGCTGCAGAGGTAGAAGTTGAACCAGGAGCCGTACGACGCCACCCGGTCGAGCAGCGTGAAGTTGGTCGGCATCGCGGCGAACGCCTTGTCCAGCTGGCCGCCGTTGTCGGCCAGGACCTTCGAGAGCTGGCCGAGCGCGGCGATGTCGCGCTTGAGCGGAGGGCGGGCGTTGGTGAGGAATCCGTCCGTGGTGTTGATGAGGTCGTTGACGCTGACCAGGGAGTCGCCGATCGCCTTGCGGTCGCCGGCCAGGCCCGCGACGAGGCTCCGGAGGTTGATGATGAGTGAGGACACCTCCTGGTCTCGCGCGTCGATCGTGCCGAGCACCTTGTCGAGGTTGTCGATGACCCGGCCGATGACGACGTCCCGGTCGCCCAGGGTCTGGGTCAGGGAGGCGACGTGCCCGAGCAGCCCGTTGATCGTGCCGCCCTCGCCCTGGAGCACCTGGATGATCTGGTACGTGAGCTGGTTGACTTCCTGCGGCTTGATCGCCCGCAGCAGCGGCCGGAAGCCGTTGAACAGCGCGGTGAGGTCGAGCGCCGGCTGAGTCTGCTCCTTCGGGATGACGCCGTTCGCCGGGAGGTCGCCGCCCTGGCCGGAGCCCTCGGTCATGGCGACGTACCGCTGGCCCATCAGGTTGCGGTAGCGCAGCTGAGCCTGCGTGCTCCGGGGCAGGGGCTGGCTCTTGATGACAGAGACCGTCACCTGCGCGAGGTCGCCCTGATGGAGCTGGATCGAGTCGACCTCGCCGACTCGGACGCCCGCGATGCGAACCTCGTCGCCGGGGACCACGCCGGCGGCGTCGGTGAAGATCAGGCGGTACTTCGTGGTGTCCACGAACTCCGTGTTCGAGATCGTGACCGCGAGCACGGCCGTGGAGAGCGTCGCGATCACCACGAAGATGATCAGCTTGATCGTTGCGGAGGTCGTCTTCATTTGACCGTCACCATCATTCCGCTGGCGGCCGGTGCGTACAGCAGCGAGGCGATGTCGGAGACCTGGTCGGCCGAGGTCCCCATCGCCGGGCCCATGAGGCTCTTGATCAGCGAGTCGTTGTCCGTCGAGGCACCCGGCTTGATCAGGACGCTGGAGAGGGACCGTCCCGCTCCGCCTGTCCACCACTGGTCGTCCTGGGTGCCGTCGAGCTCCTGGTACTGCGGGAACGGCACCTTCGGGTTCGGTATGCCGTAACAGCGCGCGTTCCGCTGGTCCTTGTTCTGCGGCAGGTCCAGCCCCGGCTTGTAGCCGGGCCGCGGCTTGGTCAGCTCGATCGTGACGTGCACGCCCGGCTGGCCGCCGCCCATCGCCTGGATCAGGCGGGGCTGGAGCTTGGCCATGCCCTGGAAGACGCAGGGCACGCTCGGGGAGTACTTCGCCACCAGCGCGAGCGCCTGCCGTGTCGCGAGCTGCGCGCCGACCAGCCGCGGCTCGTTGTCCTCGGCGAACGGGATCAGCTTTCCGGTCAGGTTGATGCCCTTGTCGAGGGTCGCCACGAGCTGTGGCTCCTTGTCGACGATCGTCCGGTTGGTTACCTGCAGGTTCTGCATGATCTGCAGCAGGTCGGGCGCGGCCCCGTTGAGGTTGTCGCTCACGACGGCGAGTTGCCGGAGGTCGTGCACGATCGTCGGCAGGTGCGGGTTGAGCCGCTTGAGGTAGTTGTCGGCCTGGTCGGCCATCTGCCCGATCTGGTCGCCGCGGCCCTGCAGCGCGGTGGCGAGCGCGTTGAGAGTGGCGTTGAGCTTCTCCGGCTGGACGGCGTTCAGCAGCGGCATGATGTCGTCCAGGAGCTGGGTGACCTCCACCGCGGTGGTCGACTTGTCCTGCGCGATGACGGCGCCGTTGGTCAGGTGCGGACCGCGCTGGCCCTCCGGCGGCGGCACGAGGTCGACGAACTTCTCGCCGAACACCGTCTTGGGCAGCATCCGGGCCGAGGAGTTGGCCGGGATGAGCCGTGCCTTGCCCGGATCGAGCGCGAGGTCGATGGCGGCGCCGGTCGGCGTCAAGCGGATGCGCCTGACCTCGCCGACGATCAGGCCGCGCACCTTGACGTCGGAGTGCGGAACGAGCTGCAGCCCGGCCCGGTCGCTGTTCACCGTGACCCGGTAGACCGGCGTGAACGCCTGGTTGTACTGCGCCAGCATCAGCACGACGAGCAGCACGACGACGAGGACGAACGCCAGCCCGTAGACGCGGTAGCGCCAGCGCTCCGACCACGAGCCGAAACTCATGAGTTCTCCCCCGGCTCAGTCTTCACCATCGCGGCACTCACCTCTTGTCTCAGCCGGCGATCCGGACCGTCGTCGTGGCTCCCCAGATCGCCATCCCCATGAGCAGGTCCACGATGTTGACGACCACGAGGCTCGTGCGGACCGCGCGCCCGACGGCCACGCCGACGCCCGCCGGGCCACCGCTGGCGTTGTAGCCGTAGTAGCAGTGGATGAGCATGACAAGGATCGCGAAGATGAGGACCTTGCCGAACGACCACAGCACGTCGTGCGGGGGGAGGAACAGGTAGAAATAGTGGTCGTAGGTACCACTGGACTGGCCGAAGGCCAGCGTCACGATCAGCCGCGTGGCGAAGAACGAGGCCAGCAGGCCGATGACGTACAGCGGGATGACCGCGAGCATGCCGGCCACCAGGCGGGTCGTCACCAGGAACGGCAGGGACGGCACGCCCATGACCTCCAGCGCGTCGATCTCGTCGCTGATCCGCATCGCACCGAGCTGGGCGGTGAAGCCGCAGCCCACCGTGGCCGACAGCGCCAGCGCGGAGACCGTCGGGGCCAGCTCACGGGTGTTGAAGTAGGCCGAGACGAAGCCGCTGAACGCGGCGCTGCCGATCTGGTTGAGCGCGTTGTAACCCTGCAGGCCGACCTCGGTGCCGGTGAAGAACGTCATGAACGCGACGATCGCCACGCTGCCGCCCATGACCGCCAGGCCACCGGTGCCCAGGCTGACCTCGGCCAGCAGCCGGATGACCTCTTTCTTGTAGCGGACGATGACCCGCCACACCCACGCGAAGGCGCGGACGTAGAAGGCCATCTGGTGGCCGAACTCCTCCAGTATCCCCAGGGGGAGGTCGACGACCCGCTTGGCCGTGCGGAGCCCGCCTCGTGCGCTCGTCCCGATCGCGCCCATCACATGCCCTTCTGCGGCACGAGCTGGAAGTACAGCGCGCTGAGCACGAAGTTCTCGACGAACAGCGCCATGGCCGCGATGACGACGGTCTGGTTGACCGCGTCGCCCACGCCCTTCGGGCCGCCGGAGGCGGTCAGGCCCTTGTACGACGCGATGAGCGCGGCGGTCACTCCGAACACCACCGCCTTGACCTCGGCCTGGTAGAGGTCCGGCAACTGGGCGAGGCCGCTGAAGGACGCGATGTAGGCGCCCGGCGTGCCGCCCTGCAGCATGACGTTGAAGATGTAACCGCCGGCGATGCCGACGACCGAGACGATGCCGTTGAGGAAGAGCCCGACGAAGGCGCAGGCGAACACCCGCGGCACCACGAGACGGTGCAGCGGGTTGATGCCGAGCACCTCCATGGCGTCGATCTCTTCTCGGATCTTGCGGGCGCCGAGGTCGGCACAGATGGCCGACCCGGCGGCGGCCGCGATGAGCAGCGCCGTCACGATCGGGCTCGCCTCGCGGACGATCGCCAGGACCGCCGTCGAACCGGTCTGCGACTCCGCGCCGAGCTGCCGGATCAGGTTGCCGACCTGGAGTGACAGGATCGCGCCGAAGGGGATCGCGACGAGGATCGTGGGCGCCAACGTCACGCCGACGATGAACCAGGCCTGCTGCAGGAACTCGCGCCACTGGAACGGCCACTTGAACATCGCCCGGATTGTGTCGAGCGACATCCCGAAGAACCGGCCCGGCTCGCGGAGGATGACGTTGACGGCTCCGTCGGCGACCGGCCGGAGCCGCCCGGGCGACCCGCCGGCCGCGGCCGGCTCGGTGCGCTCGGCTCCGGGCTCACGCTTCTCGGCCCGGGGTATCAACGGCCACCGCCCGTTCCCCGCCCGGCGACGGGCATCCGCTCGGAGACGTATCGCGGCCACTCCTCCAGCCAGTTGAGGCCGGATTCGTCGACGAAGGACCCCGGTGGCGGGGTGACGTTGTGCGCGCGCAGCCATGCGCCCGGTGCTCTCTGGGCCGCCCGCAGGCGACCGTCGGCGGTCATGAGCTGCGGCGGGATGGGCGGCAGCATGCCCGGGTCGTGGCCCATGCGGGCCTCGGCCTCCAGCTCGGAGACGTCCTTCTCCTCCGACATGCCGATGGGCCCCACCTTGCGGGCGTTGAGGAACTGCCGGACCACCGGCTCATCGCTGGACAGCAGCATCTCGCGCGGCCCGAACATCACCAGCTCCCGCCGGAACAGCAGCCCGATGTTGTCGGGCACGGTGCGGGCCGTGTTGATGTCGTGCGTGACGATCAGGAATGTCGCCTGGGTCTCGGCGTTGAGATCGACGATCAGCTGGTTGAGGTAGGCCGTGCGGACCGGGTCGAGGCCGGAGTCGGGCTCGTCGCAAAGAATGATCTCCGGCTCGAGGACGAGCGCGCGGGCCAGACCGGCCCGCTTCTTCATGCCGCCGGAGATCTCGCCCGGGAGCTTCGTCTCGGCTCCCACCAGGCCGACCAGCTCGATCTTCTCCATGACGATCCGCTTGACCGCCGACTCCGACTTGTTCGTGTGCTCGCGCAGCGGGAACGCGATGTTGTCGAAGAGGTTCATCGACCCGAAGAGCGCACCGTCCTGGAAGAGGACACCGAACAGCTTGCGGGTCTCGTACAGGTCGTGCTCGCGGAGGTGGGGCATGTCCCGGTCGCCGATCCAGCAGTGCCCGCGGTCGGGCTTGAGCAGCCCGACGAGAGTCTTGAGGAACACCGACTTGCCCGTGCCGGACGGCCCGAGGAGGACGGAGATCTCTCCAGCGGGCAGAGTCAGCGTCACGTCTTCCCAGATGACCTGACGTCCGAAGGACTTGGTCAGCCCATCGACCCTGATTTCGACGCCCACTCGTCACCTTTCGTCCAGCCGGGGAGTATCCGGTCCAACGAGCGAGTTACCGCTGGGTCACGTTGCCGGATCACGCAGAGCCACTGCAAGGGGGCCGCAGGCCATCGTTCGTGCCGCGGCGTCCAACTACCGTAGTCATCCCTCGCTCGATTGGAAGGGGTAAAGCCAACGTCTGGCTCCAAAGACGCGCTCGTAAGCAGATCGTTACTCGAGCGTCCTATGAGACTAGCGGTCCAACAATCAGGTTGTGAAGAGGGCGGCCCCGAGAATGCGAAAGGGCGGCCGCCCGATCGGGCGGCCGCCCCTCGTGGAGCGTTGAAGAAGACGCCTACTTGACCGTCACCGAAGCGCCGGCCTTCTCCAGGGCCTCCTTGGCCTTCTCGGCCGTCTCCTTGTTGACCTTCTCGAGCAGCGGCTTGGGCGCGCCGTCAACCAGGTCCTTGGCCTCCTTGAGGCCGAGGCTCGTGAGCGAACGAACCTCCTTGATGACCTGGATCTTCTTGTCGCCGGCACCCTCGAGAATGACGTCGAACTCGTCCTTCTCCTCGGCCACCTCGGCCGGGGCGGCCGGGCCGGCCGGGCCGGCGACCGCGACAGGCGCGGCGGCCTTGACGTCGAAGGTCTCCTCGAACTGCTTCACGAACTCCGACAGCTCAAGGAGGGTCATCTCCTTGAAAGTGTCGAGCAGCTCGTCAGTGCTGAGCTTCGCCATGGTGTTCCGTTCCTCCGGTGTTGCTGTGCCCGCTCCCGCGGGCGACGTACAAAAAGGTCTGTTACGACCGTGGGATCAACCCTGGTCGGACGCTTCGGCAGGCGCCTCAGCAGGCGCCTCGGCGGGTGCCTCAGCAGGCGCCTCGCCCTCGCTTTCGCGCTTGACCCGCAGGGCCTCGGCCAGCTGAGCGGCCTTGACCGGCAGGGCATTGAAGACGGCGGCGGCATTGCCCATCGACGCCTTCATCGCGCCCGCGAGCTTCGCGAGAAGAACCTCGCGCGACTCGAGGGAAGCGAGCTTGGTGATCTCCTCCGGCGTCATCGCCTTACCGTCGACGACACCGCCCTTGATCACCAGGTCCGGGTTGGCCTTGGCGAAGTCACGCAGGCCCTTGGCGGCCTCGACCACGTCTCCGCTGACGAACGCGATCGCCGACGGGCCCTGGAGCAGCTGCTCGAGCTCCTCGGCGACCCCGGCCTCGCGCGCAGCGATCTTGGTCAGCGTGTTCTTCACCACGGCGAACCGTGCATTCTCACCCAGGGAGCGACGCAGCTCGCTGAGCTGCGCCACGGTGAGCCCGCGGTACTCGGTCAGCATGGCACCGCTCGAGCTCTCGAACGCGTTCTTGAGCTCGGCGACCGCTGCCGCCTTGTCCGCCCTCGCCATGGGCCTCCTTCCAGATTCACTGCCGGTGAAGAAGGCCCGGAAAAGCAGGAAGCCCCGGCGCAGGCGCACGGGGCGGATGGCACGATCTGGTGGAATCGTGCTGTCGGCTCTCGCTCTCACCTGCGCTGGCCACCCGCTGTGCGGGACCTTCAGCCACCCATGCGGGCGGCGACCGGCGGTCTTCGGCAGTCATGAGGGTACGCGCCCCAGCGCGCACCACCAAATCGGCGGCGTGGGAGGTGCGCCGCGCGGCCGGTGAGGACCGCGCGGCCGCCTTCCGTACGGTCAGGCCGGGGCGTTCGGGCTGCCGCCCCCCAGCTTGCTGCCGTCCGTCACCTGGCTCGCGGGCGGCGGTGTGATGGAGACCGGCTGGTTGAAACCGGAGTAGACCATCGTGGTCTCCATCTGCAGCTTCGATTGCGCCGGCGTGGCGATGGTCATCTTGCGCGGCAGCTGACCGCCGTCCACCCACAGGTCGAAGACCATCGTGTCCAGTCCCGCCTGGCCGAGCGACTTCTGGGCCTGCGCGCGCTGCTCGGCGTCGAGCTTGGCCAGCGCCTGCTGCATGGAGTACGTGCCCCGGTAATGGGTGGTGGTGACCCCGCCGACCTTCTCGGTGCCGACCTGGTGCGCGTCGTGGGAGGCGGTGAGCATCTTGACGTTCACCGCCGGGTTGGCCTGCTGCAACTGGTTCAGCAGGTTCTTGACGTCGATCCCCGACTTGGCGCTCAGCCCGCTGAGCGAGAACTTCAGCCACGGCTTGCCGCCGCTCTGCTTGGCCAGGGCCGGCATCTTCATGTAGATGGCGTCGCCGAGCAGAATCTCCTGGAAGCCCTGCGTGGCCTTGCCGGCGACCGTCATGTGGGAGAAGTTCATCGTCATCCCGAACTGCGGCTTCAGCTGGTAGGCGACGTCCCCGCCCATCTGCGTCTCCTGGCCGGCAGCGGAGGTCTTGATGGACATGGTCGCCCGGAACGACTTGATCGTGCCGCTCTCGTCGGACACCTTGCCGAGTGCGTCGGCGACGGAGAGCCGTGTGCCGCCGGGCGTGGCCTGACCCGAGGCCTTGCTCTTTCCGCCGTCTCCGAGACATCCGGTGAGCGAGACGGCGAGAGCCGCCCCGGCGGCGGCGCCGGCCACGTATCGATAGACCATCGGCGAGTTTCCCTTCATGTCGAGGACCATCCTCACCGCCCGGAAGGGCGAACAGTCATTTGACGCAACCTCGGTCACCCTGGTTCAACCCTGCCTAATTACCAACATGGCGCACAAACAAACGGCCCGCCCCATGGCATCTGCCACGAGACGGGCCGGGGACAAGCGGTCAGCCGGTGGCGGGCTGGCCGGCCCTGTTGCCGATGAGGCCCTTGAGCTGGTTGCCGTCGGCGACCTCGCTCGCGGGCGGCGCACTCACGGTGAAGGACTTGTTGTAAGCGCTGAAGACCATGGTCATGGTTCCTGTGCCCTTGTCCGTCGCGACCTTGGAGACCAGCTTGCGCGGCAGGTTGTCGCGGTCGACCCACAGGTCGAAACCGACGTTGTGCGCGCCCGACCGCTGGTAGAACTGCTGGAAGGACTTCTGCGTCTTCGCGTCCAGCGTCGTCGCGGCCTGCTGCGGGGTGAGCGTGCCCTGGTAGTGCGTCGTCTCCACGCCGTCGATGGTCTCGCTCCCGACCCGGTGCACGTCCTTGGACCCGGTGAAGATCTTCGTCTGGTCCACCGGGTTGGCCCGCTTCAGCAGCCCGCCGACGTTCACGCCCGCCTGGCGGCTCGCCTGCGAAACGGAGAACCGCACCCACGGCTTGCCGCCGGTGAGCTGGGTGAGCTGCTGCGGGATCTTCGCGTAGAAGTTGTCGCCGAGAAGGATCGCGCGCTCGCCGCCCGGCACCGTCTGACCGTGGAAGCTCGCCTGGTCGAGCGTGCCGGTCGCGGCGAGGTCCGGCCGGAGCCGGACCTGGATCACGCCGTGCATCGTGGACACCGCCTGGCCGGTGCCCCCGGCCGTCACGTCCACTTTGTACGAGTAGACGGTACTCGTCTTCTTCGACGCCAGGTCGATGGCCTGGGCGGCCGACACCTTGACGGCGTTGTCCTTGCCGCTGCCGGAGTCGCCCTGACATCCGGTGAGGGAGACGATGAGTGCGGCTCCCGCCGCCGTACCCGCGGCGTATCGACGAACCATTGATGTCCTCCCGCGTCTGGCGTATCACTGCCGGCCTGGTTCACAGCGCGAACGCGTATGTCCGGCCAATCACGAGTCTTCTCCCCGAAGATTCGCCGAACATCCCCCGCAGGGACCAGTTCCCCGGATCTCGCATGCGCCTCAAGTCGTACTCCAGACCAGCCCCGAGACGTGCGAAGGGGCGCCTCCCAGCGGAGACGCCCCTTTCCGGCGGTGTTTCAGCTCGCCGGCGTGCTCTCGAACTCCGCCGTCAGGTTGCGGGTGATGTTCGGGTCGAGGGGGATGCCCGGGCCCATCGTGGTGCTCAGGGTCCCCTTCTTGATGTAGCGCCCCTTGGCGGCCGACGGCTTGAGCCGCAGGATCTCATCGAGCGCCGCGGCGTAGTTCTCCACGAGCTGCTGCTCGCCGAAGGACGTCTTGCCGATGATGAAGTGAAGGTTGCCGTGCCGGTCGACACGGAACTCGATCTTGCCGCCCTTGATCTCGGTCACGGCCTTGGCCACGTTGGTGGTGACGGTACCGGTCTTCGGGTTCGGCATGAGACCGCGCGGACCGAGGACCCGGCCCAGCCGGCCGACCTTCCCCATCATGTCCGGCGTGGCCACGACGGCGTCGAAGTCCAGGAAGCCGCCCTGGATCCGCTCGATCATGTCGTCGGTGCCGACGAAGTCGGCACCGGCCTCGCGGGCCTCGTCGGCCTTGGCGCCACCGGCGATGACCAGCACGCGGGCCGTCTTACCGGTGCCGTGCGGCAGGTTGACGGTGCCGCGGACCATCTGGTCGGCCTTGCGCGGGTCCACCCCGAGCCGGAAGCCGACCTCGACGGTGGCGTCGAACTTCGTCGGCGACGTCTCCTTCGCCAGCTTCACGGCCTCGGACGGGCTGTAGAGGGCGGATTTGTCGATCTTGGAGTCGGCTTCGCGGTACGCCTTGCTGCGCTTCATCTATCTCTCCCTGCTGGAGTGCGTGGTCCGGGCCGCGCATGGCCCTCCCACGGGTTCGGAATCAGCCGGCGACGTTGACGCCCATGGAGCGGGCGGTACCGGCGATGATCTTCTCGGCCTGCTCGAGCGAGTTGGCGTTGAGGTCGGGCATCTTGGTCTCGGCGATCTCCCGGAGCTGGTCGCGGGTGATGCTGCCGATCTTGGTCTTGTGCGGCTCGCCGCTGCCCTTGTCGACGCCGGCGGCCTTCTTGATGAGCTGCGCGGCCGGCGGGGTCTTGGTGATGAAGGTGAAGGAGCGGTCCTCGTAGATGCTGATCTCTACGGGGATGACGTTGCCGCGCTGGGACTCCGTAGCAGCGTTGTACTGCTTGCAGAACTCCATGATGTTGACGCCGTGCGGGCCGAGGGCGGTACCCACCGGCGGCGCGGGCGTCGCCTGGCCGGCCTTCAGCTGGACCTTGACGACCGCGGCGAGTTTCTTCTTCCTGGGAGGCATGCCTCACCCCTTTGTTCCGGTTGATGCTTCGGCCCCGACTCCCGCGGGTGCGGGCAACGCGGCGGCTGGAACATTGACCGGCACGTTGGGGCCGCTTCACCCCGCGTGCGCGGGGGACGAGCAGCCGCATCCCGCCTACGCGGGACGATCGACTTCACCCCCCGCCTACACGGGGACGACTATGAGGTTATGCGCACGACCGGCGTGCGCTGATCTCAGACCTTGTCTCAGATCTTGGAAACCTGGTTGAACGACAGCTCGACCGGGGTCTCACGGCCGAAGATCGAGACGAGCACCTTGAGCTTCTGTGCCTCGGCGTTGATCTCGTTGACGGTCGCGGGCAACGTGGCGAACGGGCCGTCCATGACGGTGACGGACTCGCCGACCTCGAAGTCGACGGTGGCCGCGGCCTTCGCCGTCTCCTTCGCCTTGGCCTGCTCCTCCGGCTCGGGAGCCAGCAGGCTCGCGACCTCGCTGAGGTGCAGCGGCGACGGCGTGTTGGACAGCCCGACGAAACCGGTCACACCCGGGGTGTTCCGCACGGCGGCCCAGGACTCGTCGGTGAGGTCCATCCGGACCAGGATGTAACCCGGCAGGACCTTCTCGCTGACCTTCTGGCGCTTGCCGCCCTTGACCTCGGTGACCTCGTGCTGCGGCACCTCGACCTGGAAGATGAAGTCCTCCATGTTGAGCGACTGGGTGCGCTGCTCGATGTTGGTCTTGACGCGGTTCTCATATCCCGCGTACGAGTGAACGACGTACCACTCGCCGGGCATGAGCCGCAGCTGCGTCATGAACTCGCCGACCGGGTCGGCCGTCTCCTCGGGCGTCTCGGCCGGCGCATCCGCGGACGTCTCGGCCGGCGCCTCTTCGGACGGCGCCCCGTTGGACGACACCTCGTGGGACGACGTCTCTCCGGACGCCTCGGCGGACTCCGTGGCGACTTCCTCAGCCTCGGCGGCAGCCGCCGTCTCCACCGACTCGGCCTCCTTGACGGCCTCGTCGTGGAGCTCTGGGGACTCGGACACGGTCACTCTTTCTCTCGTTCGTGGGTTGCTGACGGAATGTGACGCACGATCAGCCGAACAGCTTCAGGACCACCCACGAGAACGCATTGTCGAGACCGAACACGATCGCGACCACGATGACCACGAAGATCAGCGAGACGGTCGTGTAGGTGACGAGCTCATGGCGGGTCGGCCAGATGACCTTGCGAAGCTCCGCGACCACCTGGCGGTAGAACAGGAGAGGTGAGGTCCGCTTCTTGGCGGGCTTCCCCTTGTCCTCGGTCACGGACTCGCCGCGCGTCTCAGTCGCCATCGATGTCGACGCATCCCCTCGTCGGTTGTGTCGCAAACTCCGCTGTGGGCGTGCGTATCACTACGTCCGCACACGTCATCTGTGCGCGAACCGCATTCCGCAGGGCAGGAGGGACTCGAACCCCCAACCACCGGTTTTGGAGACCGGGACTCTGGCCAATTGAGCTACTGCCCTTCACGTGGCATCGCATCCATGGCGCGCGAGAGCCATGCACGACGTCACTAGGTGCTGCAGTCTACGTGTCAAACCACCCCCGCGTCGAACCAAACGCCGCACTCGCGTTCGGCCCGGCACCCAGGGCCCGGTCCACCGCACCCGTATCCGGCTGAGAATCCCTCAGACCGTCTGCGACGATAGTGGGTATGAGCACTCGAATCTCCGCTCGGATCGCCTCGATATCCGAATCCGCGACGCTGGCCGTCGACGCCAAGGCCAAGGCGCTGAAGGCCGCGGGGCGGCCGGTCATCGGATTCGGCGCCGGCGAGCCGGACTTCCCCACACCGGACTACATCGTCGAGGCCGCCCTCGAGGCGTGCCGCACCCCCCGCTTCCACAAGTACACGCCCGCCGGGGGGCTGCCCGAACTCAAGGCCGCGGTCGCCGAGAAGACCAGGCGCGATTCCGGCTACGAGGTCGAGGCGTCGCAGGTGCTCATCACCAACGGCGGCAAGCAGGCGGTGTACGAGGGCTTCGCCGCGCTGCTCGACCCGGGTGACGAGGTGCTGGTGCCGACGCCGTACTGGACGACCTACCCGGAGTCCATCAAGCTGGCCGGCGGCGTCCCGGTCGACGTCGTCGCCGACGAGACCACCGGCTACCTCGTGAGCGTGGACCAGCTCGAAGCCGCCCGCACGGACCGCACGAAGGTTCTGCTCTTCGTCTCGCCGTCCAACCCGACCGGCGCGGTCTACAGTCGCGAGCAGGTCGCCGAGATCGGCCGCTGGGCGGCCGAGCACGGCCTGTGGGTGGTCACCGACGAGATCTATGAGCACCTCGTGTACGGCGACGCCGAGTTCTCCTCGATGCCGGTGGTGGTGCCGGAGCTGGCCGACCGCACCCTGGTGCTGAACGGGGTGGCGAAGACGTACGCCATGACCGGGTGGAGGGTCGGCTGGCTGATCGGCCCGAAGGACGTCGTGAAGGCCGCGACGAACCTCCAGTCGCACGCCACGTCCAACGTCGCGAACGTCTCCCAGGCGGCGGCGCTCGCCGCGGTGAGCGGCGACCTGTCGGCGGTGGCACAGATGCGCGCGGCCTTCGACCGGCGCCGGCAGACGATAGTGCGCATGCTCAACGACATTCCCGGCATGGTCTGCCCGGAGCCGGAGGGCGCGTTCTACGCCTACCCGTCGGTGAAGCAGCTGCTCGGCAAGGAGATCCGCGGCAAGCGCCCGCAGACCTCCGTGGAGCTCGCCGCGCTGATCCTCGAGGAGGCCGAGGTGGCGCTGGTGCCGGGCGAGGCGTTCGGTACGCCGGGCTACTTCCGCCTGTCGTACGCCCTCGGCGACGAGGACCTGGCCGAGGGCGTCGGCCGGGTGGCCAAGCTGCTCGCCGAGGCCCGCTGAGCCTCCGCGAGCACTGGCCCTTCCGCACGAACGAGGCCGCCCCGTGAACGCCGTTCACGGGGCGGCCTCAGCTATGGGGACGCGAGCGGAGCGTCTCGGTCCGCCTCAGGCGTGCACACCGTCGGCGACGCGCATGAGCCGGTCGCTCAGTCCAGGGCTGACGCCCACCCAGACTCCGAGGCCGCTGCGTTCGATCCACATGATCTGGCGGGGCATGGCAGGGGCGTCACCGCGCAGCGCCGGGTGACCGTGCACCAGGTCGTTCCTCGCCATCGGCGGGGCGAACCCCATGTCGGCCGGACCGCTCAGTCCGCGGTCACGGACGAGCCGCACCTCGATCCATCCTGTGGAACCGGTCCAGCGGCAGGTCGTGGTCTCCCGCGAGCCGACATGCTGGGTATTGCACGTCTTGGCCGGGTCGATGCCCGGCGGAAGGTAGCCGAGTAGCGCCTTGGGGAGGATGGACTCGTGCCCGCGCGGACTCGCCGGATGCTGCGTCGGCGACCCTGGGGAATGTGAACCGGGGCGACCGGCGGCCGGCGGCGTGGGCCGGCCGCCCTGCGGCGACGGCGACAGCGACGGCGTCGGCGACCCGGCCGAGTGGTGGCCGTGGTGTCGGCTTTCCGGGCCGTCCGCTCCGACGGTCTGCGGACGGAACGACTGATAGGTCGGGATCGCGGCGACCGCGACCACCAGACCGGCCGCCGTCATGGCGACCGCCGTCCGCCGGCGGACGGTCCGATGATGGCGGCGCCGTGCCTCGTGTGCGAGCGTCCTCGACGCCGACACGTCCGTGACACGCTCCGCCATGGCCTGCCGAAGCTCGTTCTCCAGATCCATGGTTCACCCCCTTGACGACGCCGGCTGTGCGGACGTTCCCATTCGCTCGCGGAGCCGCGCGAGCCCCCGCGCGGCCTGACTCTTGACCGTGCCCACCGAACAGCCGAGCATCTTGGCGGTCTCCGCCTCGCTCATGTCCTCCCAGTAACGGAGGACCAGGACGGCCCGTTGGCGTGGGCCGAGACGGCGCAGCTCGTCCATGAGCATCCCCCGCAGTTCGACCGTGCTCGACTCCGAGGCCGCCGGCAGCTCCGGCGGGCTCGGCATGTACACCTCGCGCAGGACCCGCCAGCGCCTGGCCCGGCTGACCGTGAGATTGACGAGGATCTTGCGGACGTACGGCTCCGGATTGGAGTCGGAACTCAGCTTTCCCCAGTGCCGGTACGCCTTTTCCAGGGCCGTCTGCAGAATGTCCTCCGCATCGGACCGTGCACCGCACAGCAGATTGGCTGTTCGAAGCAAGGCGGTACCGCGCTCTGCCACGAACGTGACGAATGACTCGTCATCTCGACGCGCCAAGGTGCTCCATCCGACGTACGCCTGATCGATGCTGACCGGTCGCGGGTGGCCCACCGCGCTGGGCCCACCCGCGCCGAGTCCGTTACTTTTGGAGGGCGAGCTTGGAGGTGATCTGGGTCAGGGCGGGGGCGAGCGTGGGGCTCCCGGTGACACGCAGAACATAGCCCTTGGCCGACGTCAGCAGGAAGTCG
>JAOPYL010000345.1 GCA_025964625.1 Actinoallomurus sp. | reverse complement strand
GACGAAGGTGAGATAGAGCAGTCGTAGCGCCACAAGCATCGATCCTGCTCGTCGCGGATATCGCCCGCCCACCGAACAGGAAAACCCAGGTCACGACCGGTGGCCGAGTATCCGGCACCCACACCCTGGGGCAGGCCGCTCCACTCCGCCCGCTGCCCGAACCGATCACCGAACCAGCCCAGATCACGCGCCTGGACGTCCGCCGACAAGATCGACTCGGCGGAACCCTCCACGAGTACCGAAATGTTGCCTGACCAGGCCGGATGAATAATCGGCACCCGCAGCGCTGCCGGCCGCGCGCGCTGGCGGCGGCCACCTGCACCGGATCGGCGTCGGACAGCGCGAGGCGGACCGCTTTGGCCTTGACTCACCCGCCGCGATGATCCAGACCTCGCGTGCGGTCTGGATGGCGGGCAGTGTCATGTTCAGGCGGGTGGGTGGCGGTTTGGGCGCGCGGCGCACGGCCACGACCGGACGCTGTTCATACAGCGCGGGCATGCCGGGGAACAGCGACGCGACGTGCCCGTCGGGGCCAAGGCCGAGCATGAGCACGTCGAAGGAAGGGACCGGGCCGTGGTCCCCCGGGCGGGTCGCGGCGCGGAGCTCGGCCGCGTAATGGTCGGCGGGGTCCTCGGGACTCATGCCCTGGTCGGAGGAGGGCATCGGGTGCACACGTTGGGCTCGACGTCCACCCAGTCCAGGAGGGCCCTGCGGGCCGCCGTCTCGTTGCGCTCCTTGTGACCCTTCGACAGGAAGCGCTCATCCCCCCACCAGATGTCGAGGTCGCGTCAGTCGACGGCCTTGTGGGCCGGGGTCGCCGCCAGCTGCTCGAGCACAGCGGTGCCGATCCCGCCGCCGGTGAGCACGAGATGGCCTTCGCCGCGCGCGGCTTGGACGTCGACGAGGCGGATGACCAGCCGCGCGGCGACGGCCTTGGCGAGCACCTGCTGGTCGCGATGGACCAGGACGGCGGGGCGGTCATGACTTCTTCGCCCTCGCCCTCGCCCTCGCCTTCGCGCCTCGCGGCTCCTTGGACGGCTCCTTGAGGCCCTTGGCGTACCGGGCGACGGCGTCGTGGTAGACCTCATCGGGGTCAAGACGGCGCAGCTCCTCGGCGATCAGCTCCGCGGTCGGCCGCCGGTGCAGCGCGACCTGGCGGTCCGGCTGATCGAGACGGGACAGGGTCGCGACCCTGCCGTCCGGGCGCGTCACCGCGATCCGCCCGGACCTGGTGGACAGCCGTACCGCGGTGATGCCCGGGCCATAGGAGGGGGACACCTCGCACGGCACGGCGAGACGCACGGCCAGCCAGCCGCCGAGCAGCGCCGCGCTCGGATTGTTGGGCGCGGCCTCGACCTTGGCGGCGGTGATGTCCGCGTGGGGCTGGTCGAGGGCGGCGGCCAGCAGCGAGCGCCACGGTGTGATGCGCGCCCAGGCGAGGTCGGTGTCGCCTGGCGTGTATGCGTCCGCGAGCCGCTTCAGTGTGCCGAGTGGGTCTGCGCCGCCGGCGGTGTCGGTGACCCGGCGCTGGGCCATAGCGCCGAGCGGCTCGGTGCTCGGTTGCTGTGGGGCCGAGCCCGACCACCAGGTGAAGACGGGCGTGTCGGGCACCAGCAGCGGCAGCACCACGGAGTCGGCGTGCTCAGCGAGCTCACCGTACAGCCGCAGCAGCACGGTCTCACCGGGGCCGGTCTCGCCGATGCGCACCTCGGCGTCGAGCCGGGACTCCTCCGCGGTGCCGCGGGGGATGACGCCGATGATGCGGCAGGGATGCTCCCGCGCCGCCCCGGCCGCCGCGCGCACCGCGTCGTATTGTGCCGCTTCGGTGGTCGCGATGATCAGCGTCAGCACCTTGCCGGTGGCGGGCCCGCCCATCCTGTGCCGTGCCGCGGTCAGCGCGTCCTGAATCTTACGGGTGTTGGTGTTCGCAAGATCGATAATCATTTTAGAGTCGCCTCCACGCCCGGCCATCGGGCATCATCTCGACTGCCGCCCCGGGTGCCCGCCGCGTAGGGCTCGGGCTGGGCACTCTGGCCGCGGGGCGAGCTCGCCCGGCGGTCGTACGCCGGTGACCTCATCTACGGTCATGGGCGGACCGCGGCCCATGACCACGTTCCCGAACCACCACGCCGTGCACGACCTTCGCCGTCGGGCCGGTGCACACCGCGCCGGGACGCCGGCCTGCTGCCCCCTTCCATTCTCCCGGACACGCACGATCAGGGGAAATCAGGTGTTCGTTCGACCGCTGCAGCAGACACGAGCGCCCGGAGCAGAACACACCATGCCCCGCAAACATGACACGCGCGACACTCCCGGTGATCTGCAGGACCGTGCCCACTTACAGGTCCGGCCTTGTGGAAACCGGTCCACCGAACGCACCGATCCGCGCGGCCCCCGGGCGAAGACGTGGGGTTGCGGATCGAGGCCCGTCAGGCGAGCGGCGTCTGTGACTGCGTCAAGGTGGCCCATGGGCGAGGTGGGCGTGATCATGCCATTGACGACTGGCAGGATGCCGTGGCTGTCCTGCCGGTGGATCGGCGATCAGATGTCCGGCGCAGTGACCCGTGCCGTGTGCGGCCTGAGCTGTTGCCGGTCGTGTGGCGGCCGCTGTCCGCAGGCGTGCCCAGGGCGGCGACCGAGCCGGAGCCCACGATCGTCCCGTACAGCAGACCGTGAAACGCTGCAGCAGCATGCCGTCACAGGGTGCCTGCGTGCAGCCGACTGGCGGCATGTGCTTGCTGGCCGGCAGGCATGCCGCAGGCGGGCGCGCCCAGCCGCCACTGACGGCCTGAGGGGTCTGCGGTCCAGGTGTAGCCGCCCACAGGCGTGGTATCAGGCGCTAAGGACACCATCCATCCCGGGGGCAGGACCATGGCCGATTTTCTGACCGATATCCAAGTGTTGCGCGAACGCGCCCGAGCACAAATCGATAAAGGACCGGTCACCGAGGCCTACGGCGCCGACCTGGAGCGGGTCATCCAGGTGTGCAATGAAGCGCTCGCCTCGGAACTGGTGTGCGTGCTGCGGTACAAGCGGCACTACTACACGGCGACCGGCATCCACGCCGAGCCGGTCGCCCGGCAGTTCGGTGAGCATGCGGCCGATGAGCAGGAGCACGCGGACCGGCTGGCCGACCGCATCGTCCAGCTCGGCGGAGAGCCCGATCTGGACCCCGCGCGGCTGTCGGCCCGCGCGCGCACCGAGTACGACGCCAGTTTGGATCTGATCCAGATGGTCAAAGAGGACCTGGTCGCTGAACGGGTCGCGATCGCCTCCTACACCGAGATCGCGCAATGGATCGGCGACGGAGACTTGACCACCCGCCGTCTGTTCGAGGACCTACTCGCCGATGAGGAAGACCACGCCGATGACCTGACGACCCTGCTGGGACGCTTGCCCAAAAGCAACAAGCCCGCCGAATGGTGAAGGCGGCACCGCCGAAGGACGGCCACCGGCCGATCCCACGCGACGGCGATGACAGTCGCAGCGGAGGAAAACAGCCGCCAGCGGCCCCTCCAAGGGGGGCGGCCGCCGCGTCATCCGCGACAGATACCGAATCATCGACAGCACCCCTGGCGCAGACTCGAACTGGACAGCGCACCCGAGGTGACCTTGCCGAAGGTGGTGTTCAGCGCCGCGCTGGAGGTCGCGATCGCCTCCCCTATGACCGGGTCGGCCGCCACGCGCGCGAGCAACGCGGGCATGGGCCGAGCGTGTTCACCTCCTCCAGCGGCCCGGAAACGCGCGCCCGGCCTTAGCGCGGACAGACCCATGAATCGCGGCGGGGGGCGAGATGGGCGTGTTGCTGCATCGTTGACCTGGTCTTCTTGGGATGATTCCGCTGCGGGGGGCCGCCAGGGTCTGGTGCGGGCCGCCCCCGGCGGATCAGCTGCGGTGGTGCTGGCGCGTGCGCCGTAGCAGTGGGATCTGGCCACCGGCCGCGATGTCGCGTTGCCGGGCGGACAGCCGGTGCCGGAGCAGATAGGTCTCGTCCTTGGTGAGGTTCCGAACCCGGACCTGGCCGTCCCCGTCGGTTAGGGCGCCGTGCAGGTGATCGACCGCGAGCTCGTCGCCTTGATCGATGCGGTCGTAGTCGGCCTCGTGCGTGAACTACAGCGGCAGGACACCGAAGTTGACCAGGTTCTGCCAGTGGATCCGCGTATGACTTGGCTATCACGATGCGGAGCCCGAGGTGGCGCGGCGCGATCACGGCGTGCTCGCGGGAGGAGCCCTGCCCGTAGTTGCGGCCGCCGACGACGCAGTCTCCCGGGGTGGAGCATGAGTGTGATTGCTGTCGGCGCCGTAATCGCCCACGATGACGCGATCGAATCTGGTGGCCGTGGGTCCAGGACACGCGGCAACACGCCAAGACTGCCAGAGGACTGGATGTCGCCCGAAGACGGCCGGCGGCCGGATGAAGGGCGCGTCCATTCGGCTCTCACGGTGTAGCGCATGTTGCGGCCTGTTCGGCTGTGGGAGTCGCGCATGAACGACCACGCTTCTTCGTGTAGCGCGTCGGGGAGCGTGGGGTGAGGAGGTGCGGATGCGGGCGTCTTCGAGCTGAGCTACAGCGGGTTGTTCCCCCAGTTGGTGACGAGGAGATGTATCCGCCCGGGCTTGTCGAACGTGCGGGTTGGGCGACCGAGAGACCGTGTGGCTTTCGCTGCGGCCTGCCAGATCAGGTCGCGTTCGATATCGTCACGGTAGCTGTGGGTGGCTTGTCCTCTGGTGTTGAGGGCGTCGGTCAGAGCGGCGGCAAGCTCGTCGATGGCTTCATGGCGGTCACAGGACACGGGCACTTCCGGCTTCAGACATGGGTCGGCGTAGCCGCACTGACGCGTTGCAGGTCACCGATGTGACCGCCTTCCATCGGCTGATCGCTATAACCGTGTCGATGGCACGCTGCGCGGCGGCCTACTAGCAGGGTTTGCTCTGTCCATAGGCGGTTTACCCTGCTTGCTCGCCCTCAGGGTGAGCTCGGACCTAACGAATGGTCACCTCGCAGGAAAGATCGTGTCCTGCGTCGGCGGTCGCACCGTTGCGAACTCGAGCCCACGGCAAGAAGACCGTCGAGTCCGGCGTCACCCGGGTTCTGCAATCACTACCGGCGCTGCGACCACTTCGTCTGCGGCAAGGGTTGCGCAGAGTGCGACCCAGGCCGCGGAGGCCTACCAGTGGGAAAACGCATGGTAGAGCCTCGGGCCAGATGATCCCCTGGCCTGGAGCAAGGAAGGGGCCGCACCACTGAAAGGTCTGCTGCCACTGCGTGACCCCGTACAGGCCGGGGCAACGACGGATCAACCCCTGCGGCTCAGAACCACCCCACCGGCACCCGCCAGGACGCTGCAAACGCGAGACCTTTCAACCGGTCCAGCCCGCCGCCGTAGTGGC
>JAOPYL010000342.1 GCA_025964625.1 Actinoallomurus sp. | reverse complement strand
CGGGGGTCCGCCGGCCGTCCCGGCGCCTGCTCGTGGCGGTCGCCGCGGCCGGGGCGGCGGTCATCGTGGCCGGCGCGATCACGCTGCTGTTCCGGCAGCCGGGCGGCGCGTCGGATGCCCCCGGGGCGTGCACGGGGAAGAACTGCTCCTCGACGACACCCACGACGAAGGGCGCCGCCGGGTCGCCCGCCGGGCAGAAGCTCAGGTATCGGACGGTCGACCGCGTGACGGGGTACTTCGAGGGGACGGTCACGATCGTCAACAAGGGCCGCCGGCCGATGCCGTCGTGGACGCTCTCGTTCACCTATCCGGGAGCCGACGTCCACAACGCATGGGGGGGCGTCCTCCAGCAGACGGGCCGGAACGTCGTCATCAACAGCGCCGCGACCGCGCAGCCCATCGCGCCCGGCGACTCCTTCGCGGTGCGATTCGGCGGCGCCGGCACGCCCAGGCTGCCGACCGACTGCCACCTCGACGGCCGGCCCTGCACATTCACCGGGTGACCGGCGTCCCCCTCGGCCGCTCGCCGGCCGCCCGGGTGTCCCGCCAAGACGAGTCCCGTGGCGGCGGCAGCGCTCCAGGGTCGATAACCTCGGTGTCGTGCGTATCGCGAGGTTCACCAAAGACGGCGATCTGTTCTTCGGCGTGGTCGAAGGGGATGACACCATCGCCACCGTCGCCGCCCATCCGTTCGGCGAGATCCAGCTCACCGGCGAGCGTCAACCGCTGGCCGACGTACGGCTGACGGCCCCGATCCTGCCGAGCAAGGTCATCGCGATCGGCAAGAACTACGCCGAGCACGCCCGGGAGATGGGCGGGGAGGCTCCGGAGGAGCCCGTCATGTTCATGAAGCCGTCCACGTCGGTGATCGGGCAGCGTGAGGCGATCGTCTATCCGCCGCTGTCCGAGCGGGTGGACTACGAGGGTGAGCTCGCCGTCGTCATCGGCCGGCTGTGCCGCGAGGTCCCCGCTTCCCGCGCCGCGGACGTCATCCTCGGCTACACCTGCGCCAACGACGTGACAGCGCGCGACCTGCAAAAGCGCGACGGGCAGTGGACCCGGGCCAAGGGCTTCGACACCTTCTGCCCGCTCGGCCCGTGGATCGAGACCGAGCTCGACCCGTCCGACCTGGCCATCACCACGACGGTGAACGGCGAGGCCCGCCAGGCCTCACGCACGGACAAACTGCTGCACGGCATCCCTGAGCTGATCGAGTTCGTCACCCGGGTGATGACCCTGCTGCCCGGAGACGTCATCCTCACCGGCACCCCCGAAGGCGTGGGGCCGTTGCGGGTGGACGACGAGGTCTCCGTCACCATCGAGAACATCGGCACGCTCACCAATCGGGTGGTATCCCGTGACTAACGACTCTTCCTCCGAGCGCGGCTCCGGCACGCCCCGCGTCCGGTTCGCGCCGTCGCCCACCGGCATGTTCCATGTCGGCGGAGCGCGGTCGGCGCTGCACAACTGGCTCTTCGCCCGCCAGTCCGGTGGCGCGCTGGTGCTGCGGATCGAGGACACGGACGCCTCGCGCAACCGGCCCGAGTGGATCGAGGGGATCATCCGCGCGCTGGCGTGGCTGGGCATCGGCGAGGACCAGTACGAAGGCCCCTACCTCCAGTCGGCGAACACCGGCAGGCACCAGGAGGCCGTCGAGCGGCTGCGCGCCGCCGGGCGGGCCTACTTCTGCGACTGCACGCGTGACGACGTGATCGCCCGCACCGGCGACTCGTACAAGGGGTACGACGGTCACTGCCGCGACCGCGGTCTGGAGGCCGGGCCGGGCCGTGCGCTGCGTTTCCGCACCCCGGATGAGGGCACGACGATCGTCGTCGACCTGATCCGCGGCAAGCCCGCGTTCGAGAACGCCACCATCGAGGACTTCGTGATCGCCCGCGGTGACGGGTCGGTGCTGTTCATGCTCGCCAACGTGGTCGATGACATGACCCAGGGCATCACGCACGTGATCCGGGCCGAGGAGCACCTGTCCAACACGCCCAAGCAGCAGCTGCTGTGGGAGGCGCTGGGAGCGCAGCCGCCGATCTGGGCGCACGTGCCGGTGGTCGTGAACGAGAAGCGGCAGAAGCTCTCCAAGCGCCGCGACAAGGTCGCGCTGGAGGACTACCAGGCGGAGGGCTTCCTCGCCGAGGCGATGCGCAACTACCTGATGCTGCTCGGCTGGGCGCCGTCGGGCGACCGGGAGATCGTCCCCTGGAGCGTGATCGAGGAGGAGTTCCGGCTCGAGGACGTCCACCCCTCCCCGGCGTTCTTCGACGTGAAGAAGCTTCGCGCGTTCAACGGCGAGTACATCCGCGCGCTGCCGGCCGAGGAGTTCATCGAGCGGTGCGGGCCCTGGCTCCGCGAGCCGTACGCCACCTGGGCGCCGGAGCGGTACGACGCGGACGTCTTCGCCGAGCTGGCCCCGCTGGCCCAGACGCGGGTGGCGGTGCTGTCAGAGATCACCGCGATGGTGGACTTCGCGTTCCTGGACGAGCCGGTGATCGACGAGGCGTCCTGGGCCAAGGCCATGAAGGGGCCCGCCGCCGAGATCCTCACCGCGGCTCTGGAGGCGTTCGAGGACGCGCCCTGGACCGCCGAGGAGCTCAAGGCCCGGACGGAGGCGATCGGCGTCGAGCACGGGCTGAAGCTGGGCAAGACGCAGGCCCCCGTACGCGTCGCCGTGACGGGCCGCACGGTCGGCCTGCCGCTTTTCGAGTCGTTGCAGGTCATCGGCAGGGACGCGACGCTGAGGCGGCTGCGGAAGGCCCTCGGCGCCCTTTCCTGAAGGGACGCAGGCCTTCCCTGGACAGGACGCCGGAGGCTGCGTACCGTTGCGCGGAAAGCGCTTTCCGTCTCGATGCCCATGAGGTTCTGGATGACCATACGCACCCTCGGTGTCGTCATGAACGGCGTCACCGGCCGGATGGGCCACCGCCAGCACCTGGTCCGGTCCGTGCTGGCGATCAACGAACAGGGAGGTGTGACGCTCTCCGAGGGCGCCCGCGTCCTGCTCCGGCCCATCCTCGTCGGACGCGACGCCGGCAAACTCCGCGATCTGGCGGAGCGGCACGGGATCGCCGACTGGACCACCGACCTGGCGGAGGCCCTCGGCGACGACGGCGCCGACATCTACTTCGACGCGCAGGTCACCCAGGCGCGGGTCGCCGCGGTCACCAAGGCGATCGAGGCCGGCAAGCACGTGTACGCGGAGAAGCCCACCGCGGAGAACTTCCCGGACGCGCTCGAGCTGGCCCGGCGCGCGCGGGCGGCCGGCGTCAAGAACGGCGTCGTGCAGGACAAGCTCTTCCTCCCCGGCCTGCTCAAACTGAGGCGGCTCATCGACGGCGGCTTCTTCGGCCGGATCCTGTCGGTGCGCGGCGAGTTCGGCTACTGGGTGTTCGAGGGCGACTGGCAGCCCGCCCAGCGGCCGTCATGGAACTACCGCGCCGAGGACGGCGGTGGGATCGTGCTCGACATGTTCCCGCACTGGACCTACGTCCTGGAGAACCTCTTCGGCCGGGTCCAGGCGGTCACCGCGCGGGCGGTGACCCACGTTCCCGCCCGGTACGACGAGGACGGCAAGCCCTACGACGCCACCGCGGACGACGCCGCGTACGGGATCTTCGAGCTCGACGGCGGGATCATCGCGCAGATCAACTCCTCCTGGTGCGTCCGGGTCAACCGCGACGAACTCGTGGAGTTCCAGGTCGACGGCACGCACGGCAGCGCCGTCGCGGGCCTGCGCGACTGCCGCGTCCAGCACCGCGGCGTCACCCCCAAGCCGGTGTGGAACCCCGACCTGCCGGTGACCGAGGGCTTCCGCGGGCAGTGGCAGGAGGTCCCGGACAACACCGAGTTCGACAACGGCTTCAAGACGCAGTGGGAGATGTTCGTGCGTCATGTGGCCGAAGACACGCCGTTTCCCTACGACTTCGCCGCCGGAGCGCGCGGCGTGCAGGTCGCCGAGGCCGGGCTGCGCTCCTCCGCCGAAGGCCGCCGTATCGAACTGGAGTCACTCGATGATCACGCGTGAGAACCGGATGCTGCGGCGGCCGGGCCGCCGCTTCCTGCTTCTGCCCACCGCGGAGGGAGCGCTGGAACCGTACGAGCTGAGCATCCCGCGCGCATGGTCCAGGCCGGACGGGCCGCACACGTCGCGGGTCGCCTACGCGGCCGCGCACGTCGTCGCCGACCCGCTCGCCGATCCCACGCCGGCGACGCTCGACTGGGACGCCACGCTCGCGTTCCGCCGTCACCTGTGGTCGTACGGCCTGCGGGTCGCCGACGCCATGGACACCGCCCAGCGCAACATGGGCCTCGACTGGGACACCACACGCGAGCTGATCCGGCGCAGCGCGGCCGAGGCGAAGGCCTACGGCGACCCGTACGAGATGATCGCCTGCGGCGCGGGCACCGACCACGCTCCGGACGCGGACTCGCTCGGCGCGGTCGCACGCGCGTACGAGGAACAGGCCGAGGTCGTCGAGGACGCCGGAGCCCGCGTGATCCTGATGGCCAGCCGCCGGCTCGCCGCCATCGCCCGCGGACCCGAGGACTACCACGAGGTGTACGGGCGGCTGCTGCGGCAGGCGCGCCGGCCGGTGATCGTGCACTGGCTCGGGGAGATGTTCGACCCGAACCTGGCGGGCTACTGGGGATCGGGCGACCTCGAGGCGGCCACCGAGTCGTTCCTCACGCTGATCCGGGAGCACGCCCCGAAGATCGACGGCGTCAAGGTGTCACTGCTCGACGCCGACCACGAGACACGGCTGCGCGCCGCGCTTCCGGAAGGCGTGCGGCTCTACACCGGCGACGACTTCAACTACCCGTCGCTGATCAGGAGCGGCAGTGACGCACTGCTCGGCATCTTCGACGCGATCGCGCCGGCCGCGTCGGCGGCGCTGACCGCGCTCGACGAAGGGGACACCGAGACCTGCGACGCGGTGTTCGCCCGGACCGTGCCGCTGGCCCGCAAGATCTTCGGAGCACCGACGTACCACTACAAGACCGGCATCGTCTTCCTCGCCTGGCTCGCCGGCCACCAGGATGCGTTCGTGATGGTCGGCGGTGCGCAGAGCGCCCGGTCCGTCGTGCATCTGGCCGAGGTCTTCCGGCTCGCCGACCGGGCCGGGCTGCTGCCCGATCCCGACCTGGCCGTACGGCGCATGCGCGCCTTCCTGACCGCCGCCGGCATCCTGTGAACCGCCTGTCGCTGAACCAGTGGACGACCAGGCGGTGGTCGGTCGCCGAGGCGGTGGACGGCTGCGTGCGGCACGGCATCCCGGCGATCGGGCTGTGGCGCGAACACGTCGCCGAGCACGGGCTCGACGCGACCGCGGCACTCGTCCGCGACGCCGGGCTGCGCGTGTCGTCCCTGTGCCGGGGCGGGTTCTTCACCGGTGAGGACTGGCTCGAGGACAACAGACGGGCCATCGACGAGGCGGCCGCGCTGGACGCCGCCTGCCTGGTACTGGTGCCCGGCGGGCTGCCGGACGGGTCCAGGGACCTGGCCGGAGCCCGCGCCCGGGTGGCCGACGCGCTGAGCGAGCTGGCACCGTACGCGGGGCAGCGCGGGGTACGGCTGGCGCTGGAGCCCCTGCATCCGGTGTACTGCGCCGACCGGGCCGTGGTGTCGACGCTGAAGCAGGCGCTCGACCTGGCGCCCCCGGAGGTCGGCGTCGTGGTCGACGCCTTCCATGTCTGGTGGGACCCGGAGGTGCACGAGCAGATCGCCCGGGCGGGTGAGCGGATCGCGAGCTTCCAGGTCTGCGACTTCCTGGTGCCGCTCCCGGCCGACGTGCTGCTCGGGCGGGGGATGATGGGCGACGGTGTGATCGACTTCGCGCCGCTCCGCGCCGCGGTGGACGCGGCCGGCTACACCGGCGACATCGAGGTGGAGATCTTCAACGCGGACGTGTGGGCCGCCGACCCCGACGAGGTGCTCACGACGATGAAGAAGCGGTACGCCGAGCTGATCTAGCCGGCTCGTTCAGCTGCGGGCCGCCACCGCGCGCACCGCGAGCGCGAGCAGCAGGACCGGGACGACGAGGTACGCCGTGCGCAGGCCGTTCACGTCGGCGAGCCGGGCGAGCAGGAACGGCGCACCGCCGATCGCCACGCCCGAGGCGAGGGCGGCCCGGGCGGCGGCCCGGTCCGGCGCGTGCGGCCAGGCGGCGACGGTACGGCTGACGGTCGTCGGGTAGAGCAGCGCGACGCCGAGGCCGGCCACGGCGAGCCCGGCGGCGGCCAGCGGCAGCACCGGCGCGGCCCAGAACAGCGCGAATCCGGCTCCGGCGATGGCCGTGCACACCAGCATGAGGACTCGGGCGCTCGGCACCCGTCGCGTGATCGGCACGGCCAGGGAACGTCCGGTGGCCATGCCGACGAGGAACAGCGACGCCACCGCGGGGGCCAGGCCCGCGGACGCGTGATGCCAGTCGATCACCGCTGACGCCGCCCAGAAGACCATGCAGAACTCGACGCTCACCGCGAACAGCACTTCCAGCCAGGGCCCGAGAAGGGCCCTTCCCCTGCCGGGCGGTGTGTCGGGGCCGGGCTCGGAGGGTACCGGCAGCGGCACTCGCCAGGCGGGCACCGCGACGAGGACGAGCATCACCAACGGCACCGCCAGATAGCCGATCCGCCAGCCGACACCGGACGCCAGCGCACCGGCCACGGCGAGGGGCGCCAGCACGGACGCGCCGCTGGCCAGGCCGTTCGCCTCCCCGACGGCCGCCGCCGGGGCGTGCGGATGGAGCGCCGCGAGCAGTGCCGGGATCAACTGGATGAGCAGTGCGCCGCCGACCCCGAGCAGAAGCGCGCCCAGCAGGGTCAGGGCCCGCACCGGCGCGGCGAGCAGGAGCCCGCCCAGGATCATGCCGCCGATCGACGCGCGCAGGGCCGCGGAGCGGCCGATCCGGCTCATCAGACGGCCGCCGACCACACCCACCAGCAGCAGCCCGACGGCGAAGAGGGTGGGATAGAACGCCACCTGGGCGCGGCCGACATGGAGGTCCTTCTGCAGCGGGACCAGCACCGAGCCGAGCCCGTTCAGCAGGAAGCCCAGGCAGCTGAGCACCGCGTACAGCACCCAGGTCGCGTTGCCGCGCGACAAACCCCCCGATCGACTCACACCGGGAGACTAGTCGCGTCGCGTGCTGTCGCGAAGGATCACTTCGGCGGGGACCTGCACGCTCACCGCCGTCTCGTCCAGCGCGAGCTCCAGGGCGCGCTCGCCCATGTCGGCCAGCGGCAGCCGTACGGTCGTCAGCGCCGGCACCAGGTCGCGCAGTGACGGGATGTCGTCGAACCCGGCCACCGCCAGCGTCCCCGGCACGTCGATCCCGCGCTCGCGCAGGGCGGCGACGGCGCCTACCGCCATCACGTCGTTGACCGCGAACAGGCAGCTCACCGCGGACAGGTCGAGGGACGCGGCGGCCGCGTGGCCACCGTCGCGGTCGAACGCGCCGGCCACGACGACGGGCTCGGGCAGTCCCTGCTCGGCCAGGCCGTCGCGGAACCCGGACGTGCGCTCCCGGGCGGTGATCAGCTCAGGCGGGCCGCCGAGAATCGCGAAACGCCGGTGGCCGAGCCCGGCGAGGGCATGGGCGAGCGCCCTGGCGCCCTCATGGTTCGCGGGCGCGACGGTCGGCACGCCGAGCAGATCCTGCCCCACGCAGGCGACCCGGCCGCCGGTCCCGCGGTAGCGGTCCACCTCGTCGCGGAGGCGCCGCGACGTGCCGGTGGTCCGGCTGCCGACGAGCAGCACCGCCCGTACCCGCTGGGCGCGCAGTGCGGCGACGTAGGCGATCTCCCGCTCCGGATCGCGGCCCGTCGCGCCCACCATGACCACGAGACCGCGGCGGTCCGCGGCGCGCGTCACCGCGTCCGCGATGACGGCGAAGTAGGGATCGGCGAGGTCATGGACGACGAGCCCGACGACGTTCCCCGCGCTGCGGGCCAGAGCCTGCGCGGGGAGATTCGGCTCGTAGCCCAGCTCGGCGGCGGCGCGCTCGACGCTCTCGCGCAGCGCCGCCCCCACCGTGCGGTTGCTGCCGTTCAGCGCGCGCGACGCCGTCGCCCGTGACACGCCGGCACGGCGCGCGACGTCGTCCAAGGTGACGGTCCGCAACGCGAGAACCTCCTGGCAGCGCGCATGGAAAGCGGTTTCCCAGGATGACACGGGCAACAGCGGCGCGCCAGTCGCGATCACCGGCGCGCCCGGTTGGTGATCTCGTTCGCGAGCACCGGTGAATGTCCGCTAAACTCGCTGAGGCGTTGCGGTCCAGAGGCTCGCAGCGCATTGGGGTATGGTGTAATCGGCAGCACGACTGATTCTGGTTCAGTTAGTCTAGGTTCGAGTCCTGGTACCCCAGCACAAGGTTTGACCTACGGCGGGAGTCTCATCGGAGACCCCGCCTTCGTTATCTCTGGGCCCGCTGGGGAACGGATAGGGAACAGCGCGCGTGTGCCGGTCATGCACGTGGGATGCTTCGCGTCATGAGCCGACAGCATCGCGTGGCTGAGTTAACCAGTCCGGACGCTGGTTAGACACCGCCCTGCCCCTGCCACATGACCCCTCCTCCAGCCGGAACCGAGCGGGGGTGGCAC
>JAOPYL010000307.1 GCA_025964625.1 Actinoallomurus sp. | reverse complement strand
CAAGGGAGAGACGGTGCCCGCGGTCCTGCTGCTGCCGACGGGGAAGGCGCTAACGGTCCGGACGGCGGCCGACGCCTTCCTCGACTCGCTCGCCAACCCGAACACCGTCCGGAACTACGGCATCGCCGTCGGGAAGACCGCCGACCGGGTCGGCGAGGGCCGGCCGCTCGCCTCGGTGGCGGACGACGAGATCGGCGAGGCTCTGGAGCTGCTGTGGGGCAGCTCGGCGGTGAACACCTGGAACGCCCGCCGCGGCGCGGTGCTGTCCTGGACGAGCTGGTGCACCGAGCGCGGGTACGACGGGCCGGCGGTCCCGGCCTGGGCGAAGCGGCTGCCGCCGCCGGATTCCGACACCCCGGTGCGCTCGAAGATGGCGATCGACCGGCTAATCGCCCGCCGAGAGGTCCACCTGCGGGAGAAGACGCTGTGGCGGATGCTCTACGAGACGTGAGCCCGCTCCGAGGAGATCCTGGACGTCAACATCGAGGACCTGGACCTGGCCGGCCGCCGTTGCCGGTGAAGTCCAAGGGCGCCCAGCCGAAGGTGCGCCGCCGCGGCGCCGTCCGCGCCGACTACGTGCTGGAGACGGTTTTCTGGGACGCCGGCACCGCCCGGCTGCTGCCCCGCTTGCTCACGGGCCGCACCCGCGGGCCGGTGTTCGTCACCCACCGCCGCCCCGGCCCGGGCAAGATGCTCTCGGCCCGGGACGTCTGCCCGGACACCGGCCTGGCCCGCCTCTCCTACGGCCAGGCCCGCGCCCTGCTCGACCAGCACACCGCCCTCGCGGGCCCGGGGACCGGCTGGGACCTACACGAGTACCGGCACTCCGGCCTCACCCACCTCGGCGAGCAGGGTGCCTCCGAGCTGATGCTGATGGCCAAGTCCCGGCACAAGAAGGCCGAGAACGTCCGCCGCTACTTCAAGCCCTCGCCGGAGGCCATCGCCGAGGTGACCAGCCTCCTCGCACCTGGTGACGCCCGGCGCTGAACTCCGCCGGCCGTGCTGTCCGTCGCCGATACGGCGGTGCCGCACGGCACTGGGCTCTGTATCTGGTCTGCACCCCCTCCGGGATGCCGATCCTGTGGGCGCTGGCCAGCCCGAAACTCGGCGAACGCGAGGTCCTGGCCGCCATGTGCCCCGGGCCACGGGGCCCCTGAGCACTCTCCACTCAGCCGGCGTTGAACGCCTCCTCGACGGTCAGCGTGTCCTCGTACAGGTGCATGCGGACGATCCGGTTGTCCTCGACCATCAGGTGCATGGCCGCCGGTGTGGTGAACTCCTTCCCACTGGCCACGACGGTGTGCGTGAAGACCGCCAGCAGCACCACGTCACCACCGTCGACGATGACGCGCTCCAGCACGACCTTGCTCCTGCCGTGCGCGAAGTGCGGCCACATCGTGGTGAAGTACGGCGCGACCTCCTCCCGGCGGGTACGGCGCCCGGTCCAGGGCAGCGCGTCACTGCCGGGGACGTGCCAGTCGATCTCCTCGGCGAACAGTTCCTGGATGCCGTCGGGGTCCTGCCTGCCGAGGCGCTCCACGAACTTCTCGGCCACGGTCCGCGAGGTCTGAGTATCTGTTGCCATCGTCCTTGTCCTTTGTCTTTTCGTTCGCATGAGGTGTGCCGGTCGGGCCTCAGCCCTGGAACAGGAAGTGCTTGCCGCTCAGCGGCCCGCCGAGCTGCATGAGCGCCCCGCCTTCGCGCAGCGCGCCAAGGTCGACCGGCGCGAACCCGAATTCGGTCAGCAGCCGTGTGAAGGGGGCCTTGGCGCTCTCGTCGTCACCGGCGAGGAAGACGACCTGGTTGCCGTCCTGGTGCCGGGGATCGGGAGCCATATAGGTGGCGAACATGGCGTTGAAGGCCTTGATCAGCGTGACGCCGGGCAGCTGCTGGGCGACCCACTCGCTGCCGGTCAGCGGCGAGACGTCGGCGAAGCCGCGGTAGGGGTCGGACCGGTCGAACTGGTTGGTCATATCGACCACCACTCGGCCCGTCCAGTCCCCGAGCCGCCGCCCGACCGCGGGGACCGCGCCGAACGGGACGGCGAGCAGGACCAGGTCGGCCGCCGCCGCTTCTTCGAACGTGGCCGCCGAGGCGCCGGGCCCGATGGCGGCGACGGCGTCGCCGAGTGTGCTGGGGCCGCGGCTGTTGCTGACCAGCGCCGGGTGCCCGGCGCGTGCCGCGTGGGCGGCCACGGCTCGTGCTGGTGCTCCCGCACCGATGGTGCCGATGGTCTTGAATTCCATGAGGTCACTGCTCCCTTGCGGTCCAGCTTTGGTCAGTTCAGCTTGAGCAACGCGGTGCCGGTGCCGTTGGTCCGTGCCGCCGAGATGGCGCTCGGCAGTTCGTCGAGCGGGTAGGCGGCATGAACGGCGAGAAGGTGTGGGTGCTGCGCGGCGATCTGGACGGCGGCTCGCCGATCGGCGGCCCGGATATCCCCAGGGCGGGTCGCCCAGCGCGAGATGCTCACCGCGCGGACCTTCAGTTCTCGCATAAGCAGCTCCGACGTCGACAGCGTCCACGGCTGCGCGGCCAGATCGCCCCAGAGGACCAGCGTCCCGCCATCGTCGAGAAAGGGCAGGATCTCCCGCACGAAGGGACCGCCGTGCGCATCGGCGATGACCGGCACCGGCCTCCCGCGGACCGCCCCCTCCAGCTCGCGCTGCCAGCCGCCGCTTCCGGAGACCACGACGGGCACGTCCGGTCAGTTTGTGCGGACCGTTGACGCAGAACGGTCACTGCGGACGACGGCGACAACGGGCCAGCCGCGGTCGCGGGCCTGCTGAACGATGAGCTTGCCGACCGCGGACGCGGCCCCCGACACGAGGAGTGGAGAATCGCTCGGCGCTGCCGCGGCGGCCCTCAGTTCATCGACCGCACGGAGCACGTCACGAGAGGTGAGGGTGTTGACGAGCAGGACGCTCGCCGTTTCGTCGCCGAGGGAGTCCGGGACGGCTACGGCGGCCTCGGCCGGCACGGTGATGTGCTCGGACCATGCGCCCGGGGCCGGAAAGACCGCTACCCGATCGCCAGCATGGAGCGCCGGCACCGATGGACCCACCGCAGTCACCACGCCCGCCGCCTCGGTGCCCAGCCTGCGCCCCGCGGATCCGTCCGGCAGGCCGGTCTCCGTCGCGACCAGATCGCCGCGGTGGACCGGGGAGACGCTGACACGCACTTGGATTTCGCCGGCCCGAGGGGCGGGCGCCTCCGGTCGGTCCTCGATGTGTGCGACGGCTGCCGCATCGCCCGCCCGGTAGTGGACCACGCTCTTCATGACTCACTCCTTGTTGTGTCGAAGCCGTTGCCCTGACGACGGTCGCAAGTACGCGGCTCAGACGCCCTGGAGCGTCGAATGCGTCCCGCGTCGCCGATTTGGCGCCTAGAGCTGTGTGGCGCCGCCGTCGACGAACAGTTCCGCGCCGGTGGTGAAAGTGCTTTGGTCGCCGGCCAGGTAGAGGGCGGTGGCGGCGACCTCGTCGGGATGGCCGGCGCGGCCGAGCGGGGTCGGTGGGGCGGGCTCGGCCGCGGTGGGCCGATCGCCGTGCGGGAAAGCGGCGCGGAGCTCGTCCAGGCCCGGGGTCTCGACAGGGCCGGGGGTGAGGGTGTTGACGCGGATTCCTCGGCCGGCCAGTTCCGCGGCCCAGGTGCGGGCGAGGCTGCGGATCGCGGCCTTGGTGGCGGCGTAGATGCCCAGGCCCGGGTAGGCCCGCAGGGCCGCGCTGGAGGAAAGCAGCATCACCGAGGCGCCGGCCGTCAGCAGCGGCAGCGCCTTTTGGACAGTGAAGACCGTGCCCTTGAGATTGATCGAGGTAGTGCGGTCGTACTCCTCCTCGGTGATCGCGCCGAGCGGGCCGTAGTCCCCGACCCCGGCGTTGGCCACCACAATGTCCAGGCGGCCGCTGCGGTTCGCGATCTCGGCGAAGAGCCGGTCGAGGTCGCCGAGGTCCGAGGCATCGCCCTGGATGGCGATGCCGCGGGCGCCGACCTGCGCGACGGCGGCGTCCAGCGCGGCCTTGCGGCGCCCGGTCAGGTAGACGGTCGCGCCCTCGGCGGCGAAACGCCGGGCGATCGCCAGGCCGATGCCGCTGGAGGCGCCGGTGACGAGGGCGGTCTTGTCGTCCAGCTGTCCCATGAGACTCTCCAATTTCTTGATGTAACCATTTTGGTTACATCGGTGAGTGCGGGATGCGATCCCCCTCGATCAGGGGAAGTCGACGGTCCGAGGTCAGGCGGCTTTCAAGACGTCCCGCAGCACGTCCTCCAGCGTGGTCTTGGCCAGCTCCCTGCGCAGGGCGGCCTCCACATCGTCGTACACGGCGGTCATTGCCGGCCCGATGCCGTGGCCCACGACGCACTCGGGGTCCGGTGTCGCGCGATGCAGGGCGAAGACCGGTCCCGGTTCGATCGCCTGGTAGACGTCGAGCAGGGTGATCGCCGCCAGGTCCCGCGCGAGCATCCAGCCCGCCCCCGCCCCCCGCCGTGAATCGGCCAGGCCGGCCTTGCTCAGCTTGGCCAGCAGGCGGCGGATCACCACCGGGTTGGTGTTGACGCTCGTCGCGATCTGCTCGGAGGTGGCGACCTCGTGGCCACGCCGCTGATACAGCCCGATCCATGTCAGGGCGTGCGCCGCGATGGTCAGTCTGCTGTTGGCACTCACGTCGGACTCCACCTCCCTCGTCCCTCGGTTCTAGTCGTAACGATAGTTGTTACAACTGCATGCGGCAAGTCCTGCGGGGCTGGCCGGACCGGCCTCGTCAGCCCGCCTGGCGCGTGTACCTGGCCTTCTTCACCCACGGCGGGACGGGCTCCCGGCTCGCATTCCTGCCCCATGCCGTCGAGCACGCCGCTGCGGGCGCCGCCCGCAGCGGCGGCGAGATGCTGGCCGCCGCATTCCCGGCCCCTGACGCCAGGCCGCCAGCACCTTCACCCCCACACCACAGGAGTGACGCTGGAGCCCGGCGAGTACAAGATCACGAATGGTGATGACGTCGTCGGCACCCTGAGCGGGCACCCGGACGACTTCGAGGACATCCCGCGCATCTACACCAAGACGGACGTCGACGGCTTCCTCTGGCAGGTCATCCCCGAGGGGCCGGGCTACCAGCTGTCGGCCGGAAGGTACCCGAGCGGCATCGCGACGGGGGGGAACTGGCCGCTTTCCAGAAGCACGTACAGGGGGAGCGGGTGTCCTGGGTGCTGGAGCCCGTGGAGGGCGCCGAGAACACCTACCGCATCAAGCACCCCGGCGGTGGGCTGATGTGGATTGTCGACAAGCCCGGAACCCAGTGCAAGATCACGGTCGGCATGGTTCTCAACGCCCCTGACAACGAGACCGCCTTCAGCTTCAAGAAGGGCAATCTGGGCTGACCTGCACGCCACCGCGGGCCGGGCGTCGGGTGACGGTCAGGTCATGTTTCGGCCCGGTACGGATCGCGCAGCGGACGCAGGCCGCCGGGCATCTCGGGGAGTAGAAACGAGTACCGGCCGAGCATGTTGACGTGGTGGCGCACGAACGGGGAGAGGCGGGCGATGTCCTGCTCGCGGACATCGAAGCCCTCGGCGCGGAGTTGGACCACGGCAGCGTCCATGTAGCGGGTGTTGAACAGCACCAGAGCGTTGAGGACCAGGCCGAGCGCGCCGATCTGGTCCTCCATGCCTTCCTGGTAGTGCTGGTAGAGCTGTCCGGCGCGGCCGTGGAAGATCTTCCGGGCGAGCGCGTGGCGGCCCTCCTGCAGGTTGGCCTGGGACTTGATCTGGCGCCGGTAGGACGGCTCGTCGGCCAGGCGCAGGATGTGCAGGGTCTTGGCGATCCGGCCGTAGTGCGCGATGGCGTCGGCCAGCACGGTCGGGCGGCCGTCCCGGGAGAGCATGCGGATCACGTCGTAGGCCCGCACGGCGCCGGTGTGGATCGAGCCGATGATCCGCAGCACGTCCTCCCAGTTCCGCTCGATGCGCTCCAGGTCGATCCGCCCGCGGGCCGCGTCCTGGAAGGGGCCGTAGTCGGCGGTGCGGTCGATGCGCCACATCTTCTGGTCGGGCAGGTCCGCCAGCTGCGGCGCGAAGGTGAACCCGGCCAGGGTGAGCAGGCCGAACACGATGTCGCTGTAGCTGGCGGTGTCGGTGACGATCACCTCCGGGCGCCGGCCGCCGTCGCGGTCGTAGAGGACGTCCAGCACGTACAGCGAGTCGCGCGGGGTGCCGGCCACCACCTTCCCGCCGAGCCCGGCGGCCTGGTCGTTGATCAGGTTGAGCCACGTCGCCCCGGCTCGCCGTCCGCCTCCGCCGGTCGAGGCACCGAAGTACTTCGGGTTCGGCCTGGCGTACACGGAGGGCACCGGCACGACGAACCGCATCCCGTCCACCGAGGCGACCAGGCCGCCGCCCCACGCCTGCGCGAGCGGGATGGACGCCTGGGCTCCGATGAGCGCAGCGTTGGCCGCCCGGTAGGTCTCCAACCTCAGGTACGTCTGGTCGACGTGGGACAACCGGCCGTACCGCAGCGCGTCCGCACCCCCGATCACCGGGGTGTAGCCGACGTTACAGCCGTGCGCGACCAGC
>JAOPYL010000301.1 GCA_025964625.1 Actinoallomurus sp. | reverse complement strand
CCGACCCCGGCCGCACGGAGCCCTCGCCCCGCACGGGACCCGTGGAATCCCCGGGCGCGGCTCCGGCGGGAGCCGCCGGCCCGGCCGAGGACTCGGTCGGCGTGGCCGAAGCACCGGACGTGTCGGGCGTTCGCTCCGCGGCCTGGCCCCGCGGGTCCGGAGTCGCCGGGTTCCTCGGCGTGACCGGCGCCAGCGGTATCCCGGCCAGGCCCGGCGGCAGCGATGTCACGCCGGCTGAGAGCGGTGCGTCCACGGGAGGGGTCGGTTCGTCGGCGGCGTCAGGGTGCGGCGGCACGGCGGAAGCGTGCGGCGTCGGCTCCGGAGGACCGGTCCGCCCCTCGGTCGTGGCCCCGGACCCGGACACGCGCAGATCGCCGGCAGACGAGGCCGTGGTGGCGCCGGGTCCGGGTTTCGCCCGGCCGTTCCGTTCCGGCCTCGCCGGACCGCCGTACGCCGGTGCCATCGGGACACCCGAGTTCGGGCCGCCCGTGGGCTCCGCCGGTCCACCCGGGTCACCGGGGCCCGTCGACCCGCGGGTGACGGTGGCGCCGGGGACGGAGGCCGTCCACCGCGCCGGAGCCGGGGCCGGGAGTCCCTCGACCACCGGGGAGGAGTGGGTGGCCGGCGTCGCGGCGGGTTCGGACGACGGGCGGCCCCGGGGGATCGCGACGGTGCGTACGTTCGGGACCGCGGGAGGTGGTGCCGTCTCCGGGGTCGGCTGTTCGGCCAGGGCCACGCCGTGGTCGATCGCCAGGCGGAGCAGGCGGAAGTCCTCCTCGCCCTTGGGGTTCGCGGGGACCATCCGGTGGAGGGTGACGAACGGCCGCGCACCCGGGCCGATCTCCGACAGCAGCCGGGAAAGCTCGGTGAACAGCGTGTCGTCGGCCTCCGCTCCGCGCAGGTTCACCTCGACGGCGAGCCGGTCGGCCACGACCGGACGGTTCGCGACGGCGGGCTCCTCGCCGCGCGGCCCGACCGCGAGTCCGGCCCTGGTCGCGCAGACCTGCCACCGGCCCGAGAGCGGCACGGCCGCCGCGTCCGTACGCCGGATGCCGGACAGGGGTGAACGCCAGCGGGCGACCCGGGGTCCGGCGGCTCCGCCGTCGGCGTCATGGGGCCGGCACGTGACCGCCTCCACGAACGGCGCCCAGGTCGGTTCGGCGTCCGCGCCGATGAGTACGGGCCTCACCTCGGGTTCGGTGTCCGTGTCGACGAGCAAGGGCAGGCCGGTCAGCACCTCCACCTCGGCGCCCAGGATCTCGGCGGTGTCCTGTCCGACGGGCAACAGGTCGGCGGGACCGCACGGCGCGAGCCGCACCTCCGAGCGGGTGGTGTCCGGCAGCGCGCCCAGCAGGGCGGCGATGTCCTCGGCGGGGACCTCGGGTTCGCCCCGGGACCGTGAGGCGTCGACGAGGACGGTGGGGTGGGTGTCGTCGACCGGGACGGCGTAGCACAGGTCGTCGGAGCGTGTACGCGGCGCCTTCGCGGAACGGACGAGTATCCCGGCGGGGACCTGCTCCACCACGTACCCGCCGGCCGTACGGCTGGGGAGCCGGGCGAACGTGGGCTGCCAGGGCGGCGCCGGGCTACGCGGGCCGAGGGTCGTCGGCTCCGCGCCGGACGTGAACGACCGCCAACCGCCGCCGGGACCCAGGGCGAACAGCGAGCCTCCGGGCACGATGAGCACGCTCGCGTCCGGGGCGAGCACCTCGAACCCCCAGGCGTCGGCGATCCGCTGGGCGATGGCCGGCCGGCCGGCGCGGTTCGCGCCGGCGCCGGACAACGCGAGGCGGAGGGTGGTGACGTCCCGGTCGCGCAGGGAGTCCAGGATGGCGCTGAGCCGGGTCCAGAGTTCGGCGTCCGGGTTCTCGGCAGCGACCACGATCGTGAAGACGCTCCGTGCGTCGTCCTCACCGCCGAGGAAGCGGGCGAGCTCGGCGATGCCCTCCGTACTTGCCGGCGCGCCCGCGGAGGAACGCAGCAGAATCAGGGTGTCGTACTCGTCGACCGTGATGGTGGAACGGCCTTTCGCGCGGGCGCCGCGGCCCTTACCCGGCCAGACGGCCCCGTTCCGTCCGTCCCGCCGCGGCCGGCGGGTGGACGCCTTTCTCCAGCGGGTCACGATCTACCTCCGGTGACGGCATCGGTCGCGACGGAAAGGTGTACCGGTCACCGGTACACCTCTTCCACGTGACCGCGCGGCGGTCCGAGGCCGGTCCTCGCCCGGATGGAAGCGGCTTCGGCCTAAGGACAGGCCACAGTAAGGCATACGAAGTCCGGCGCGTTCGGGTTCACCGCCGGGCCGATCCGTTTTCGCCCGGATACAACCGGGATTGTCCGATTATCGTCGCGTCGACGGTCAGGCGTCCCCGGTAATGGAAAGGTCGCCGCCGACCGTGGGCGGGCGGACCGCCGGTCCGTCGGCGGCGTCCCCTTGGACACGGTCCAGGGCCTCGCGGAGCGGAGTGATGTCCACGGTCATGCTCACCGCGGCCGAGGGATTGAGGTAGAGGTCATGCCCGGCGGGGATCCGGTCGACCAGCTCCCGCACGCTCATGAGCGCGTACGCCAGTCGTCCCGCGGCGTGCAGGTACGCGGGCGAGGTGAACACCGGGACCACCCGGGTCGTACCGTCCGGCGCGGTGGCCGACAGCGGATCGCCCTCGGGCGTGACGAAGGTGGCCGCCTCCGGCAGGATGGCGAGCGCCTCGGTCACCGCCTCGCCGGTGCGGTAGCCGGTCGCGGCGAACTGCACCGCCGCGTCCACGTCGTCGACCGGCTCGGGCCAGCCGAGCGCCGACGGTGAGGGCCGGTACTCCTCGTTGTCGCGCCACTCGACGATCTCGCCGTCCGGGCTCGACCGCCACTGCCCGACCAGCGCCCAGGACGGCGGGGTGCCCTCACCGGTCCAGGCGGGGTCCACCATGCCGAGCCAGTGATCGGGCGCCAGCCGGCCGGCCTCGCGGATCGACTCCGGGATCGGCGGCATCGCCGCCTCCCCGCCATCGATCGGCTCGCCGTCGCGGCCGGCGGGCCGGTCCACGTCCTCGATCGGCGCGTTCCCGTCCTCGACCGGCTGCTGACCGGCCGTGGCCGATGACCTTTGGCGCACATCGCCCTGCTCGGCAGTCACTTCTCCTCGATCCATGTCCGGCCGACTCGGTGGTCGGCCGACTGTGGTGAGTGGAACGGTCCAATCGCGGTCGGGTCACCGCGGCTGGTCGTCGGTGGGTTGGTGTCCCCGGGTGCACGGCGACGCTCGTATCAGCGACGGTCCCGGGAGATACGTCAAGCGACTGACCTCCGCGTTCGTCCGCGAAGATCAATTCGAAGCTACCAACGAGGATATTCACTGTCGACCCTGGGTGCCGCGAATTTTCCTCATTGTCATGGTCGTGTCACCTGCCGCTAACACCGGGCCTCCAACTCCGCCCGTTCACGCGTGGACGGGCGGCGTGCCGCGGTCCGGCCCCGTCCGTACCGGTCGAACGGTCCCCGCGTCGACGACCGGAGCGGCGACGAGGCGGACACCCAGCCGCCGGGCGACGGTCTCGAGCGCCGCGGTCATCTCCGTCACCGTCTCCGGAGTCGCCGGGGTGGTCTCCAGCGCCCGCAGGAACCGCCGCACCCGGTCCGGTCCCCCTGCGGGATCACCGGCGAGCGGCACGGAGACGGGCAGGTCCTCCTCGGTCAGCGCCGCGACGAACCATTCGTACGGGGTGACGCCCCCGGCGGTGAGACCGTCGCGGTCCGCGAGGAGCGGCGCGGCCCGGTCCAGGACCCGCGCGAGCACCCGTCCGAACGGCTCGCCCTCCGCCGGCGGGACCGGCAGCTCGACCAGCACGCCGCCCGCTTCACCGGGCGGCACGGTGCGGGGCGATACGGAGATCCAACCGGTCTCGCCGCCGTCGGGGTCGGGATACGTGTGGGTGCTCATGTCCCCGGAGGTCTCGTCGCGGTCGAGGGCGGTCTCCCACTCCGGCAGGTGCACCCGGCGGCCGGTCAGCTCGCCGACCCGTGAGGCGAACGCGAGGGCGGCACGGCGGTTCACGGCCGGGCCGCTCTGGCGCGGCCACATCACGATGTCGGAGAACCCGTCCAGCCAGCCACCGATCAGACCGGCGAACTCCTCCGAATCCATCGGCCGCGTGCCCGAGCCGTGCCGGGCCGCGGTGGCCCGGCCGGCCCGGCCGTCGGAGAACCAGTGGAAGGCGGTCCTCCCGGGTCCGACGGGCAGCGGGCGCGCGACCGGCACGGGGGCGCCCTCCGCGCCGGTGTGCCACGCGGTGTAGGAGGTCAGCGCGCTCGCGCCGGACAGCGCCCGCCGACGTGCTGCCAGGTCCGGCGCCGAGTAGGAGGCCAGACCGTGGAACCGCCCGCTGTCGTCGCGCACCTGGTGCAGGACGACGTCGTCGTGCCAGCCGGGGTTTTCGGCGTCATGGCGGCGGGGCCGGCCGAACAGGTCGGGCAGCGACTCCTCCAGGCCGCCGACCAGCCGGTACCCGCCCTCGGGCCTCTCCTCCAGAGGGATCATCCCGTACAGGCCGCGGGGGGCGCGGACGCGCAGCGTGCCGTGGTGTCCGCGCATGACGAGGACGAGGGAGAACCGGTAGTGCCGGTAGCGGCGGGTGGCCTCCTTGTTCTTCTCCTCCGTCCCACCCAGCTCACCGGACAGCTCCTCGGCCTGCTCACGTGCGTACGCGAAGCCGCCGATCCCCAGCGACCGGGCCTGGCCCATCTCACCGCCCGCCTCGGGGCCGAAGGAGAGGTGCCGGCCGCGGGCGTCTTCGGAGGTGTCCTTGTCCGCCTCCGAGTCCTGCGTGTAGTTCCGGCCCTTGAGGTTGGTGCCGTCCAGCGGGCCGATCACCTCAGCGGCGACGATCTCGGCACCGACGATCGTCTTCCGATCACCGACCGGCACCTCGTACACGTTGCGCAGGACGTCCTTGATGTTCGGCCGCATGGTGTTCTGCGCGGTGAAGTGCAGGTACCGCAGTCCCGCCCACGTGGTGAAGTCCAGACCGGGGACGCGCCAGGCGCCCGGGGCGTTCAGGCTCTTCGGGCGGCCGAAGGGGGAGGACGGCAGCCCGGCCCACCGCTCCACCGCGTCCGCGAAGGGGACGCCCCAGGGGTGGAGGTTGACGATGAGCGCCTCCACCGCCTCCGGGTCGCGTCCGGCCCACAGCGGGCGGGCGTCCCAGGCCGGGTCCCTTCCGAGCACGGGCCGGAGCCCGTCCGGGGGCGCGTCCAGGAGCGCGATGTGGTCGGGGACGAGCAGCCGGACCCGGCCCGTCACGCCGTGCGGGCCGGGCTCGATGACATGGTGCCGCAGGAAGATCCCGTGGGCGTGCCAGAGTTCGCCGAGGCTCCGGGCGTGGAAGAGCCGGCCGAGGCCGACGGTGGTGAGCCGGATACCGCGGGCCGGGACGTTGACGATCTCCGGCAGCTCCCCGCTCAGCCCGATCTCGATCCGGAACGCCAGCGGGTGCCCGTACTCCTGTGATCCCTCGCGCGTGCCGGCGCGGTAGATCTCCAGCGCCTTCTCGGACTTCTCCACGCCCCGGGCGGAGGACCGGTGGTAGCCCCCGCCACCCTCGATCCCCCCATGGCCGCCCTCGTGTCCCTCCTTGCCGGCGCGGGTCCGCAGGGTGAAGCCACCGCCATAGCCGAACCCGGACGACTTCGTGACCGTCGACTTCCGCTGCCCCTCGTCCCGCAGAGTCAGCCTCACGTCGGGCCGGGGCAGTTGCCGGTCGGCGGCCGCGATGCGGGCGGTGACCCGGACGTACAGGTACCGCATCGCGCCGAACGCACGGGGCAGTGGTATCCAGCGGACCACGCCCGAGCCGATGAGCGCGGCGAACTGGTTGCGCAACGCGTCGGAGGAGTAGGCCGCCTCCAGCTCCCGCGTCAGGAGGTTGGGCCGGTCCCCGTGTCCCGGCAGCGGGCGCAGCACGTTCTCGGCGCGCAGCCACGACTCGATCCTCGGCAGGACGTCCTCGGCGTCCATCGTCTCCGGGTACGCCATCCCCGGCAGCAGACCCGGCGGGACGTGGCGCGTCGGGGCGGACGGGCTCGGTGGCGTCACCCCGGGCGCGGTCAGCCCGAGGTCGAAGATCCGCCGTTCGGGGACGACGACGTCGAGGGCGTCCGTCGCGCGCAGGAGACGCGACCGCCAGGTGACCGAGTCGCCCTTCCAGCGAATGAGGGTGACCTCGAACACCGGGTCCATCCGGTACGTGTGCGTCCGCCCGCCGTACGTCGCGCGGGTGATGTCCACCGGGCCCTGCTCCTCGGCGTGCTCGCTCTTGCGCTCCCAGCGCGCGTCGGCGTTCGCGGTGAGCTGGATCCGCCCGCCCGGCCCGGTGTTCTTGTCCGTCTCCGGTGAGTGGCCGCCCCAGTCGCCGTCCTCCGGGCTCAGCGAGTGGGGGGCCTCCGCCTCGCCACCGAGGCGGAACTGCGGCCCTGCCGAGAACGCCGGGCCACCCTCCCACGTGTGCTTGGTCTCGTCCTTGTAGGCGGTATTGCTCTGGGCGTACTGCTCGATCTCGGTGTCGTCACCGGCGTACAGGTGACGCGGACGGTATCCGCGCAGCCGGAAGCGCAGGGCCTGCTTGCGGCCGTCCTTGCCCCTCGGCAGCGCGACGTACCGGCCGGTCCGGCTCGTCAGTGAAGCGAAGTGGGCGGCGAGCCGTCCCGGCCGCGTCGCGTCCTTGATCGCCTCCGGCCACGCGCCGGAGTCCTCCAGCCAGGAGTCGGGCAGGTCGTTGGCCCCCGCGTACATGCGCGCGGCCATCCGCCACAGCTCCGGCAGCACGAAGAACGCCGGGAACAGTCCCGAGACACCGCGGGTGAGGGCGGCGTGGGAGTCCTGTGGCCACAGCAGCAGCTCGGAGACCTGCCGCGCCGCCGTGATCTGCTCCGGCGTCGGCGGGATCGCCGGGCGGTGCTCGCGGGGCAGCGCGACCCGGCCGGTGACGTCCCCGCGCTGGTCGATCCACCAGATGTCGGTCTGTCCGCCCGGCGACCGCACCGACAGGGCGTAGATCACGTTGTACGGGTGCTCGTCCACCTGTCCGGTCGTCTCGGTGCGGCGGTAGGACTTGACGCCACCCGTGAGCTGCCGCTTGGGCGAGTAGGAGTAACCGCCCTGCGCGCCGGCGGCGCCGAGTGCGAACCGCAGCCAGGTGAACGCCGTCACCCGCGCGCCGATCCCGGCCGCCAGCCGGACGCCCAGCTCCGTCGCGCGGTGCCCGTTCGAGGACGCGGCGGCGAGCGCCCGCAGGTTGACCGTCATGGGATAGGTGGTCTGGTCGCGTTTCAGCCGCTCCATCAGGTAGGCGCGGGCGGACAGCCGGTAGTCCCGGCCGCCGACGCGCACCGTGCGTTCGATGCCGGACATCGTGGTGGGCAGGTCCGCCTCCAGCGCCGGCCGGCTGTACCAGGCGGCCAGGTGCAGGTCCGCCTCCGACCAGTCCGCCTTCGCCCCCTTCGCCAGGGTGTCGTGCCGCCGCTCCATGACGGTACGGAGCTGTTCGAGCACCAGCTCGGCGCCGGGCAGGGTCGCGGCGGTGCCGAAGCCGAGCCCCCGGCGGGTGGCGAGCGGCAGCGGTTCGTGGTGCCGGGGGTCCACCGGCATGACACGGTCCAGGCGGGACGGGCGGCGGTACGCCTCCTTCGGTACGGCCCCGTGCGGCGTGCGGAACAGCGTCCACACCCGAGTCTGTGCGAACGCGCCCTTCGGCAGCGCGGAGCCGGTCAGCCGGCGTTCGAAGTCGGCCGCCTCGGGTTCGGCCACCCCGACCTCGGACTCGACCACCGTGGAGACCTTGGGGATGTCGTGCGTGGTCGAGCGGATGTCCACGTTGACGCGCAGCCCGGACCGGTACCGGGCCTGCGTGGAGTCCCTGGTGAGAACGGTGTGCCCGAGCGCCTGCTCGGCCATCCCGTTGCCCGCGGCGCGCGAGAACCCGAGCGTGAGCCCCGGGCCCCGTACGAAGCCCTTACCGGCGTCGTCGTGGTGTGCGGGGTCGGTGAGCCCGGCCACGTTGAAGGCGAGACCCAGGGCGACCCCGCTGTCCTTGCCCCGCCCCGGCTTGTCCGTCAGACCGCTGCCGGTGTCCTCCCGTACGGTCACCTCGCTGTGGCCGAAGTACTGCAACGTCTCGATGTCCGCGCTGATCAGGAAATGCCCCTCGAAGGAGCTCGTCCGGCTCGCCGGCACCCGGACCCGCTTCGTCGGGACACCACTGGTGAGCAGCAGCCGGCTCCGGTTGCGCGCCGACTTCTCGGTCAGGTGCTCCCCCACCTCGTGGATCGCGGTCAGCACGGATCCGGCCGGCAGCCCGGCGTCCAGGAGCCGTCGTTGCAGGTCCGCCATCACCGGGATCAGGTCGACCGCGTTGAGCGACTCCGCGGACTGCGAGGGCCGCCGCCCCGAACGTCTCCCCGGGCCCGTCCGCACGTTCGTCCTCGGCCGGGGCGCGTCCGGCGTGGTCAACTCGTTCGGCAGGTCGACGTCCAGCCGTGCCGGGAGCACGGCGTCGTTGGGGCGCTCCCGCCCGTCCACGAACACCCGGACCGCCAGGCCGGCGCGGAAACGCGTGTAACCGCCCACGAACAGCTTGCGCCCCGCGATGAGCTGGACCTCCCACTCCTCCCCCCGCCTGTCCGCCGAGCTCATGCCCAGTGCCGGCACACCGGGGATGAGCGCCGAGGCCGTCCGCAGGCCAAGGGAGAAGAACGTCAGCAGCATGCCGTCCAACCCGGCCGCGACCTCGTTCGTCCTCTTCCCCCCGGCCGCCAGCGACGCGAACGACACGGAGTACTCGCGGACCGTCCCGGACGGTTGTGTTCCCAGCCGAGCGTCGCGCAGCACGGGCCGTAGCCAGACGAGGTGGCCGTCGGCGAGGAACAGGTGCCCCCGCTGGAGGAGGGTGTCCCACTCGCCCGGATCTTCGGTCCGGAGAATCTCGCGCAGCGTGTTCTGGATGCCGCCGCTCAGGTTCGGGGAGTCGTCCGTACGGTGGGAACCGCTCGCCACGTGGTGGGCCCAGAGGCGGACCTCCTCCTCCGTCCAGGAGTCCGCGCCTAGCACCGTCGCCTCGCCGAGCGCGCCGACGTCCAGATACCAGGGGCTCCGCCGCTCGGTCCGCTCCGGCTCCTCGCCCTGGGACGGACTCGGCTCGGGGGAAGGTGCGCTCGTCGAGCCGGACGCGGTCCCCAGGCCGGCGCCTTCCTCGTCCGCCCACCGCACGCGCTTCACGTCCTTCACCGCGGACGCGTTGCGGAGTTCGGGCAGTGGCGGGCCGCTTCGGTCCAGGGCCCGCTCCGGCGCGTGGCCGAACGTCTCGCCCTCCTGCGGCCCGACCGCCGGCTCGATCAGGACGCCGCCGGGGTCCGCCGAGGCCGCGGGACGCGGTGACACCGAGGTCCAGCCGGTCTCACGGCCCTGCGGATCGGCGTAGGTGTGCGCGCTCGCCGTGTTCGTCGCCGAATCGAAGTCGACGGCGGTCTCCCACTCCGGCACGTGAACGCGGCGGCCCGTCCGCTCGGCCACGCGAGTGGCGGCTCCGAGGGTGGCCCGCCGGTCGACGCCCGGCCCGGTCTGGCACGACCACACCACGATGTCGGTGGCGTCCCCCAACCGGCTCTCGATCACGTCGACGAGCTCGTCACCGTCCATCGGACGGTCGCGACCGTCGCGGGTGGCAGCGGCGGGCCGGCCGGCGGTGCCGTGGGAGAGCCAGTGGAAGGCCTTCTCCCCGCCCGGCAACCGCCGTGTGACCGGTACGACGTTCCCCTCGGCGTCGGTGTGCCACGCCGTGTAGGTGGTCAGCGACGACACATGCGCCAGGGCGGGAGCGCGGGTGGCCATGTCCTTCGAACCGTACGACGCGAGACCGCGCACCTGCCCGCTCTCGTCCTTGACCTCGTTCAGCACGATCTCGGCGTGCCACTCCGGCCGGCCCGGCCGGAGTGGCACGTGCGTGGGCACGGCCGGTGCGGCTGCGGCCGGTGGGGCGGTCTTGAACTGCTCGATGCGTACCTCCACCCCCAGGCGCGCACTGAACAGCTTCGCCACGTTGGTCAGCCAGCGAGCCCCTACCTGCGGATCGACCTTCCCCCGGACCTTTTCGCTCATGTAGCGGCCCGACTTGTCGTTCACCGTCCAGCACCGCAGATTCTCGCTCCAGCGGAACTCACCGGACACCCGGCTCATTCCGAGCGTGGTCTTGCCCTGATCAGGGTCCTCAGGGACCGTCTTGACGAACCCCGCGGCGATCCCCACATGGCCGAGCCCGTCCAGCCGGTCGACGACGGTCTGCACGGCCCGGTCCCATTCCATCTCGGCCAGCGTCGGGTCCTTGGCCCGCATACCCGCCACCAGATCGCCGAGCTGCTCCTTTCCCAGGATCGCGCTGGCCTGCTCACTCCCCACCAACACCCGCAGGTCCTCGGTCACCGTGAACAGCCAGACCGCGCCCGGGTCCCTCGTCAGCAACGACGGGGTGATGTCCTTCAGCTCCATCCACAACGGATTCAGCCGAACACGGCCCTCATCGTCCAACTCCTCGTCCTTGGCCCGCTTCGGCGCCACCACAGGCGCGAAGCTGTGATCCTTCAAGGCGGACGGGTCGTGTGCCGCGGAAGCGGTCTCCTCACCGGGGAGCGGCTCCGGCGCGTTGCGGAGTTCGGGCGGGGGCAGGACCGGCCGGCGGTCGCCGGCGCTCACCGGCTCGCCGAGGAGGATCCGCAGGCCCAGGCGTCGGGCGGCAGCGTCCAGAGCCGCGGCCAGCTCCGCCCGCCTCTCCGCCGAGGCGGCCGACTCCATCTCCATCGTGAGCAGGAAACGCCGCACGCGGTCGAGACCGAGCGACGCGATCGAAAGCCGATTCTGCTGGAGGATCGCCT
>JAOPYL010000249.1 GCA_025964625.1 Actinoallomurus sp. | reverse complement strand
AGCTGCGCCGGCCGCTCACCCACGGCCCCGGCGCCTGGCGCGCCGGTTCCATGCCCCGCTGACCGTCGAGCGCACGGCGGCACGGACGCTCGGCGCGTTCGATCCGATGGCAACCTCTTCGTGATTGTTCGCTCACAACCTGTCTCCGAGGGGATAGAGTCCGGCCCTTGTGGGGAGTTGCCGACGAATGTCCGGCGGCAGGGCCACGATCGCCGTGCCGCTGGCCGCCGTGGCCATGCTCATGGGCGGGTGCCGCTCCCCCGTGCCGTTCCACGGCAGGCCCGGCCCTGACGCCCCGGTGCTGGCGCTCGGCGGCCCGGAGCCGTACATCCGGCCGCCCCACCGGCCGGCGCCAGTGGTCGACCAGCGCCGCGACCTGCCCGACGCACCGCATGACGTCTACGCCGCCACCCAGGCGGGCATGCTCAGCCCGGCCGCCCGGCGGCTGCCGCTCCGGGTGTACGTTCCCGACTCCCGCGGCATCGGCGTCGACGTGATCGACGCGAAGACGTACCACGTGATCCGCCGTATCCCGGCCGGGCGCGCGCCGCAGCAGGTCGTGCCGTCATGGGACCTGCAGACGCTGTGGGTCACCGAGCCGGGAGGGCTCGTGCCGATCAACCCGCGCACCGGGACAGAGGGGCGGACGGTACCGGTCGCCGCCCCCTTCGACCTGTACTTCTCCGTCGACGGCCGGGACGCCCTCGTGATGAGCGCGCGGCTTGGGCGGATCGAGATCCGTGATCCGCACACCATGCGTCTGCGGTCCGCGGTTCAGGTCCCGTGCCCGGGGCTGACCCACGCCGACTTCTCCGCGAGCGGATCCACGCTGGTGGTGGGCTGCGCCGGCTCCGGGTGGCTCGCACGCGTGGACGTGGCGCGGCACCGGGTCACCGGGACGCTCCGGCTGGCCGCCGGCGCCCGGCCGCAGGACGTACGGCTGTCGCCGGACGGCACGACGTTCTACGTCGCCGACATGGGCCGCGGCGGCGTGTGGATGATCGATGCGGTCCGCTTCCGCACGGTCGGCTTCATCCCCACCGGGCGTGGCGCGCACGGCCTCTATCCCAGCCGCGACGCCGGTCTCCTGTACGTCACCAACAGCGGTGAGCGGACCGTGTCGCTGATCTCCTTCGCGCAGCGCCGCGCGGTCGGCAGCTGGCGGGTTCCGACCGCACCCGACATGGGCAGCGTGTCGGCGGACGGCCGGCTGCTGTGGCTGTCCGCCCGGGGGGACGACGCGGTCTTCGTCGTCTCCACGCGGACCGGCCGGCCCGTCCGCCGGATCCCGGTGGGCGCGGGCCCGCACGGCCTCTGCGTGTACCCACAGCCCGGCCGGTTCTCCCTGGGCCACACCGGGATCTATCGCTGACGGCCGCTCCGCCCTCAGCCGGCCTCGCCGGCGGCGACGCCCCGCCACTGCGGAACCAGCTCGTCGACGAGCGCCTCGGTCTCGGGCTGCATCTGATCGGCGTACGGATCGGCGTCCACACGTTCGCGCAGCTCATCGACGACCTCGCGGAGCTGGGCGTGGTCGCCGGTGGCGTGAGTCGCGCGCAGCAGGTCCCGCCACAGCCCCTCGTCGCCGTCGGCGAGCCGCAGCCCGGCGCGTGCCGCCGCCACCGCGCTGCGCGCGTCGCCGTCGTCGAGCCGCATCAGGACGAGCCGGTGGGCGACGTCGGCGACCCGTGCGGTCGCCTCGTACTCGAGGTCCTCGGTGGCCAGCCAGCCGTACCGCCCACGCGGGCGTCCCTGCAGCAGCCCGCCGCGTACCAGCTCCAGCGCGTAGGTCATGTACGCCATCTCGGAGGCGGGCTCGGCGGCGGACCGCCAGAGGAGCCAGCGGAACACCTCCCAGTCGACGCGCACCTCCGAGCCCAGCCGGATCCGGCCCCGCTCGTCGTAGTACAGGTTGGGACGGCCGCGGGAGTCGCGGCCCAGCCAGTCGGCGACGCGCGCGACGGTCGCGTCACGGACACTCGCCGACACCCCGCGCGGCCAGACGGCCCCACCGAGCACCGTGGGATGCACGCCCTCCGGATGCGTCGCCAGGTAGACCAGAACCTCCGTGCAGAGCACCCGGCGGCTCTCGTCGACGGTCTCGGGCGCATCGACCTCGATCGCGCCGAGCAGCCGGATGTCCACCGAGGGACGGGTCTCACCCGTGGCCGGGGGGACCGGCGGCTCGTCCTCGGGACCGGTGTACGGGACGCCCTCCACCCGCCCGGCGGTGCGGAACAGCTCGACGACCGCCCGGTAGTGCCGCTCGGGCACGAGCTGCGCGTCGACGTCGAAGCCGAGCACCCCGGCGCGCAGGTGACCCTCCGAAGTGACGTCCCAGGTCCAGGTCGCTCCGGGCGTCTCGCCCGCGACGATGTATCCGGCCGCCATCCGCTGGCCGGTGCGCGCCAGCGCCACCAGCCGTTCGGCCTCCTCCGGGGCGGGCGGGTCGGCCATGATCAGGTAGTGCGGCATCCATGCCTCGCCGAACACGCCGCGGCAGCGGCCGGTGAGCACGGAGTCGGCGCCGGAGGCGGCGAGCGCCTGGCGTACCTCTTCGGTCCGCCCCTCCAGCTCCGGCAGTGCCTCGGCGAGCGAGCCGACCGCACGGATCCGGTCGGGCGCGACGAGCGACAGCTCCTCGCCGAAGCCGACCAGTGTGATCCGCATGTGGTCGGACCAGCGGTTGGTCGCCAGCTCCACGGCGACCGCCGCGAGCACCGCCCGGCGCGCCTCGTCCGGGCCGTGCAGGGAGATCAGGCCGTGCGCGGCCTCCAGGTCGACCAGGATGCGGCCGGTGTCGTTCGTGCCGATGGACACCAGGCCCGGGTACGGCGCCAGCACGTCCGCGAAGTCGGCGGTGGCCATCCCGTCGAGGGCGCTCACGCCGAGCCGCCACACCTGCCCGTTGTCGTGCTCCTGCCACGGCGCCGGCGGGGTGCGGTCGGCCGGGGCGATCCACAGGTCGAGGCTGTCCGCGCCGAGGTGCACGCCGTAGACCGTCGGGAGAGTACGGCCTTCGGCGGCGAGCGCCTGGGACATCTGCCGGAGCCCGAGGTCGAGCAGACGTGTGGCCTCGGTGTCGGCGCCGATGCGCAGTGCCTGCTCGGCGAGGGCCGCCTCGCCATCCGGCCGGGCGATCATGGTGCCGAAGGCGCGATGCCACAGCTGCTCGCGCCTTCTGCGGCCGAGCCCGGCGAGCAGCCCGGCGGCCAGCAGCGACGCCAGTGCCAGCTCCTGCGGCCAGCCGAACGCCGGCCCCTGGTCCGGCTGCTGCGGCTGCGGCTGGGGCTGCTGTTGCTGTTGCTGTTGCTGGGGCTGCTGTTGCTGTTGCTGTTGCTGGGGCGGCTCCTGCGGAGGCCGCTGTTGCCTCGGCGGGGGCTGGGCGGGGGCCTCCGGGGCGGCGGGCACCTCCGGCCCCTGCTCGATCGGGGGGCGCCCGGCCTCCCGGTCGGCCCGGTCGTCCTGCGCCTCCTGCCGGGCGGCCTGCCGCGCGGCGTCGACCGCCTGCTTCTCGGTGTTGACGGAGCCGTGGTGGTGCACGCCGCCGGGCACCTGTGAGTGCGGCACGCCGTGCTCGTGCCGCCCGGCGTGCGGGCCCTTCTCGATGATCTCGACGTGGGTCGCGTCGGAGGGCATGTCGAGCACCCAGCCGGGGCGGATCAGGCTGGCCATGGTGAGACGCGTGCCGTCGGGCTGCAGGTTGCCCTTGTTGAGCGTGTAGATCTCGCGGTACCGGCGGCCGTCGCCCAGGCACTTCTCGGCGATCTCCCACAGGCTCTCGTGATGCCGGCCCGCCGGCGGCCGCACCCGGTAGATCTTGCGGACCGCGCTCTTCTCCATGAGGGTCGGCGCGTCCTGGGCCGGGGCCTGCTGCGTGACCTGCTCCGCGGAGCGCGCCTGCGCGGGCTCCCGGTGGTCGGCGTGCCCGATCCGCTGGATGTGCGTCGTCCGTGCCCCGGTGAGCGTCGGCATGACCGCGGTGGTGGCGGTGAACAGCAGCAGCGCCGCGACCACCAGCCGGTGCGCGACCGCCTGCGGCCCCCCGGCGAGCGGCACCCTGGCCGGCACGCCGATGCCGCGGATTCCGGCGTACGCCTCCACGAGCACGCAGGCGGTCAGCTGCACCCAGGCCAGCCACACGATGAGGACCAGGACGTGCATCAGCGCCGTGGTGTCCAGCCGCTGCGTGAGCGTCTCCATCGACGGCATCGCGTGAGGGATCGGCGAGCCGAAGAACGTGAGCAGCGCGAAGGGCACGCCGAGGAGCAGGGCGGCGATGGCGACGAGTGCCAGGACGCCGGCGACGACGTCGCCGGCGCTCCGCCCGCTGTCGATCCGCACCGGCTGCCGCCGGATCGAGCTCATATCCCCTCCTGGGGGTGGGCCGACGCCGCCGACGTCATCGTGAAGTCGCCGAAGCCGGGCACGATGCTGAGCAGCTGGAGCCGTACCTTGATCTGCACGATGACGCGCGCGGTCTGCTCGCCCTCGATCTGGCATTTCGCCTGCCCGGTCACCTCGTGGTACGTGGCCACGAGCCGCTCCGCCCGCAGGCACGCCACCGGGGCGTTCGTGATCCGCGCCTTTCCGGTCTGCCGGAGATAGTTCAGGTCGACCTCGTCCGCGGCGGCCCGGGCGCCCTGCTCGGCGATGTCGGCGGCGCGCTGGCGGGCGTGGATCGCGAGGCCGCCGTCGACGAGGAGGCCGGCCAGCACGATGATGAACAGCGCGAAGATCGTCGTGAACATCGCGACCGTCCCGCGGTCGCGCTGCCTGCCGCCCGCCGTCCCCGGGCCCCGCCGGTTCACTCGATCCTCCTGAGGGTGTCGAGGGGCGCGGTGGCCGTGCCGACCATGGTCTTCGTCGGCATCAGGCCGATGAGCGAGAGTCCGCCCAGGTCGATATCGCATTTCACGCTGACGACCACCTGACCGCCCCGGCGCCAGTCGGCGAAATCGACGCTGGTGCGTGGCCCGCCCTGGCACAACTGCTTCTTGCCGCTCATGGTGGCCTCGGCGGCGTTCGCCGCGCCGGCGTACGCGCCCGTCTGGGTGCGGCCGATCGAGGCGGCCCGCGCGGCGTCCCGCGCGGCGCCGTCGACCTGGCTCTGCGCCTCCACGATCCGGCCGAGCCCGACCATCAGCATCATGAAAGCGATCAGGAGCGGCGTCAGCAGCGCCAGCTCCAGCGACATCGTGCCCGCGTCTCGTCTCATGGCTGCGGCTGGTCTCCGCACGTGGTGCCGGTGCCGACGTCCGGCCGGTAGCACTCGATCGGCCCGCCGGAACGCTGGCTGACATGGAAGCTGAGGAACGGCACGACCCGCACCGCGGTGCCGGTGACCGTGACCCAGCGCTGGTCCTGGTCGCCGCCCGCGCTGGCGGCCGCACCACTCAGGAGCTCCGGGCCGATCTGCTGGACGTACTCACGCGCCTTCGCCTCCGACGTCCCCTTCCAGTTGCCGGCGCTCTGCTCGCGGGCCACCCGGGCACCGGACTGCGCGGCGGCGAGCGCGACGTGCCGGGCGTGGAAGACCATCGCGAACTGGATGACGAGCAGGATGACGAGCAGCAGGATCGGGGTCAGCAGGGCGAGTTCCAGCGTGCTCGCGCCCCGGTCCGTCTGCTTGTCCATCAGGTCACTTGGTCTTGATGTTGTTCGCCGCGGAGCGGACCTTGCGATAGATCACGACGCCGACGCCGAGAGCGATCATCGCCAGCAGGCCCGTGATGATCGCCCACTCGATCGCCGACGCACCTCGTGACTTTTCGGCGTCATCGCGCAGCCGCTGGATGCGCAGCTGCACGGATGACCAGATATAGGCGACGAACGGGTCGTTCATCGGATTGAGCGACTGCATGGGACTCCTCGGACTCAGAACGACCGGCTTAGCGGGGACTTGCGAAGGGTCGACGTCATGCGGCCATCACCCGCATCACCGCCGGGTAGGCAAGGAAGATCAGGAAGCCCGCGCACAGCAGAAGCTGCGCGACGAGCATGGACTGCGATCGTTCACCGGCCTTTCCCTCGACATCGGAGAGCTCGCGGCTACGCATGCTGGCCGCACGGGCGGCGAGCGACTGACGCACCTTCGCGCCGTCGTCGGCCACCAGCCCGAGGGCTGCGGACAGGTCGCGGAGCTCGTCGACGTTGACGTCCTCGCCGAGCCTGCCGAGCGCCTGCCAGGGCGTGGTCCCGGTGATGCGGGCGTTGGACAGCGCGTCGCGGATGCGCCGGACGGCCCAGCCGTCCCCGACGTTGGCCGCGGTCATCAGGGCCTCGGGCACGCCGCGCCCGCCGGCGAGGTTCATCGCGACCAGGTCGAGGAAGGCGCTGACCGCATGCCGGAAGTCACGCCGCCGCGACGCCGCCTCCTGACGCAGCTGCAGGTCGGGCAGCAGGAAGAAGATGAGCGCGAAGAAGATCCCGAGCCACACCGGGATGGCGACCGCGACGCCCAGCCCGAGGATGGCGAAGTAGCCGACGAGGATGGGGATGAACACGATCGCCGCCGCGGCGAGCAGGAACTTGGTGGCGAGGAAGGCCTCGAACGACCGGTCGAGCAGGGCCAGGTCGGCGCGGACGGACCGCTGCTGCCATCCCCGCGCGTCGTAGAACGCCGCGAGCGACCGGCCGGCCTGGGCGCGCAGCCCGGTGACCCGCTCGGCCGTCGCGGACGCACGTCCGGCCGGCTCGGACTCGCCCCGCCTCCGGGCGGCGTCGAAGGCGGCGAGCCGCGCCGACAGGCCCGGCCGCGGCGGGAACAGGGCCCGGAACAGCAGGTAGCAGCCCAGCCCGAAGAAGGCCCCGGCCAGCAGCGCGGTGGTCATCGCGGGCCTCCCTTGGTGATGTCGGTGGCCTGGGTGGCCTGGGTGACCTGGGTGGCCTGGCCCTGCCAGCGGGCGACGGTCTCGGGCACCTCGCCCGGAACGCCGGGCCTGTCCGCGTCGGCCGAGGACAGGAAGCGTTCCGGCATGTCGTACTTGGCCAGCCGCCGCAGCCAGATGAAGCCGAGCGCGAAGAGGCCGACGACGACGGCGAGGACGAGCTGGCCGACGAAGGTGCCGTACATCTGCACGTAGGAGCGGTTGAAGACGGCGAGCAGCAGCGCGGTGCCGACCGAGACGCCCACGACGATCTGGACGCTGCGGCGGGTGGTGCGGCGCTCCGCCTCGACACGGCGGCGCATGTCGAGCTCGGCGCGGGCGGAGGTGGACAGGGCACCGAGCATGTCCCGCAGGCCCGGCCCGCGCAGCCGCGCGTTGAGGATGAGCGCGGCGACCACCAGGTCGGCGGAGGCGTCGTCGAGGTCGTCGCCGAACCTCCGCAGGGCGTCCGCGAGCGACACCCGGGTGTGCAGGCGGTCGACGAGCGCCCGTACGTGCGGATGCAGCACGGGGGCCACGGCCCGCAGCGACGACGGGATCGCCTGTTCGAGGCCGACCGCGCCCGCGATGGTGTCCCGCAGCGACTCGGTCCACGCCGCCAGGGCCTCCAGGCGGGCCATCGAGCGGCGTTCCTCACCGGCGCCGCCGCCGATGGTGTTCCAGCCGAGGACGAGCAGCGCGGCACCGATGCCGGCGACCGGCCACCGGGTGACGGCCAGCACGGCCACTCCGCACATGGCGGCGAGCGCCGTGCGGGTGGTGAGGGTGCGGACCAGCTCCTCCCGGCTGCGTCCGGAAGGCCTGCCGGGCCGAGGCCGCACGCCGCGCATCGCGACGATGAACAGAAGCAGGCCGGCACCGGACAGCGCTCCGCCGAGGATCGCGAAGAGCGAGGTGAGGTCGCCGGTGAGGAGGCCGTTCACCAGACCGCTCCGTAGGACGGGTCGTAGCCGTACGGCACGAGCTCCTGGACGCAGGCGATGGGCGCGGCGGGCACGGCGGAGGCGTCCCGGCCGGGCTCGAAGATCTCGCTGGAGAGAACCCTCCCATCGCAGCCGGTGACCTCGCGGATGCTGGAGACGAACCGGCGCAGCCGTCCGCCCTGGACGTAGTCGTTGCGTTTCTCGATGAAGACCACGAAGTCGATGGCGCCGGCGATGAGCATGTGCGTCGCCTCGATGGGCAGCCGTTCGTCGGCCTGCAGGGCGTACGTCCCGATGCGGTTGAAGACCTCCCAGGAGGAGTTGGCGTGGATCGTGGACAGCGACCCGTCGTTGCCCTGGGTCATCGCGTTGAGCATGGTGACGATCTCGTCGCCGAGCACCTCACCGACGATCACGCGCGAGGGGTTCATCCGGAGTGATCTGCGGACCAGCTCCGCCATCGTGATCGTGCCCTGGCCCTCGGAGTTGGGCAGGCGCTCCTCCAGCGCGACGACGTTGGGGTGCAGCTCGGGGAACTGGTCCAGCCCCAGCTCGAGGGCGCGCTCGACGGTGATGAGCCGCTCACCGGCCGGGATCTCGTTGGCGATCGCCCGCAGCAGCGTGGTCTTCCCCGCGTTGGTCGCCCCAGCGATCATGATGTTCTTGCGCGCGGCCACCGCCGCCCGGAGGAACAGGCCCACCTCTGTGCTGAGAGTGCCGTTCCCGACGAGGTCGGACAGGAACACCTTGCCCAGCCGCGCCCGGCGGATCGACAGCGCGGGCCGCACGGTCACGTCCATCACCGCGGACAGCCGGGACCCGTCGGGAAGCCGCAGGTCGAGCTGCGGGTTGGCGGAGTCGAACGGCCTGCTGGACAGCCCGCTGTAGGCCGCCAGGATCTGGATCAGCTCGACCAGCTCGTCGTCGGACTCGGCGACCGGCTCGACCATGGCCTCGCGGCCGTCGGCGTATCCGACGAACACCCTGTCACAGCCGTTCACGTCGACGTTCTCGATCTCGGGGTCCTCGAGCAGCGGCTGCAGCCGGCCGACGCCGAACAGTGCGGCGTGCACGCCCGCGGCGAGCTGCTCCTCCTCTTCGGCGTTCGGCGGTCGCCGGCCGGCGCCGATCTCGGCGCGGGCGTACTCCTCCAGGACCTGGCCGATGAGGGCGCGGGCGTACTGCCGTTCGTCCTCGGGGACCATCGGCGGGATCCCGTTGGCGGCGTCGAGCCGGCGCTGGTCGGCGAGCCGGCCGCCGACCTCCTGACGCAGTCGCTTAACGAGGCTGTGGTCCACTTACCACTCCCTGCGCTTCGCGGTCGGCCCCCGGGCCACTCGCGGCCCGCACCGCGAGCCCACCCGCGATCTGCCGTGCCGAACGGATCAGCAGTGATCTGTCGAGTCGCCCGCCCCACTGGCCTCTCAGCATTTCAGCACCCTTGGGATCCATCGCGAAACCCCCGAGGACGGTCGCCGGCAATTTCGCGTTGGAAATGATCCGGGCGACCTCCGTGACCGAGGTGCGGTATTCGCGCGGATCGGCCACGACGGCGACGCCGATCGGGGGCGCTGCGTGACCGCCCAGTTCTGTTGCGAGAGAGTTGATGCGTTCACGCAGGTGAGCGACGTGTTCAAGGGTGGCGCGGGTGAACAGCAGAATCGTTGACGCCTCCCGCAACAGGTCCGTCACGGCCGACCCGGCGCCCAGGCGGCCACAGTCGGCCACGACGTCGGCGCCGGGGAGGTTCGCGAACGCGCGGCCGAGCGGGCTCCACAACCAGGTCAGCCCCTGTGCCTGCTCGGCTTTGGCGAGGCCCACGAGCACGTCGAGCCCGCCGGTGAGCCGCTGTGTGTGCTCCCAGACCTGCTCGGCGCGCAGGCCCCGGCGGGCGGTGGCGGCCAGGCTGAGCATGCCGCGGGCCGGGTTGAGCATGCCGCCGTCCTCGGCGGGCAGCCGGTAGACCAGGTCTCCGCCGGCCTGGTCGCACTCGGCCAGCAGCACCGGGCGCGGCCAGACGGCGGACAACGCGATCGCCGCCGTCGTGACGCCCGGCGCTCCCTTGTCGGCCGCGAGCACGACGAGCCCCATCAGGGCCTGCCCGTCGATCTGGCATGCGGACTCGCCGGCGGCTGGGTGGTGGGCTGCCCGGCCGGCGTCCCCGGGGCCTGCTCGCCCGCGGGCAGCAGAGCCACCGCGACCGCGGCCGCCGACGCCGCCTGGGTCACCTGCGCGGCCTCGTCGGCCGGCACGGTCACCGACACCTGCACCTGGTCGCTCTGCACGTCGTTCTGGCCGGGCTGGGCGACGTCGTAGACGGTCGCCACGGGGGCGAGCACCGCCCCGGCCTGGGCGCTGCTCTGCCCGCCCTGCGCGCCGACGGCGTACACCGCGACGCGGTCGCCCGGTTGCAGACCGCCGGCCGGCAGCTGGCCGGGCTTGAGCGCGAGGCCGACCACGACGGTGCCCTTGGCCACCGACGCGGCCGTGCTGATCATGCCGTTGGTGAGCAGCGCGCCCTTCACCAGCGTCACGGTCGCGAACGTCTGCGTGACCTTGCCGCGGTCGCCCCACGGGATGTAGTCGAGGCCGCCGGTCGCCGAGACCTGTACCTCCTCCAGCGCGGCGGCCGGGATCTGCTGCCCCGCCGCCACCGGCCCGGCGATCCGGATCACCGGGACGCGCTGGCCGCTGACCATCACGAGGTACGCGCTGACCAGCGCACCGCCGACGATGAGCAGGACCGCCAGGGCGGCCATGGCCGGCTTGCGCTCCCGCCGGGGAACGGGAATGCGGTGGCCCGCGGCCACCCCGAGCGAGGGGCGCCCGGAGGTGTCGGCGACGCTCTTCCGATCACTGCTCGTCGTCACAGGCTGCTCCGCGAATTCAGGGGATTGCGGACTCATTGCGTTGACGGGACGCGGCGAACCATCGTTCCGCCCTTACCGCCCGGCGTCAATGCGGCAACGACAGATTGTTTCGCAGCGAATCCGGCATCTTGTCAAATGATCAAGGGGTGACTCCGGCCAAGCCGCTGGAGACGGCCTGACGCCCTCTCTATCCTGGTCCGGCAACCTGCGGATCCGGAGGGGTAATGCGAATCTCGCTCACGGCGCTGACCGATCAAGGTCCCCGTGACGTGGTGGTCAACGGCGATTCCGATATGACGGTCGGAACCGTTGCGAGATCACTTATTGCCACATTGAACGCCGAGTCGGTCAAAGAGCCCCTCGCCGAAGTCGTACGCCTGCCCAGTGCGCGCTGGGTGGAGGACCCACCTCATCCGCTGTGGGCGGGCGGGCGCATGCTCGACCCGTCGGCGGCCGCCGCGCGCCTGCTGCGCGACGGCGCGGTCGTCGCGGTCAGCCCGGGTGGCGCCCCCGCGACCGTGCTGGCCGAGCCGACCGGCATCGCCGAGATCCGGGTGAGCGGCGGTCCCGCCGCCGGAGCCGTACACCGCCTCGGGATCGGCGAGACCACCATCGGTACCGCCTCCGACGTGGACGTACGCCTCGCCGACCCGTCCGTGCCCCCGCACGCACTGAAGGTCACCGTCGAGTCCCGCCGGGTCACCGTCCGCGGAAAGGGCGTTCTGGACGAGAAACCGCTGCGCGGAGTCGTGGAGTGGCCACCCGGCGGCGTCCTCGTCACCGGGTCGACCGTGCTCACCCTCGCGCCGTCCACGGCGCCGGACGCGCACCTGTCACCGCTCGACGACGGCGGCCTCCTCGCGTACAACCGGCCGCCGCGCATCCGCGCGCACTCAGGGCCGCGGAAGATCGAGGTACCGCAGGAGCCGGAGAAGGGCCAGCGGGAGCGCCTGCGGCTCATCGGCTCGCTGGCGTTCGCCGCGACCGGGATCGTGATGGTCGTCTTCACCGGGCAGTGGTACTGGGCGCTGATGGCCCTCGCCTATCCGGTCATCCAGGTGGGCGAGTGGATCGGCGACCGGCTGTACGGCCGCAAGTCGTACAAGAAGGCGATGAAGGAGTACCGCGCGAAGAAGGCCGAGTTCGACGGCGCGCTCGAAAGCATGCGCCGGGCCGACCAGGCCGAGTGGCGCGCCCTCGCGCCGGATCCGGCCGAGGTGCTGCTCACCGCCACCGGGCCGCGGCGCCGGCTGTGGGAGCGGCGCGTCGCCGACGCCGACACGCTCCACCTCAGGATCGGGCTGGCCGACCTGCCCGCCCGCATCGAGCTGAAGCCGGGCCGCGGCGGCGGCGACGAGCCGGCCCTGCCCGAGCCCCCGATCGCGCACGCCGTGCCGGTGCCTCTGCCGCTGGCCGAGCTCGGCGTGGTCGGGCTCTCCGGTCCCCGCGACCGCTCACGGGCCCTGGCCCGCTGGCTGGTGGCCCAGGCGGCGGCGCTGCACAGCCCTCGCGACCTGGCCATCGTCGTACTCTCGGCGGATCCGGGCGGCGGGCGGCACTGGAACTGGGTGCGCTGGCTGCCGCACTGCGCCCCTCGCGAGGGCGAGGACTGCGTCGCGCTGATCGGCGCGGAGCCCGACACGGTCGCGCGGCGGGTGACCGAACTGGCCATCCGCATCACCGAGCGGCGCCGCTCGGCCGAACCGTCCTCCGGCGCCTTCCTCGGCGCGGGCGCGGCGCAGGGGCCGCCCGCCGGGTCGTACAACATCCTGCTGGTCCTGGACGGCGCGCGGCAGCTCCGGCGGGTCCCCGGCATGCCGCAGGTGCTGTCCGGCGGCCCCGGGGTCGGGCTGCACGCGATCTGCATCGACGACGACGAGCGGCTGCTGCCCGAAGAGTGCACGGCCGTCGCGGTGTGGGACTGGGACCGTCCCACACACGTACGCCTGCGCGGCCACGGGCTCGACTCGGTAGGCCCGGTCCTGGCCGACCAGGTGTCCTCCGTGTGGTGCGACCGGCTCGCCCGCGCGCTCGCGCCCGTACGCGACGTGTCCCGCGACGACGCCGAGTCGATGATCCCTCGTGAGGCGCGGCTGCTCGAGGTCCTGCGGATGCCGTCCCCGACCGCCGCGCACATCCAGGCCGCGTGGAAGGCCGGCGGCCGTACGACGTCCGTGCCCATCGGTGTGTCCGCCGACGGCGTTTTCTCGGTGGACCTGCGGCTCGACGGCCCGCACGGGCTCATCGCCGGCACCACCGGCGCGGGCAAGTCCGAGCTGCTCCAGACGCTCATCGCTTCGCTGGCCGTGGCCAACCGGCCGGACGAGATGACGTTCGTGCTGATCGACTACAAGGGCGGCGCGGCGTTCAAGGACTGCGCGTCGCTGCCCCACGTCGCCGGCATGGTCACGGACCTCGACGGCCACCTGACCGAGCGGGCCCTGGAGTCCCTCGGCGCCGAGCTGCGGCGGCGCGAGGAGACCCTGCTGCACGCCGGCGCCAAGGACATCGAGGACTACTGCGACCTCTTCGACGCGGGTGACCGGCAGGCGTACGTCCGGATGCCGCGGCTGGTCCTGGTCATCGACGAGTTCGCCGCCATGGTCGGCGAGCTGCCGGACTTCGTCGAAGGGCTGGTCGACATCGGCCGCCGGGGCAGGTCACTCGGGGTGCACCTGCTGCTGGCCACCCAGCGCCCCGCCGGGGTGGTCACCGGCGACATCCGGGCCAACACCAACCTGCGGATCGCGCTGCGCGTCACCGACCCCGACGAGTCCACGGACGTCATCGACGACCCATCCGCCGCCCGGATCCCGAAGTCCGCCCCGGGACGGTGCTACGTACGCTCGGGCGCGGCGGCGCCGCAGGCCGTACAGTCGGCGCGGATCGGCGGCCGGCGGCCCGGGGGCGTCGCCTCCGTGCCCGCCCAGGTGGTCCCCCTGCCCTGGGCCGGCCTCGGCCGGCCGCTTCCCCTCGCGGAGGCGGTCGAGGACGAGTCCACCATGGTCACCGACCTGAAGGTCCTGGTCTCGGCGATCCGGGAGGCCGCCGAACGCGCCCGCATCGACGAGCAGCCGCCACCGTGGCTGGAGCCGCTGCCGTCATGCGTGACCCTCCACGACCTGCCCGCGGTGTTCGCGGACGAGGACGACGTGCCGCCCCTGGCGTTCGGCCTCACCGACCTGCCGTCGGCCCAGTCCCGCTCGGCCCTGACACTGGATCTCGTGCACGGCGGCCACCTGTACGTCGCCGGCTCCGCACGGTCGGGCCGCTCGACGGTGCTGCGGACGCTGGCCGGCTCCCTGGCCTCGGCATGCGCCCCGTCCGACGTCCACCTCTACGCCATCGACTGCGGGGCCAACGCACTCCTGCCACTCGTTGCACTGCCACACTGCGGCGCCGTGGTCGGCCGCGACCAGATCGAGCGGGTGGAACGCCTGCTGTCCCGGTTGCATGCGGAGGTGTCGCGGCGGCAGCAGGTACTCGCGGCCACCGGCTTCTCGTCACTCGCCGAACAGCGCGCCGCGGTGGCGCCGTCGGAACGCCTGCCGTGGATGATCCTCATGCTGGACCGGTGGGAGGGTTTCGTCGCGGCGTTCGAGAACTACGACTACGGCCGCCTGATCGACAACGTGCTGCGACTGCTCCGCGAGGGCGCCGCGGTCGGCCTGCGCGCGGTGTTCACCGGCGACCGGTCGGGTTTGGGCGGCCAGGTCTCAACGGTCTTCGACGACCGCCTGATCCTGCGGATGTCGGACCCGAACGACTACAACTACGCCGGCATCAACGAACGCCACGTCCCGTCCGATATGCCCCCCGGCCGGGTGCTCGAGGCCATGGGCCCGGGAGCCGCGTCGCTGCGAGAGTCCCAGATCGCACTGCTGGATGCTGACGCGTCGGGCACGGCCCAGGTCGCCGCCCTGCAGAGGCTCGCACGGGAGGCCGAGCGCTCCTACGGCCGCGCGGCGCGCGCACTACGACCGCTCCACGTGGACGAACTACCGGTACGCGTCACCTACTCCGAGGCCCTCGCCCTGGACCCCGACTTCGTCGCACCATCGCCGCTATGGGCCCTCGTGGGCGCCGGCGGAGACGAACTCGGCCCGGTCGGCGTGAACCTGCTGGCCGAAGGCCCGGGTTTCACCGTCGCCGGCCCGCCACGCTCCGGCCGCTCGACCGTCCTGATGACGATGGTGAAGTCATTGCTGGACCCCCACATCGGCGAAGGCACCGTCCCGGTCGTACTGATCTGTCCCCGCCGCTCCCCGCTCCGCGCCTTGGAAGGCGAACCCAGCGTCCTGGCAGTCCTGTCCGCCGACGCCCAGGAAGGCGCGCTAGAGGAGGCCGTCGGCAAACACGAGCGTTACGTCGTGGTGGTCGACGACGCCGAACTTCTTGATCGCAGCGACTTGGACGACGCTCTGACAAGCACTCTCCGAGCGGCTCGCGACGGAGAACACGCGGTAATAATCGGAGGCACCAACGAGGACCTCAACCGCATGTACAACGGCTTCATCTCCGATTGCCGACGTTCACGCTCCGGCGTGCTGCTTGCTGTGCAGTCTTCGGATGACGGCGAACTTCTCGGCCTTCGGCTCCCCCGCAACGCCTCGACAGTGGGCGCCATCGGCCGTGCGCTGGTGGTCAATCTCGGCATCGACATACCCGCGCAAATCGCCGTTCCTCATTGACCAAACGCGCCAGCCAGAACCCGAAGGAGAGCTAAGGCAGTCGCTGGCCCCGACCGTACGCCTGTGCCACCTCAGGCTTGACCTTGTCCGGCGTGGACCTCAACTTGGCTTCAACATCGTCCACCAGAGCCCTTGCCAGCCTTCTCAGCTGCGCCTTGTTAGGAATCAAGCCGCCGTCCCTCCAGCTCCGTGCCACCGGCCCGATCCAGACTTCGTCGGACTGCATGCGGCTAACCGACTGGTCAAGCAGCGATCCAAGCGAATGCTCGCCGGCTTTTACCTGCGCTAGGAGCTTCTGCAGATCCTGATGGAGCGGATTTGACACGAGGTCACTCATGGCGCGCACCGTCAGGACAAGAGAATCCGATGGTCGGAGATGGCGTTGACCCCTTAACTCGGACGGTGGAAGCACAATATTCCTTGCTTCGATTCTCAAGTTCGGCTGCCACCTTTACTCCCACATCCAGACAAGGCCCATAAAGCCATGACCTTGCATGGGGAGCCTTCTTGTATCCTTGGACATGAAACTGCCTCACCCCCTTTTGTAGCCAGAAATTTAGATTATCGCCACCCGACTTTCTCACCCATCCGCGCGTTTCCAGTGAATGCTGGATGTCGGCAAGGTAGCGAGA
>JAOPYL010000234.1 GCA_025964625.1 Actinoallomurus sp. | reverse complement strand
GTCGCTCGCCGGGCGCGTCGTGCGCAGCCTGCCGGTGCGCAGCCGCGGGCGTGACGGCGTGGTGCGTGACTACGACGACCCCCGGCTGCAGCGCGAGCGCGGTCTGGGAGTGGCGGTCGAGGAGCTGGACCTGCCGGACAAGCCCGTGGTGGTCGCGGGCGTGCCGGCGAAACTGGCCGCCGGGCTGTGCGCGGGCCGGCCGCCGGCGCTGCCCACCATGGGAGCGAGCGCCGCGCTGTTCGCGCTGGCCGCGCTCGAGGAGACCGGGTCACCCGGCGTGGTGCTCGCCGTCGAACAGGCGTCGGCGAGCGCGGTCAGGGTCGACGGATTCCCGAGGGTTCACCGCGACGAGCGGGACGCGCAGCCGCCACAGCCGGTCCGGCACAATCCGGGGCCGGAGATCGCCATCTCGCTGGCGGCCTACGAGCGGGCGTTCGAGCCGAAGCTGCGCTGGGAGGCCGGCCGCTGCGACGCCTGCGGCACGCTCGCCTTCCCTCCGCGGTACCGCTGCCTGGGCTGCGGCTCGGAGGACGGCCGGTCGCTCGTCCCGCTGCCACGCAGCGGCGCCGTCTACACCGGGGTCACCGTGCACGTGCCGGTACCGGGCCTGCCGACGCCCTACTCACTGGTGATCGTCGAGCTCGACGGTGTCGATGTGCGGGCACTGGTGAAGGTCACGGGCGTGCCGGCGGGCACGACCGGCATCGGTGACCGGGGCACCTTGGTGTTGCGCCGGGTGGCCGTCCGGACCGGGGTGCCGGACTACGGCTACGCGTTGTTGCCCGACGAACCGGTCTCGGACGAGACGGAAGGAACGGCGCGATGAGGCGCGTGGCGGTGGTCGGTGCCGGGATGACGGCGTTCGGCGAACACTTCGGGCTTGGCATCAAGGACCTGCTGCCGATGGCGGTCTCGGAGATGGCAGCCTCCGTTGACAAGGGCCTCGACCGGGCCGACATCCAGGCCGCGTGGTTCGGCGAGCTGACCACCACCGACGGCTTCCCGGCGGGGATCCTCGCCGACTCCTGCGGGTTGCTGGACATTCCGGTGACCCGGGTCGAGAACGCTTGCGCGACCGGCAACGACGCCGTGCGCAACGCCACCTACGCGGTGGGCTCCGGTGCCTTCGACGTCGCGCTGGTCGTGGGCGCGGACAAGGTACGCGAGTCCTCGGCGCGCGGGACGTTCTGGGAGTGGGCGGGGCTCACCCGGGACATGGCGTGGGACTACCCCCTCGGGCTGGTCGCCCCGGCCAACTTCGCCCTGCACGTCGCCCGCTACCTGCATGAGTCGCCGGCCACCCGCGAGCACATGGCGATGGTCGCGGTGAAGAACCACCGCCACGCGCTCCCGAACCCGAAGGCCCAACTGCGTTTCGAGATCACCGTGGAGCAGGCGCTGAACGCCCCGGTGGTGGTCGCGCCGTTCGGGCTCTATGACTGCACGCCGCAAAGCGACGGCGCCGCGGCGCTGCTGCTGGTGAGCGAGGACGCCGTCGACCGCTACACCGACCACCCGGTCTGGGTGCGCGGGGTCGGGCTCGGCCTCGACCGCGTGATGCATCAGCACAAGAGGGACATGACGACCTTCCCGCCCACCGTGAAGGCGTCCAAGGCGGCCTACGCAATGGCCGGCATCGGCCCCGAGGACGTGGACGTCGCCGAGGTACACGACTGCTTCACCGGCGTCGAGCTCATCAGCTACGAGGACCTGGGCTTCGCCGACCGGTTCATGGCGTACAAGCTGATCGAAGACGGGGTCACCGCGATCGGCGGGGCCAAGCCGGTCAACCCCAGCGGCGGGCTGAAGGCCAAGGGACACCCGCCGGGCGCTACCGGGGTCGCCCAGTGCGTCGAGCTGTTCGAGCAGCTGCGCGGGGAGGCCGCCAACCAGGTCGACGGAGCCCGGATCGGCCTGGCCCACAACGTCGGCGGGCCGACCGCGGTGTCGGCCGTGACGGTGCTGTCGAATCAACGAGACTGACGGAGGCCGACCTGTGTACACCCGACCGGAGCGGCGGCTGCTGCCCGATCCGACCGCGGAGTCCTCGGCGTTCTGGACCGGAGGGCGCGACGGGCAACTGCTCATCCACCGCTGCCGCGCGTGCGGACGGTGGTTTCACCCTCCGGCGCCGGTCTGCTTCCGATGCCGCAGCCTGGACGTCGGCCCGGAGCCGGCGTCCGGGCGGGGCCGGGTGGCCGCGTTCACCATCAACCGCCAGCCCTGGATTCCCGGCTTCCCCCCGCCGTACGCCGTCGCGATGATCGAGCTCGCCGACGAGCCGGACGTACGGCTGGTGAGCAACGTCGTGGACGTTCCCGTCCAGGAGATGCACATCGGGATGGCCGTCGAGGTCTTCTTCGAGCAATGGGAGGACGTGTGGCTTCCGCTGTTCCGGCCCGCAACGGGGGACGCGCGATGAGGGGCGGGCCGTTCTCCGGACGCGCGGTGCTGACCGGAGCCGGTAAGTCGCAGGTCGGACGCCGGCTCGGACGTACCGGGCTGGAGCTGACCGTCGAGGCGTGCCTGCGCGCGATCGCCGATGCGGGGCTCAGCCCGGACGACGTCGACGGCGTCGCCAGCTACCCCGGCCCCGGGGTGCCCGACCGTGGCTTCTCCGGCGCCACCGTGCACGAACTGCGCAACGCGCTCGGCCTGCGCAGCCGCTGGTTCATCAGCAGCATGGAGACGGCCGGGCAGATCGGGCCGGCGATCGAGGCCTGTATGGCGGTGAGCCTGGGGCTGGCCGACCACGTGCTGGTCTTCCGATCCGTCTGGGAGTCGAGCGCGCAGACCGCGGGAGGCCGGGCGTCGGTGCTGTTCGGGGACGGGCGGGTACCCGCGCACCTGGAGTACACCGGCCCGTTCGGGGCCCCCTCGGCGATCAACTGGCTGTCCATGCCCGCCCAGCGGTACATGTACGAGCACGGGCTCACCCGCGAGCAGCTGGGCTGGATCGCGGTCAACGCGCGCCGCAACGCCGGGTTGAACCCCGACGCGATCTACCGCGATCCGATGACCCTGCAGGACTACCTCGAGGCCAGGATGATCTCCGAGCCGTTCTGCCTCTACGACTGCGATGTGCCGTGCGACGGTGCGACCGCGGTGATCGTGTCCCGCCGTGGTGCGGCCGCCGGGTTGCCCCGCCACCCGCTCACCGTCGAGTCGGTGGGCACCGGGATGTTCGAGCGGGCCACCTGGGACCAGCGCGCCGACCTGACGACGATGGCCGCCCACGACGCGGCGGCGACCCTGTGGGAACGGACGTTGCTGCGTCCCTCAGACGTCGACATCGCCCAGCTCTACGACGGCTTCAGCTTCCTGACCGTGATGTGGCTGGAGGCCATGGGGTTCTGCGACCACGGCAAGGTCGGCGAGTTCATCGAGGGTGGCGAGCGGATCGCGCTGGATGGGAGCCTGCCGCTCAACTCCAGTGGCGGACAGCTCTCCGGCGGCCGGCTGCACGGGATGGGCTTTCTGCACGAGGCCTGCGTGCAGCTGTGGGGTGAGGCGGGGGAGCGCCAGGTGGCCGGTCGTCCCGAGATCGCCGCAGTCGGTGTGGGCGGCGGACCGGTGGCCGGCGCGATGCTCCTGAGCACGCGCTGAGGCAGCCGGCGTGACAGACGGCCGGCTGTGGGATCGAGGAGGTACGCAGTGACTGACCTGACGAGGCCCGCACCTGCCGGGGTGGACGTGGAGATCTACCGCAGTGTGGCGGATCTCGAGGCCGCCGTGGGCCGCGAGCTCGGGCCGACGGAGTGGTTGACGATGGAGCAGAGCAGGATGAACGGCTTCGCCGACACCACGGAGGACCACCAGTGGATCCACGTGGACCCGGAACGGGCCGCGCGGGGCCCCTTCGGGGCGACAGTCGCTCACGGGTTCCTGACCCTGTCATTGATCCCGTACTTCGTGAACGCGCTACGCCGCATCGAGGGCGTCCGGATGGGCGTCAACTACGGCTTGGACAAGGTCCGCTTCCCGGCCCCCGTACGGGCGGGAGACAGGATCCGGGCCCGTACGACGATGATCCGTCTCGACCAGATCGGAGACGACGCCGTGCAGCTCGTCACGCGGACCACCGTGGAGGTAGAGGGCAGCGACAAGCCGGCCTGCGTGGCCGACCTCGTGAGCCGGTACTACTTCGCGCCGTGAGGCACCGCGCGACGTAGTCGGCGAAGCCCGATATGACGGTTGCCAGCCGCGAAAGAGTGTCCAGCCTCTCGTTGCCCCGCTCGTAACAGACCACTCACCCTCATGACACCGCCTGGAGGCCACGAATGGTTGCCGACTCGACGCTGGTGCCGCCGGATGCCGCGTCCCCCCCTGACGCCACCACCGCCTGGCCGTGGCTGCTCACCGCGCCGTCCTTTCTCGAGCTTGTCGGCCGCCGCGCGGAGCTGACCCCGGACGCCACGCTCCTCGTCGACGAGCAGGACGTCCGGGTCTCCTGCCGCGAGTTCCGTGACCGGGTCGACCGGGTAGCCGCGGCGCTCGCCGACTCGGGAATCGGTCGGGGAACCCGGGTCGCGTGGCAGCTTCCGACGCGGATCAGCACCCTCCTCGTCATGGCCGCGCTGCGCAGGCTGGGCGCGATCCAGGCGCCGATCATCCCGCTGTACCGCGAACGAGAGGTCCGCGCCGCACTGGCCGCCAGCGGCGCCGAGGTGTTCCTGATCCCCGGGGTCTGGCGCGGCTTCGACTACGCCGCGATGGCCGCCGCCCTGCCGGTGCCCGAGGGAGTGAGGCCGCGGGTGCTCGTCATCGACCACGACGCTCCCGAGAGCTCCGACACGGCCAGGCTGCCTCGCGTGCCGACCGAACCGGACGAGGTGGCCTGGATCTATTTCACCTCCGGGTCCAGTGGCGCGCCCAAGGGAGCCCGGCACACCGACACGACGCTGCTCACGACCGGCACCGGATTCGCCGGCCTCGGTCGGCTCGGCGAGCGCGACGGCGAGGTCGCCGCCATGGGCTTCCCCGTGGCCCACGTCGGCGGGATCCAGTACATGATCGCGGCGCTGGCCGGGGGCTACCCCGTGCTGCTGCTCGAGGCGTTCGTACCGGACCAGGCGGTCGCACTCTTCCACCGGCACGCGGTGACCACGACCGGTGGTGCGCCCCCGTTCTACAGCGCGCTCGTGGCGCTGGCGCGGGCCCGGCCGGAGGAGCCGCTACTCCCGAGCCTGCGCACCCTCAAGGGCGGTGGCGCACCTTGCCCGCCCGAGCTGTTCCACGCGGTCCGCGAGCAACTCGGCGCTGTGCTCGCCCACGACTATGGCATGACCGAGGTCCCGATGATCGCCGTGGCCTGCCCGACCGATCCCGACGAGGTGCTCGCGGCGACCGACGGGCGGGTAGTGCCGGGCAACCTGGTCCGGGTGGTCACCGCGGATGGCACTCCATCCGCGGCCGGAGAGGCGGGGGAGGTGCAGGTGTCCGGGCGCGGCGTGTGCCACGGGTACACCGATCCGGCGGAGACCGCGGCCGCCTTCACCGCGGACGGCTGGTTCCGCACCGGGGACATCGGCCGCCTGCACCCTAGCGGCCACATCGAGGTGGTCGGCCGCATCAAGGAGATGATCATCCGGAAGGGTGAGAACATCGCGCCGCGGGAGATCGAGGAACTCCTGGCTCGTCATCCAGGCGTCGCGGAGGTCGCCGTGATCGGCCTGCCGGACGCGGAGCGCGGCGAGCGCGTCTGCGCGGTCGTCGTTCCCAAGCCCGGACGGCCGGTCCCCGATCTGGAGGGGCTCGTCGACTGGCTCATCGGAGCTGGCCTGATGGGGCAGAAGCTACCCGAGCAGCTCGAGATCGTGGATGCGTTGCCGCGCACCGGCCTGGCGAAGGTCGCCAAGATCAAGCTGCGCGAGCGATTCGGCAAGCCCATTCCGTGAGGTGCCGGTAGCAGGAGCCGGTGCAGTGGCATCGATCAGCACCTGGCCGCTGATGACGTATATGTCAACTAGGTGCCACCGTTGCTACCTGCGTCAGTCTCCGGTGTGAGGAGGTTTCCTGTGGCCAAGCGCACCCCCAGGACAGGTACCTTGACACTTTCGTCAACAATGCCTAGCGTGCGTGGTGCGCACGTAAGCGGCCGAAGGAGCAGGACCGTGACCCAGTTCACCGACGCACCGATATTCGATGCGGACACCCACATGTACGAGACGCCGGACGCAGTCACGCGATATCTGCCGGACAAGTACCGGAAGGCTGTTCAGTTCGTGCAGGTGGGCAAGCGGACTCGGATCGCGATTCTCAACAAGATCACTGAGTTCATCCCGAACCCCACATTCGAGCGGGTGGCGGCGCCGGGCGCGCATGAGTTGTTCTACTCGGGCCAGAACAAGGAAGGGAAGTCGCTCCGCGAGCTGACGGGCGAGCCGATCGGGTCGATCCCCGCGTTCCGCGAGCCGGGCCCGCGCATCGCCACGCTCGACGAGCAGGGCGTGGACGAGGCACTCGTCTACCCGACCCTGGCCAATCTCGTCGAGCACTCCGCGGCGGAGGCCCCGGAGCTCGTCGTTGCCATGATCCACGCCCTGAACCGGTGGATGCTCGAGACCTGGGGCTACACGCATGAGAACCGCCTGTTCATGACCCCGGTGATCACCTGTGCGTTGGTCGACGAGGCGCGCCGCGAACTCGAGTACGTGATCGAGAACGGCGCCAAGGCGATCCTGATGAAGCCGGCACCGGTGAAGGGCTTCCGGGGTTGGCGCTCGCCGGCGCTACCGGAGTTCGACCCGTTCTGGAAGGACGTCGAGGACGCCGGCATCCCGGTCGTGCTGCACGCGAGCCAGCCGCCGCTCGACGAGTACATCTCCCGGTGGGAGCCGCCGGACACCAACAACTTCATGGACATGAGCGCGTTCCGGTGGCTGGTGCTCGGCCATCGCGAGATCGCCGACATGCTCAGCAGCCTCATCTGCCATGGCACACTGACCCGCTTCCCGAAGCTGCGCATCGCGAGCGTGGAGAACGGCAGCTCCTGGATCAAGCCGCTACTCGACGAGCTCGATGCCGTGTACAGGAAGATGCCGCAGGCGTTCGGCGAGCACCCCATTGAGGTGTTTCGCCGGAACATCTGGGTCAGCCCGTTCTGGGAGGGCTGCGTGGCGGACGTGGTCGACTGGCTCGGCTGGGACAAGGTGCTGTTCGGGTCGGATTACCCGCACCCGGAGGGCCTGACCGAGCCGCGCGGCTACTTCAAATACGCCGAGGGCATGGACGAGAGGCGCACCCGGGACTTCATGGGCGACAACGCCCGCCGGTTCATGGGCCTGCCGGTCAGGAACCCCATAGGCGATGTCCCCGTGGTGGCGTAGGGCTCGTCAGGACCCCTTCTGATCAGCTGATGGGAGTTGGACATGCGGGACGCGGTGATCGTGGAGGCCGTGCGGACGCCGGTCGGCAAGCGCAACGGCGGTCTGTCACGTGTGCACCCGGTGAATCTGTCGGCGCATGTGCTGACCGCGCTGATGGAGCGGGCCGGGGTGGATCCGAGCGTGGTCGACGACGTGATCTGGGGCTGCGTGTCCCAGGTCGGGGAGCAGGCCTTCGACATCGCACGAACCGCGGTCCTGGCGGCGGGCTGGCCGGAGTCGGTGACCGGGGTGACCGTGGACCGGCAGTGCGGCTCGTCGCAGCAGGCTATGCACTTCGCTGCGGCCGGCTTGGTCGCCGGGCACTACGACGTGGTCGTGGCCGGCGGGGTCGAGTCGATGTCGCGGGTGCCGATGGGCAGCTCGTCGCAGGGGCAGGACTGGTCGGGCGACCGTTTCCTGGCCCGCTACGACAACGTCACCCCGAACCAGGGCATCGGAGCGGAGATGATCGTGGAGCGGTGGGGGTTCTCCCGTACCCAGCTGGACGAGTTCTCCCTGAGCAGCCACGAAAAGGCGGCGGCGGCGCAGGACGAGGGCCGGTTCGACGCCCAGATCGTCCCGGTCACTCTGGACGACGGCACGGTCGTGGCCAAGGACGAGGGCGTGCGCCGCGGCGGGACGCTGGAGTCGCTGGCGAAGTTGAAGACGGTGTTCAAGCCCGAGAGCGGGACGATCACGGCGGGAAACTCCTCCCAGATCTCCGACGGGTCCGCCGCGCTACTGATGACCACCTCGGAGAAGGCCCGCGAGCTGGGTCTGGCTCCGATCGCCCGGGTTCATACGGCGGTGCTGGCCGGCGCCGACCCGGTGATGATGCTGACCGCGCCGGTCCCGGCCACGCAGAAGGCGCTGGCCAAGTCCGGTCTGCGGATCGATGAGATCCAGGCGTTCGAGGTCAACGAGGCGTTCGCGCCCGTGCCGATGGCGTGGCTGGCCGACCTGGGCGCGGATGCGAAAGCGATGAACCCCAACGGTGGCGCCATCGCTCTCGGTCACCCGCTGGGCGGGTCCGGGGCCCGGCTGATGACCACACTCGTACACCACATGCGGGACCACGGCATCCGCTACGGCCTGCAGACCATGTGCGAGGGCGGCGGACAGGCCAACGCCACCATCGTGGAACTCCTTTAACCGGGCCTCGCTGTCCGGCCGAACACCATCCATGACGGGGAGCGGCCGAACCGGTGGACCCGGCGCTCGCACGTGCGCGCCCGGTCCGACACGGCAGCGAGCCAGTGCCGGGCTGTCCAGGGGCCATCGGAATGGCGCTGGGCGGTTCTCTCTCCGAGCATCGATGCATGACATGTGGGCGTTGTGCGTTCGTGCACCGGGACCTGAGCCATCGCGTGGCTTACGGCGAGGCGGTTGCCTCGCTCGTGCGAGTTACCAGCGATGGCGAACTGTTACCGTGGGATAAGGCGGACATGTCACCAACGGCACACGGATGTCCCGTGGCCTGTGCGGTTGGCGTCGCGGTGCAGTCTGCGGGTTTACGCCATCCCGTTCGTCGAGGACTTCGTCACCATCTGGTCGAAGGCCCGAGGTGCCGTGCTCGGCGAATGCGTGGTCAGCACGCATGTGCGCACACGTACCGTGGGCTTTCCACCCGTCCCTTAGATCCGCGTGAGTGGCCATGAGAAGCGTATGACCTGCAGGTTTCCTGAACTGTGAGCTGACGTAGCCGCGCCACCTGCAGGTCCGAACGAGCGGATTAAGAGTTGATTCCCGGGCGTGAGCACCGGGTTCCTGCAACCGGGGTGAGGATCGCGCGGTGCCCAGGCCCTCCTGCCTCAGGTCTTCATCGCTCAGGGCTCTCCTCGATGAGACGTCGGAGTGAGGGGAGCAGCGCATCGAGGTTCAGTCCGGTCCGGAATGCGATGATCGTGGTGCCGTCATCACCGGTCCCCGGGCGCGACTGGGATGCCGGGAAGAGGGCTAGCACCTCGTGCATAGCTTCGTCCACCTCTGTGACGGGGGCGGCGGACTCTCCCCGGAGCCATCGGCGCAGCACGTGGTTGTGGGCGGCGACCACCGCCGCCGCCATGAGCTCGGCCCTGAGCGAGGCCGACTCTCTCGGGTCTCCCATCCAGTCCGAGATGAACTCGCGGAACAGCCGCTGGTAGCGGGCCACGCTGGCGATTTCGCGATCGCGGAGGGCGGCCACCTTGCTGGTGAGCGCGTACCGCCGGCGCGCGAGGTCGCCTTCGTCGAGGTAGTGCAGCAGCACCAGGCGGACCGCATCGGAGACGGCGACCAGAGCGGTGCTGTTGGTCGAGGTCGCCAGCCGGTCCCTGATCAGCTCGAGCAGCCGGTCGTGGTCGGGGAAGATCACGTCTTCCTTGGACCGGTAGTGCCGGAAGAACGTCGTACGCCCTACTCCAGCCCGTTCGGCGATGTCGTCGACGGTGGTCTGCTCGTATCCGCGCTCGTCGAAGAGTGTGAAGGCGGCATCTGCGAGTCGGTCCCTCGCGGCTGGCTTGCTCATGACTGCCCATCTTTTCCCGTCTCAGCGTTCCGAGGCCACTTGCCGAGCCAGACGGTACTGAGTACTGTCAAATAGAGATTGAGTACCGGAGAGGAGATTTGGCGTGGGTTCCGTTGCACGTAGCGAGTCCGACCTGCCGATCCAGCCGCTCTACGACGGCTCCACGCTGGAGGGCTTCGACGTGGGCGCCAAGCTCGGCGCTCCGGGGCGCTTCCCCTTCACCCGTGGTGTGTACTCGTCGATGTACACCGGCCGCCCGTGGACGATGCGGCAGTACGCCGGGTTCGGTACGGCGAAGGAGTCCAACGAGCGCTACCACGAGCTGGTCAACGCCGGCACCGGTGGCCTCAGCGTGGCGTTCGACCTGCCGACGCAGATGGGCTACGACTCCGATGAGGCGATCGCCCAGGGCGAGGTGGGCAAGGTCGGCGTGGCGATCGATGCGATCGACGACATGCGGACGCTGTTCCGCGGCCTGCCGCTGGACAAGGTGTCGACGTCGATGACGATCAACGCCCCGGCCTCCACGCTGCTGCTGATGTACCAACTGGTCGCCGCCGAGCAGAACGTCGCGGGCAGCCAGCTGACCGGCACCATCCAGAACGACGTGCTCAAGGAGTACATCGCCCGCGGCACGTATATCTACCCGCCGCAGCAGTCGCTGCGACTGATCAGCGACATCTTCGCCTACTGCCACACGGAGATCCCGCGCTGGAACACCATCTCCATCTCGGGCTACCACATGGCCGAGGCCGGGGCCACACCGTCGCAGGAGATCGCGTTCACCCTCGCCAACGCCAAGGAGTACGTGCGCACCGCGATCACCGCGGGCCTGGACGTCGACGACTTCGCACCACGCCTGTCGTTCTTCTTCGTCGCCCGGACCACACTGCTGGAGGAGATCGCGAAGTTCCGTGCCGCCCGCCGGATCTGGTCCCGGATCATGCGCGAAGAGTTCCACGCCAAGAACCCCAAATCGCAGATGCTGCGCTTCCACACCCAGACCGCCGGCGTGCAGCTGACGGCACAGCAGCCCGAGGTCAACCTCGTCCGGGTCGCCCTGCAGGGCCTGGGCGCGGTCCTTGGCGGGACGCAGTCCCTGCACACCAACTCCTACGACGAGGCCATCGCCCTGCCCACCCAGAAGGCGGCCCGGCTCGCCCTGCGCACTCAGCAGATCATCGCCTACGAGACCGACGTGACCAAGACCGTCGACCCCTTCGCTGGGTCCTACGTCATGGAGTCGATGACCGACGACCTCGAGGCGGCGGCCCTGGAGCTGATCCAGGCCGTCGAGGACCGCGGCGGTGCCGTAGCGGCGATCGAGCAGGGCTTCCAGAAGTCTGAGATCGAACGGTCCGCCTACCGGATGGCGCTGGAGATCGACGACCATGAACGGACCGTGGTCGGGGTCAACAAGTTCGTCCTGGACGAGGAAGAGGCCTATGAGCCGCTGCGGGTCGACCCTCAGATCGAGATCGACCAGTGTGAGCGACTCGCGGCCCTGCGCAAGGAGCGCGACAACGACGCTGTCGAGCACGCTCTCGACGCCCTGCGCGCCGCCGCCCAGGGCACCGATAACGTCCTGCTCCCGATGCGTGAGGCCCTGCGGCTCCGCGCCACCGGCGGCGAGGTCTCCCACGCCCTGCGCGACGTCTGGGGCGTGTACACCCCGCACGACACGTTCTGACCTCGACATGGCCCCAGCCTGGGCCGCTATCCATCGATTCCGGAGGCCTCTGGATGAGTGCCGAGCCCGTACAGGCAAGCGACATCGACACGCACACGACCGCGGGGAAGATCGCCGATCTGCAACGCCGCATCGAGGAGGCCACGCACGCCGGGTCTCAGCGCGCTGTCGAAAAGCAGCACGCCAAGGGCAAGCTGACGGCGCGTGAGCGGATCGAGCTGCTGCTGGATGAGGAGTCGTTCGTCGAGCTGGACGAGTTCGCGCGGCACCGCTCGACGGACTTCGGCATGGAGAAGAACCGCCCGTACGGCGATGGTGTCGTCACCGGATACGGCACGGTCGACGGCCGTCCAGTGGCCGTGTTCTCGCAGGACTTCACGGTCTTCGGCGGCGCCTTGGGCGAGGTCTTCGGCCAGAAGATAGTCAAGGTGATGGACTTCGCGCTGAAGACGGGCTGCCCAGTCATCGGCATCAACGACTCCGGTGGCGCCCGCATCCAGGAAGGTGTGAGCGCCCTGGGGATGTACGGCGAGATCTTCCGCCGCAACACCCACGCCTCCGGTGTGATCCCGCAGATCAGTCTGATCGTGGGCCCGTGTGCGGGTGGCGCGGTCTACTCGCCGGCGATCACTGACTTCACGATCATGGCCGACCAGACCTCGCATATGTTCATCACGGGTCCCGACGTCATCAAGACGGTGACCGGCGAGGACGTCGGCATGGAGGAGCTGGGTGGGGCGCGCACCCACAACTCGACGTCCGGTGTCGCGCACCACATGGCGAGCGACGAGAAGGACGCCATCGAGTACGCCAAGCAGCTGCTGTCCTACCTGCCGTCCAATAATCTCTCCGAGCCGCCGGCCTTCCCGGAGACCGCCGACCTGGATCTGTCGGATGAGGACCGCGAGCTCGACACGCTCATCCCGGACTCGCCGAACCAGCCGTACGACATGCACACGGTCATCGAGCATATCCTCGACGACGCCGAGTTCTTGGAGACGCAGGCGCTGTTCGCTCCGAACATGCTCACCGGCTTCGGCCGGGTCGAGGGCCGCCCGGTGGGTATCGTCGCCAACCAGCCGATGCAGTTCGCGGGCACCCTCGACATCGACGCCTCGGAGAAGGCCGCGCGGTTCGTACGGACCTGCGACGCGTTCAACGTGCCGGTGCTGACCTTCGTCGACGTGCCGGGCTTCCTGCCCGGCACCGACCAGGAGTACAACGGCATCATCCGGCGCGGCGCCAAGCTGATCTACGCCTACGCCGAGGCCACTGTTCCGCTAATCACGGTGATCACACGTAAGGCATTCGGCGGCGCGTACGACGTCATGGGCTCCAAGCACCTCGGCGCGGACCTCAACCTGGCATGGCCGACGGCGCAGATCGCCGTGATGGGCGCGCAGGGCGCGGTCAGCATTCTGCACCGCCGCGATATCGCCGCCGCCGCGACGAAGGAGGAGGCCGATGACCTGCGGGCGCGGCTGATCAGCGAGTACGAGGACACGCTGCTCAACCCCTACGTGGCGGCCGAGCGCGGCTACGTCGACGCGGTGGCTATGCCGTCCGAAACCCGGCGCCACATCGTCCGCGGGCTGCGCACGCTGCACAACAAGCGCGAGTCCCTCCCACCGAAGAAGCACGGCAACATCCCCCTCTGAGTCCAACTCCCGCTGCAGAAAGGGCGGCCGATGGTGTTCAAGGTCGTACGGGGCAGCCCCACTCCGGAGCAGCTGGCCGCCGTACTCGCGGTGGTTCAAGCCCGCGCCGCGGCGACGTCGGCCATCCCCGCGGCGCCGCAGGAACTGGACGTGTGGGCGGAAAAGACCCGCAACGTGCGAACCCGAGACCTGCCGAAACCCGGGCCGAAGACGTGGCGCAGCTCCTACTGGCCGCACTGAACCGGCCGGACATCGAGGTCGCCGACATGACCCGCTGCGCGAACCGCACTGCCCTGGACCCGGGCCGGCGCGCATCCGCCCTACCGCTGACCATCCGAATCGGAGGAACCATGAATTTGTTGCAGCAGCGGACGCACCGCGCCGATGCCGCGCCGATGCCGCGCGCCCGAGTGGTGATCGCCGAACCTGGGCTCGACGGGCACGACCGTGGTGCCAAGGTCATCGCCCGGGCGCTGCGTGACGCCGGTTACGAGGTGATCTACACCGGTCTGCATCAGACACCGGAACAGATCGTCGCCAGTGTCATCGCCGAGGACGCTCCGATCCTGGGGCTCTCCGTGCGCTCGGGTGCCCACCTGACGATCGTGGAGAAGGTGATCAACCTGCTCGCGCACCATGACGCGAACGATGTCCACATCCTCGTCGGCGGCATCATTCCCGACGCCGACATCCCCATGCTGGAGACCATGGGCGTCCGCGCCGTCTTCACCCCCGGCTCGGACATCGGTCAGATCCTCGACACCGTCAACCGGCTCGGCGCCACCCTCGGCGACACGCTGGGGCAGGCATGCTGACGAAGGTGCTCATCGCCAACCGTGGCGAAATCGCGGTCCGCGTTGCCCGTGCCTGCCGGGACGCCGGGATCAGGAGCGTAGCCGTCTACGCGGACCCGGACCGGGACGCGCTGCACGTCCGGGTCGCCGACGAAGCGTTCGCCCTCGGCGGTGACACCCCGGCGGCCAGCTACCTGGACATCGCCAAAGTACTCCAGGCGGCCAAGAACTCCGGCGCGGACGCCGTTCACCCCGGCTACGGCTTCCTGTCCGAGAATGCCGAGTTCGCCCAGGCCGTCCTCGACGCCGACCTGGTCTGGATCGGTCCCCCGCCGCACGCCATCCGCGACCTGGGCGACAAGGTCGCCGCACGCCATATCGCACAGCGCGCTGGCGCGCCGCTGGTGGCGGGCACCCCCGACCCGGTCTCCGGTGCGGACGAGGTCGTCACCTTCGCAAAGGAACACGGGCTGCCGATCGCCATCAAGGCGGCCTTCGGCGGCGGTGGCCGGGGCCTGAAAGTCGCCCGCACGCTGGAGGAGATCCCCGAGCTGTACGACTCGGCGGTGCGCGAGGCGGTCACCGCCTTCGGCCGCGGCGAGTGCTTCGTCGAGCGCTACCTCGACAAGCCCCGCCACGTCGAGACGCAGTGCCTGGCCGACCAGGACGGAAACGTCGTGGTCGTTTCCACCCGTGACTGCTCGCTGCAACGCCGCCACCAGAAGCTGGTCGAGGAGGCCCCGGCGCCGTTCCTGACCGAGGAGCAGAATGCCCAGCTGTACGCGGCGTCGAAGGCGATCCTCAAGGAGGCCGGGTACGTCGGCGCAGGCACGGTGGAGTTCCTGGTCGGCGCGGACGGCACCATCTCCTTCCTTGAGGTCAACACTCGTCTCCAGGTCGAGCATCCCGTCACGGAAGAGGTCTCCGGCATCGACCTCGTACGGGAGATGTTCCGCATCGCCGACGGCGAGAAAATCGGCTACGACGACCCGGCCCCGCGCGGTCACTCAATCGAGTTCCGCATCAATGGCGAGGATCCGGGCCGCAATTTCCTGCCCGCCCCGGGCACGGTCACCACGTTCGCGCCACCGAGCGGCCCGGGCGTGCGTCTTGACGCAGGTGTGGAGCCGGGCAGCGTCATCGGCCCTGCCTGGGACTCCCTGCTGGCCAAGCTGATCGTCACCGGCGCCACCCGCGCCCAAGCCCTGCAGCGCGCCTCCCGCGCCCTGGAGGAGTTCCAGGTGGAGGGCATGGCCACCGCGCTGCCCTTCCACCGTGCCGTCGTGAAGGACCTCGCCTTCACGAGCGAGCCCTTCACGATCTTCACTCGCTGGATCGAGACCGAGTTCGTCAACGAGATCCCGCCGTTCGTCGCGCCCGCCGCGGGCGAGGGCGACGAGGAGGCGGGCCGCGAGACGGTCGTCGTCGAGGTCGGCGGCAAGCGTATCGAGGTCTCACTGCCCAGCAGCCTGGGCATGACGCTCGCGCGCACCGGGCTCGCCGCGGGCGCCCGCCCCAAGCGCAGGGTCACGAAGAAGTCCTCGTCTGCGGTGTCCGGCGAGGCGCTGGCCTCGCCGATGCAGGGCACGATCGTCAAGGTCGCCGTCGAGGAAGGCCAGGAGGTCAAGGAGGGCGACCTGATCGTGGTCCTGGAGGCCATGAAGATGGAGCAGCCACTCAGCGCCCACCGCGCCGGCACCGTCAAGGGCCTCACCGCCACGGTCGGCTCGTCCGTGACCTCAGGCGCCGTCATCTGCGAGATCAAGGACTGACGTCAGCTCAGCGAGACACCTCGGGTCTCGGCCGGTACCCGCGCGCAGGCGGCATCAGCCGGTCAACCGGCAGGACACCGCACGCGGTGTGATCACCTTGACCAGGGCTGACATGAACCGCTGAGCGTCGGTGACCATCACGTGCATGCAGATGGCCTCCGATGGTGAGCGCGACATCTTGGGGTTGTGGGCCGGCGAGCATGGCGACGGCGAGGGCGCCAAGTACTGGCTGCGGATCTTGACGGAGATCAAGAACCGTGGTGTTCAGGACGTGCTGATGGTGGTGTGCGACGGGCTCAAGGGCCTGCCGGACGCGGTGAACACGGTCTGGGAGAAGACGATCGTGCAAACGTGCATCGTCCACCTGCTTCGGAACTCGTTTCGCTACGCAAGCAAGCGGGATTGGTCGCAGCTCGCCAAGGACCTCAAGCCCGTCTACACCGCCCCGAGTGAGTCCGCTGCCCTGGACCGATTCGCCGAGTTCAGCGACACGTGGGAGAGGTGCTACCCGGCCATCATCCGGCTGTGGACCGACGCCTGGGCCGAGTTCGTGCCGTTCCTGGCCTTCGACGTGGAGATCAGAAAGATCGTGTGCACGACCAACGCAATCGAGTCGATCAACGCCCGGCTGCGCAGGGCGGTCAACGCCCGCGGCCACTTCCCGACCGAGCAGGCCGCTCTCAAGTGCCTGTACTTGGCGCTCATGGGCCTGGACCCCACCGGCAAGGGCCGTGGCCGCTGGACCATGCGCTGGAAGGCGGCGCTGAACGCCTTCGATATCGCCTTCGACGGCCGCCTGTCCGCCGGACGCATCTGACCCATCAAG
>JAOPYL010000210.1 GCA_025964625.1 Actinoallomurus sp. | reverse complement strand
TGGCGATGGCCGTGTTCACGCCGACGACCTGCCCGTAGCCGTTCACCAGCGGACCGCCGGAGTTGCCGGGGTTGATCGCGGCGTCGGTCTGGATCGCGTCGCCGATCGTCGCACCGGAGCCGCTCTGGCCGCCCTGCATGCCCTGGCCGCCTGGCATGCCCGGCATGCCCGGCATCTGCGGCAGTTGCTGCTGGTTGCTACCGCCCTCCGAGAGTGTGCGGTGCAGGGCGCTGATGATGCCGGAGGTCACCGAACCCTCCAGTCCGAGCGGGCTGCCGATGGCGACGACCGGGTCGCCGACCTGTAGCTGGTCGCTGTTGCCGAATGTCGCCGGCTTCACCCCGGACACCCCGGACACCCTGATCACCGCCATGTCCGTCGCCGGATCGGTACCGACCACGTTGGCCGTGGACTTCTTTCCGTCGCTGAACTTGACCGCGATCTGGCCGCCCTGCGCCGCGTCGGCGACGACGTGGTTGTTGGTCAGGATGGTTCCGTCGGAGCGCATGACGACACCGGAGCCCTCGCTCTGAGCGTCCTGGGTCGTCACGGTGATCGATACGACGCTCGGCTCCACCGCCTGGGCGATCGCCGCGATGCCGGTGGCGGACTTGTTCGAGGCGGGCCGCACGGCCGTCGGGCTGGCGTAGGTGGTGCCATTGCCGATCACGGCCGCGACGGCGCCTCCGGCGAGCCCGCCGGCGAGGACGAGGGCCAGCGCGCTGCCGCCTGCGGCGATCTTCCTGCGCGGCGTCCACCAGCTCGGCCCCGCCACCGGCTGCGGAACAGTGTGCGCACCGTATCCCAGGTGGTCGCCCTGCGCGCCGTATCCCTGCGGATCACCCTCCGGGCCATACGCATACGGGTCGTACTGCGCACCAGACGCCTGCGGATCGTCCTGCGCCGCGCCGTAGGGCTGCTGCCCGGGCGGCGGCCACGCCTGCGCGCCGGAGTGCGGCGCTTCGGGCGCCGAGGAGGCACCCGGCCGCGGCTCCGCTTCTGGTGACGCCCCGGTGTGCGGTTCTTCCGGACGCTCGCCCGCGGGCCGGTCATGGGTCTCCATCGCTCACTCCCCAAGATCCGTAATCTGTCTGACACCTACAGCATCGCCATCCGGACTGGAGCGCCCCTGAGGCCCGCCTGAGAGTTACCGCAATAAGGCCTGTGTTAAGAGCGCACCGGGTCGACGGCATCGGCCTCGACCGCGTCGGGGTCGAGCGGGAGGACGACGCGGAATATGGCACCCTCACCGGGCGAGGTCTCCACCTCCACGGAGCCGCCGTGCGCCTGCACCAGCCCGGCCACGATCGCCAGCCCGAGGCCGGTGCCGCCGCGGCTCCGGGCCGGGTCCGCGCGATAGAACCGCTCGAAGACCCGCTCGGCCTCCTCGGCCGGCAGGCCCGGTCCCTTGTCCGCGACCTCCAGCACGGCCGCCGGCGCGGTCCCCAGCCGCCCGGACCTCATGACCACCTCGACCGCGGTGCCTGCCGGGGTGTGCTGCAGCGCGTTGTTCACCAGGTTGCCGATGACCTGCCGGAGGCGTACCTCGTCGCCGGTGACGATGAACGCGGACCCGCTGCGCACCGACAGCGTGATCTCCCGGGCGCCGTCGAGGACGCGGGCGTCGTGCACGGCGTCGGCGGCCAGGGCGAGCAGGTCCACGGGCAGCCGCGCCAGTGGCCGCTGCTGGTCGAGCCGGGCCAGCAGCAGCAGGTCGTCGACGAGTACGCCCATCCGGACGGCCTCGTTCTCGACCCGGCCGATCAACCGGTCCAGCTCGCCCCGGTCGACGTCGTCGCGTTGCCGGTAGTACTCCGCGAAGCCGCGGATCACACTCAGCGGCGTACGGAGCTCATGGCTGGCGTCGGCGACGAACCGGCGCATGCGCTCCTCAGACTCGCGGGCGGTCGCCTCCGACTCCGACTGGGCGCGGAACGCCGTCTCGATCTGGGTCAGCATGCCGTTCAAAGCACTACCCAGCCGGCCGACCTCCGTGCGCGGGTCGGTGTCCGGCACCCGCCGCGACAGGTCACCGGCCGCGATGGCGGCCGCCGTGTGCTCGATGTTCACGAGCGGCCGCAAGCTGGCACGTATGATCGCCACGCCCAGCCCGGCCACGAGCATGAGCACGAGGCCGCCGACGACGATCTCCACGCCGACCAGCCGGCCGGCCGTACGTGCGACGTCGCGCAGGTCCGTGCCCACCACGACGTACACGCTGCCGACCGGCTCGATGTAGACCCGCCACCGGATGTCGCCGGACTGGGCGCCGACGGAGACCGCCTTCTCGGTGTGCGCCGCCAGCCATTCCCCGTTCTGCGGCACGTCGGGCTCGGGCACGCTGTCGCGCCAGATCGCGGGCGGCGACTCCTCGATGATCTTGCCTGAGGCGTCCCGGACCTGGACCACGTACTGCCCGGTCCCGAGCACCTTCGTCTGCTGGTCGCCGTTGCTGAGCGCATGGCTCATCACCCGGGCCACGCTGGACAGTTGCTGGTCGGTCCGGTCGAGCAGGTAGCCGCGCATCGCGGAGACGCTCGCCACGCTGACCGCGACCAGCGCCAGGGCGACCAGCGTCAGCACGGCGGCGATGAGTTTCACCCGCAGCGGGGTCCGCGCGGACAGGCGCGTCAACCAGCGTGGCATTACTGCTCCGGTGGCAGGCGCAGCACGTAGCCCACTCCGCGCAACGTGTGGATCAGGCGGGGGCCGAGCTTGTCGAGCTTGCGGCGGAGCACCGACACATAGGACTCAACGATGCCGGTGTCGCCGCGGAAGTCGTAGTCCCACACGTGGTCGAGGATCTGCGCCTTGGAGAGCACGCGGTTGGCGTTGGTCATGAAGTAGCGCAGCAGCTTGAACTCGGTGGGCGACAGCTGGATGGGCTTGCCGGACCGCCATACCTCGTGGCTCTCCTCGTCCAGTTCCAGGTCGGCGAAGCTCAGCCGCGGCGGCGGCTCGGCGGGCCCGCCCTGGGCACGGCGCAGCACGGCGCGGATGCGGGCGATCACCTCTTCGAGGCTGAACGGCTTCGTCACGTAGTCGTCGCCGCCGAGCGTCAACCCGCGGATCTTGTCCTGGGTGGCGTCCCTCGCGGTCAGGAAGAGCACCGGGATGTGAGCACCGCCGCCGCGCAGCCGGCGGATTACGTCGAAGCCGTCCATATCGGGCAGCATCACGTCGAGCACGATGAGATCGGGGCGGCGCTGCAGGGCCACCTGTACGGCCTCGGTTCCGCCGGTCGCCGTCACCACCTCGAACCCCGCGTAACGGAGGCTGCCCGAGAGCAGTTCCAGGATGTTGGGTTCGTCTTCGACCACGAGTAGTCGCGCTTCACTCACCCTTCCATGGTGGCCTGCGGAGTTGAAAGCTACCTGAGAACACCCTGAGGAAGGCCTAGAGGAACACCCTTCGCTGCCTGGGCGCCCCGGATGTCACATCCGTCCCCGGCGCTATCCGGGAGCGCGGACCGTGCTCGTCATCGCCGCCATGCCGTCACCGCACGCCGGGATCGCCGTCGTCGCCACCGGTGCGGGGCTCCTCCGGCTCACCAGAGCACTGCGGGGCTATACGCCGTTCTGACCGGCCTCGGACTCGTCGGCCTCGGACCGGTGCCGCTCCTGTTGCCGGCGCTCCCAGTCGGCCTGACGAAGGTCGTCCTCGCTGGGGGCCTGGATACGCCTGATCCGGTTGTTCATCGAGCGGATCAGGAGGAAGAGCGTCACGCCCAGCGCGGCGACGATGAAGAACGCGACCACCCCGGGGGTGACCTGGTCTTCGTTGACCGCGAGAACCATCATGGCAGGCACACCTTCTCCTGGACGCCGGCGAACAGGTCGTCCTCCGGCAGTTCCGTGTCGACCAGCGAACGTGCCAAATGGTAGTCCTCGGTCGGCCATGCCCCGCGCTTGAGCTCCGTCGGGCAGGCGAAGAAGGGACCCGTGGGGTCGATCTGGGTGGCGTGCGCGATCAGTGCCTGGTCACGGACGTCGAAGTAGTCGGCACACGGCACCCGTGTGGTGATCTCCCACTTGACCGGGCGGTCCTCCCAGCGCTTGAGCATCTCGTCGTACGGCGACTCGAGACCCGCCCGGATCATCGCCTGGTGCTCGGCCACGAACCGATCCTGGTGAAAGGTCATGTGGTAGTAGAGCTTCAGCGGCTGCCACGGCTCGCCGCAGCCGGGGTAGCGGTCGGGGTCGCCGGCCGCCTCGAACGCCTCCACCGACACCTTGTGACACATGATGTGGTCGGGGTGCGGGTAGCCGCCGTTCTCGTCGTAGGTCAGCACGACGTGCGGGCGGAACTCTCGGACCGCGCGGACCAGGGGCTCGCCGGCGACCTCGAGCGGCTGCAGGGCGAAGCAGCCGTCCGGCAGCGGCGGCAGCGGATCGCCCTCCGGGAGCCCCGAGTCGACGAAGCCCAGCCACTGCTGCTCGACCCCGAGGATCTCGCGCGCCTTGGCCATCTCCTCCGTCCGCACCGCGGCGAGGTCGGCCTTGATCTCAGGCCTGTCCATCGCCGGATTCAGGATGTCGCCGCGCTCGCCGCCGGTGCAGGTGATCACCAGGACCTGCACTCCCTCGGCGGAGTAGCGGGCCATCGTGGCCGCCCCCTTGCTGGATTCGTCATCCGGGTGGGCGTGCACGGCCATCAGGCGCAGCGGTTCCCGGCACGTCGGTGTCTCGGACAACTGAGGCTCCCCGTCAGCGTATGGTCATATTCGTCCGGCGAGCGGCCCGGCTCACCGGCGGCCGCCCCCGTTCAGCACGATTCTTCCTGACAACACCAGCACACCGCACGGAGATTCCCGCCATGACCACGACCACCGGCATCAAGGGGAACGCCACGGGTACCAAGGGGAACAAGGTGGCCTACGCGGTCATCGGGGTGTTCGTGGCGTTCTGCGCCGTCGGCTGGGCGATCATCATGGCGTACACGGAGGGCACTCCCGGGATCACCCCGGAGGTCGTGTCCTGGCAGGCCGCCGCGAGGTCGGTCCGCGTGCACTACCAGGTGTCCAAGCCGAAGTCCGAGAACGTGCGCTGCGCCATCGTCGCCTACGACCCGTCGCACGCCGAAATCGCCCGCGTTGAGGTGACGGTGCCCCCCGGCACGGCGAACGTGGATACGCACCAGGATGTGGCGACCTCGTCCCTCGCCACGGCCGTTGACGTCAGAGACTGCCGGACAGGTTAAAACAGGCTCCCCTATGGGGAACAAACAAGAGCGTCATAACGACACAAAGCTCTCTTGCGCTGGCTACTTCACGTTTGAATGCCGGTAGCCTTAAGAGTTCTACGGCCGCACTTCACGTGGATGAGGAGTACCCGTGACCGAGACCCGCGATGCCAACGTCACCTGGCTTACCCAGGAGGCGTACGACCGGCTCAAGCACGAGCTGGACTACCTCTCGGGCGAGGGACGGATCGAGATCGCTGCAAAGATCGAGGCCGCCCGCGACGAGGGGGACCTGCGTGAGAACGGCGGTTACCACGCGGCCAAGGAGGAGCAGGGCAAGCAGGAGGGCCGCGTCCTCCAGCTCCAGCAGATCCTCCAGAACGCACGCGTGGGCGAGGCTCCCCGCACCGAGGGCGTGGTCGGCCCCGGCATGACCGTCACCGTCCAGTTCGCGGGCGACGACGAGGAGGTCACCTTCCTGCTCGCCTCGCGCGAGGAGAGCGGCGCCCCGATCGACGTCTACTCTCCGAAGTCGCCGCTCGGCGCTGCGATCAACGGCAAGAAAGTCGGCGAGAAGGCCAAGTACAACCTGCCGAACGGCCGGAGCATGGCCGTCGAGATCATCGACGCCACGCCCTACGCCGGCACCTGAGCGGCCCGGGGCCGCCCGCCGTCCTCACGTGCGCGCGGCGGCCCGCACCAGCGGCAGGGTCCGCTGGTGCACCGGGGTCGCGAGCGCGATCACGGTCGAGGCCCGCTGCACGCCTTCCACATCGACGATCAGGTCGATGACCCGTTGCAGGTCCTGGTTGCCGCGTCCGACGATGCGGCACAGCATGTCGTCCCCGCCGGTGATCGTGTGCACCTCGATCACCTCGGGGACGGCTGACAGTCGTGCCGCCACCGGATCATGCCCGCCCGCCTGCTGGATCTGGAGCGTCACGAACGCGGTGACCTGATAGCCGAGGGCGGCCGGATCGACCTCCGGCCCGAACCCCCGGATCACGCCGCGCTCCTGCAGGCGGTCCAGCCGGGCCTGCACGGTGCCCCGCGCCACACCGAGTCGGCGGGAGCATTCCAGCACGCCGATGCGCGGCTCCACGGTCAGCAGCTCGATGAGCCGCGCATCGATGTCGTCGATCATGGCTTCCTTCAGTGATCCGTGGGCAGGGTGTACAGAAATCGCCCACCACCCCGGTGACGACTATACAAGTTGCCCACTCGTTCGATCGTCTCTTGCGCAGTCTGTAGCTCAGGACCGACATTGTGAAGGTCAGCCGCTCGATCACCGCGCAGGGAGAACCATGACGGACGTGGCCAGGGAAGACAGAGTCGTGCGGGAGGCGCGCAAGGACGACGCCTTTCCGGTGAAGGGCATGGACGCCGTCGTCTTCGCGGTGGGCAACGCCAAGCAGACCGCGCACTACTACTCGACCGCGTTCGGCATGCGCTGCGTCGCGTACAAGGGCCCGGAGACCGGCAGCCGGGACGAGGCGGCGTACGTCCTCGAGTCGGGCGGCGCGCGGTTCGTCCTCAAGGGGGCCGTGCACACCGGAACCGACCTCGGGCGGCACGTCGCCGAGCACGGAGACGGCGCGATCGACCTGGCCATCGAGGTGCCGGACGCCGAGGCGGCGTACGCGCACGCGATCGCTCAGGGCGCGACCGGCACCGAGGCGCCGCACGTGGTCGAGGACGAGCACGGCAAGGTCGTGATCGCCGCGATCGCCGCCTACGGCGAGACCCGGCACTCACTCGTGGAGCGCACCGACTACTCCGGCGCGTACCTGCCTGGATACGTCGCCGCCGACCCGATCGTCGCCCCGCCGGAGAAGCGGTACTTCCAGGCGATCGACCACTGCGTCGGCAACGTCGAGCTCGGCATGATGGACGAGTGGGTGGAGTTCTACAAGCGTGTCATGGGCTTCACCAACATGAAGGAGTTCGTGGGCGACGACATCGCCACTGAGTACTCCGCGCTCATGTCGAAGGTGGTCGCCGACGGCACCGGCAAGGTGAAGTTCCCGCTGAACGAGCCCGCGATCGCCAAGAAGAAGTCGCAGATCGAGGAGTACCTGGAGTTCTACGGCGGGCCCGGCATGCAGCACATCGCGCTGGCCACAGGCGACATCCTGCACTCCGTGGACGCGATGCGCGCCGCCGGCGTGGAGTTCCTGAGCACCCCCGACTCCTACTACGAGGACCCGGACCTGCGGGAGCGCATCGGCGAGGTGCGGGTGCCGATCGGGGAGCTGCGGAAGCGCAAGATCCTGGTCGACCGCGACGAGGACGGTTACCTGCTGCAGATCTTCACCAAGCCGGTGCAGGACCGGCCCACGGTCTTCTTCGAGCTCATCGAGCGGCACGGCTCGCTGGGCTTCGGCAAGGGCAACTTCAAGGCCCTGTTCGAGGCGATCGAGCGCGAGCAGGAACTCCGCGGCAACCTGTAGTCAACGAATCCCCAAGGACGGCCCAAGGGAGTTTCCGCGCCGGGCGCGGCGTATCTTCCCGCGATCGGGCTGCGACCACCGTGGCGGCATGACCGAACCGCCCGAGCAGCCCGATCGACGCGAGTCCACGCCGCCGGCCGGGGCCCCGGGGCAGCCGCCGCCGGCTCAGACGCCGTACGGTGCCGGGCAGTGGTCCCAGCCACCGTACGGCCCCGGCGGCCCGCCATACGGCGCGGCCGAACCGCCGGGCAGGCCGTACGGATCCGCCGACCACCCGGGCGGGTACGGCGCCATGGGCCCGACGCTCCGGTACGGCGAGCGCTGGCGGCGGCTGATCGCCGCGATCATCGACGGGCTCATCGTGTACGCCCTCACCTTGCTCGCCACCGCGCCCTTCTTCGGTCACGGCACGGTGTACGGCGCCCGTCAGATAGCGGCCGACCTCGTCGCCGTCGTGATCGCCTTCCTCTACTACGTCCTGCAGCACGGCACGTGGGGGCAGACCCTCGGCAAGCGGGCGATGAACCTCCGCGTCGTGCGGGAGGGCGACGGCGGCCCGATCGGCTACGGGCAGGCCTCCTGGCGGCTGCTCTTCCAGTACCTCCTCTCCCTCCTCACCTGCGGCGTCGGCGGGCTCGTCGACGTCGCATGGATTCTGTGGGACCCCCGCAGGCAGGCCCTTCACGACAAGGTCGCCAAGACGGTCGTCGTGCGGACCGAGCCCGGCACGCCTGATCCGTACAAAGGCCGGTAGGCGGCGACCGCACTCCGTCGCCGACCGCGGCGGGAACACCACGGGCTTGCCTGTACGGGCGCCGACGGCCACGCTGGACCGGTGAGCCGCCCCCGCCGTGTCGCAGCGAGCCTCCTCGTCGCGGTCGCACTGACCTCCTGCTCCGGCAAGACCGCCGCACCGCCACCGCACGCGCCGGCCGGCCCGGTGCCGGGCGCCGCGAGCGCCGGTGACCCGTACATGCCCGGGGCCGGCAACGGCGGCTACGACGTCCAGAACTACGACCTCGACCTGCGCATCGCCCCGCACGCCGAACCTGAGCTGGCCGGCACCGCGACCATCACCGCCGACGCCACCGAGGCGCTGTCCCGCTTCAATCTCGACCTGACCGGCCTGACCGTCTCGAAGGTGACGGTCGGCGGCTCGCCCGCCGCGTACACCCGCAGCGCCGGTAAGCTCGTCGTCACTCCGCCGAAGCCGCTCCCCAGAGGCCGGTTCGTGGTGAGCGTCGCCTACTCCGGGACTCCACGGGAGATCAACGACCCGCTGCTCGGGAAGTACGGCTGGATCCCCACCCGCGACGGGGTCTTCACCGGCGACGAGCCGGACGGCGCGCACACCTGGTTCCCCGGCAACGACCAACCCGGCGACAAGGCCACCTTCGGCTTCCGGGTCACCGTGCCACGGGGCCTGACCGCGATCGCCAACGGCGAGCTCACCGGCACCGGCACGACGGGAGGCTCGACGACCTACACGTGGCGGGAGCGCGACCCGATGGCGACGTACCTGGCAATGGTGGACGTGGGCCGGTTCACGGTCCGCACCGGGCGCACGCCGGGCGGCATCCCGATCTACGTCGCCATCGACCCGTCCGTCACGACCATCGGCCTCGGCCGGCTGTACGACGAGACCGCGCGGATCACCGACGCCTGGGTCCGGCTGTTCGGCCCGTACCCGTTCGGCTCGACGGGCGGCGTGGTCGACGACGCCCCGGTGCGGTTCGCCCTCGAGACCCAGACCAGGCCGGAGTACGTCGCGGGCATCGTGGCCGATCCCACCGTGATCGCGCACGAGCTGTCGCACCAGTGGTTCGGCGACAGCGTCACACCGGCCCGCTGGAGCGACATCTGGCTCAACGAGGGCTTCGCGACGTACGCGGAGTGGATGTGGCGCGAACGCGAGCCCGGCGGCGTGCCGGTGCAACGGCAGTTCGACAGCCGTTACTCCCAGAAGGAGAGCGGTGACCTGTGGAACGTGCCTCCGGCCGCGCCCGGACGCGGCCGGATGTTCGGCCGCGCCGTGTACGAACGGGGAGCGATGACGCTGCACGCCCTGCGGAAGAAGGTGGGAGACGCGAAGTTCTTCGCGATCCTGCGCGCCTGGGCGGCCGAGCATCGGCACGCGAATGCGACGACGGCGGACTTCATCGCACTTTCCGAGCGCGTCTCAGGAATAAGCCTCGGCAGGCTGTTCCGGGTCTGGCTCTACGGCAAGGGCCGGCCCGCGAACTGGTAGCCGGGGAGTCGAGATCCCGCGCGCGTCCATCCACTGCTCCCGAGAATCTTGTAAACGGGTGTTCCGCAGGAGCATGCTGTGCCCTGCAGTTCGGGCGTTCTGTGATTTAAGACAATGGGAGACTTTGAATGGCGAGGATTACCTCACGAGCCTTGTCGATCGCCGCGGCCGCGGCAGCGGCCGGCCTGCTCGTCCCGATGGCGGCGGCCGGCGCCAGCGCCCATCGTGCCTACACCCCCGGCGCGCCCGGCGCCGGCGACCCGTACTTCCCCGACATGGGCAACGGCGGCTACGACGCCCAGCACTACAGCCTGTCGGTCACCTACGACCCCGGCACCAAGGCCATCGACGCCAACGCGAAGATCGACGCTCACGCCACGCAGAACCTGTCCCGGTTCGACCTCGACTTCCTCGGCCCGCTGAAGATCAGCAAGCTCATCGTGAACGGTCAGCCTGCGGCGTACAAGCGGACCGGCGAGCAGGAGCTCGTCATCACCCCGCAGCACGGGCTGGCCCGGGGCCGCGAGTTCACCGTCGAGGTCGCCTACGCGGGTGTCCCGCAGCTGATCGACGACAAGACGCTCGGCGTCTCCGGCTGGATCGCCACCCACGACGGCGCGGTGGCGCTGTCACAGCCGTTCGGCTCCGCGACCTGGTATCCGGTGAACGACAGCACCCGCGACAAGGCGACGTACGACTTCACCGTCACCGTGCCGAAGGGCCTCAAGGTCCTGGCGAACGGCGATCCGGCCGGTGAGCGGTCGCAGGGCCCGACCACCACCTTCCGCTGGGTCGACCGGCAGCCCACCGCGAGCGAGCTGGTGATGCTGGCGATCGGCCACTTCGACGTCAAGGACACTCGTACCAAGAGCGGCCTGCGCGACATCACCGCCGTCGACCCTGCCGCGGTCAAGCCGGGAACCCAGGCGGCCAGTGACTTCAACACGGCCACCGCGGACGTCATCGACTGGGAACAGAAGCTGTACGGCCGCTACCCATTCTCCTCGGTCGGCGGCATCGACGTGCTCGCCCCGAACGTCGGCTACTCCCTGGAGACCCAGTCCCGGCCGGTGTACGCCAGGCGTACGGCGGGCGCGCTGCCGACCGCGGACCTGCTCGCCCACGAGCTGGGACACCAGTGGTTCGGCGACTCCGTCACGCCCGCGGAGTGGAAGTACATCTGGTTGAACGAGGGCTTCGCGACCTACACCGAGTGGCTGTACAGCGAGCAGCACGGCGGCCAGACCGCGCAGCAGATCTTCGACGCGGCCTACAACTCCGCCGGTACCGACTGGACCGGCAAGGTGGCCGAGCCGGGCCGCGACCACATCTTCGACGACCTGGTCTACACCCGCGCCGCGATGACCCTGCACGAGCTCCGCGGGGCCATCGGCGACGACGCCTTCTTCAAGCTGGTCAAGGCGTGGCCGGCGGCTCACCGGTACGGCAACGGCACGACCGCCGAGTTCATCGCCTTCGCCCAGCACTACACGAAGAAGGACCTCAAGCCGCTCTTCCAGGCGTGGCTCTACACCGAGGGCAAGCCCAAGCTGTAACGCCCGCTCCCGCATCCGAGACGAACGTCCCCGGCCGGGGACGTTCGCGTAAGAGCGACCGGTTAATTCAGGTAGATCGATGTGATCAGTTGAAACTGAGGGTGTAGCCCTCTTTGCGGAGGCGGCCGAGTACTTCGTCGCAATGGGCCGGGCCGCGGGTCTCCAGGTGCAGCAGCACCTCGGCCTCGTCGACGTTGAGCCGGGCGGCGACCCGCTCGTGCACCACGTCGAGAACGTTGACCTCCATCTCGGCGAGCTCGCCGAGCAGGTCCACGAGCGCGCCCGGATGATCGCGCAGCCGGGCACGGAACACCAGGTAACGGCCGGCCACCGCCAGACCATGGCGCAGCACCTTCGACAGCAGCAAGGGATCGATGTTGCCGCCGGACAGCACGGTGACGACCGGCGACTCGAACGCCTGCGGCTGGTCGAGCAGCGCGGCGACACCGACCGCTCCCGCCGGTTCGACGACCTGCTTGGAACGCTCCAGGCAGTTCAGCAGCGCCTGCGACAGTGACTCCTCCGACACGGTCACCACGGAGTCGACGAGCTTGGACACCAGCTCGAACGTCAGGTCGCCGGGACGGCCGACCGCGATGCCGTCGGCCATGGTCGGGGCCGGCTCCACCACGACGGGACGGCCGGCGGCGAGCGACGGCGGAAAGGCCGCGGCCTGCTCCGCCTGCACCCCGACCACACGAACGTCGGGCCGGACCGCCTTCACCGCGGCCGCGATCCCGGCGATCAGCCCGCCGCCGCCGATCCCCACCACGATGGTGCGGACGTCGGGGCACTGTTCGAGGATCTCCAGGCCGACCGTGCCCTGCCCGGCCACCACGTCGGGATGGTCGAACGGATGGATGAACACCGCGCCGTTCTCCCGGGCGTACGCCGTGGCCGCGGCGAGGCACCCGTCGACTCCGGACCGCTCGAACACCACCTCGGCGCCGTACGCGCGGGTGGCGACGACCTTGGGCAGCGGCGCGCCCTCAGGCATGAAGACGACCGCCCTGCTGCCCAGCAGCCGCGCGGCCAGCGCGACGCCCTGCGCGTGGTTGCCGGCGCTCGCCGCGACCACACCGCGCGCCCGCTCCTCGTCGCTGAGCCTGGCGATGCGCACGTAGGCTCCGCGGGCCTTGAACGAGCCCGCCCGCTGGAGGTTCTCGCACTTGAGGAAGACAGGGCCGCCGACCTTCGCCGACAGGGATCGGGACTCGAGGATCGGCGTGGTCACGACGACATCGCGCAGCAGCTCACGAGCCGCGCGAATGTCCTCGATGCCGACGGGGCCACTCATACGACAGAGTGTCCCATGGTCAGGTGGGGCTCCCGCCTCGTACGAGGCCCCGCGGCCGGGAGGTAGCCCTCCAGGATAAAGACGACGTGCTCCTGTTGCCGGGTGACGGCTCGCCGTGACGGGTGTCGTTGAGGCGGAAGATGTCAGCCGGATCAGTCCGCGGTCCAGTAACGGTCGCCGCCGAAGACGAAGGCGGCCGCTCCGACCAGGCCCGCCGTCTGCCCGAGCGCGGCCGGCACGACGCGGACCTCCCTGGCGAACTCCATCCGGGCATGCGCCCGGAACGTCTCCTCCAGCGGGCCGAACAGCAGCGGGCCGGCCTGCGACAGCCCTCCGCCGACAGCGACGACCTCGAGGTCGCACAGGTGCGTCGCGGAGGCGATCGCGACGCCCAGCGCCCAGCCGGCCCGGTTCATCGCCCGCACGGCGATCGGATGATCGCGGGCGGCGTCGTCGGCGAGCTCCTTTCCCGTCTCGCCGGTCCAGCCCTGCTCACGAGCCCACGCCGACAGCCCGGGCCCCCGGGCGATCGCCTCCAGGCACCCCCGGCCGCCGCACTCGCACTCCGGCCCTTCGGGGTCGACGATCACGTGCCCGATGTGCCCCGCGTTGCCACTCGCGCCGTCGATGAGACGGCCGCCCAGGATGAGACCGCCGCCCACGCCGGTGGACACCACCATGCCGAGCACGTTCTGCCGGCCCCGGCCCGCGCCACGCCAGTGCTCCCCGGCCGCCACGGCGACGGCGTCGTTGTGCACGCGGACCGGCAGACCCGGGAAGAGATCGCGGAGCCGGTCCCGCAGCGGAAAGTCGCGCCACGCGGGCATGTTGAGCGGGGACACATCGCCGGACGGCCACGTCATCGGCCCGCCACAGCCCACCCCCACCCCGGCCAGGCGAGCGGCGGGCAGCTTGTCGATCAGGGCCAGCAGGGTGCGCCACAGGCCGTCGGCGTCGACGTGCGGCGACTGCGGGGTGACGATGCGCTCGTACGCCGCCACCCGCCCCCCGGGCTCGACCAGGGCGGCCGCCATCTTGGTGCCGCCGATGTCGATGGCGAGGACGGGAGAGCTCACGTGTTCTCCTTCTCTGCGGCCGCCGGCCCGAACGCGAGGATCGACGCGGTGAAGCCGTGCACGTGGTTACGGCCCCCGACCGGGCCGATCTCCCCGGCGGCGAAGAACCCGCCGATCCCGGAGGTGCCGAGAACGCTGCGCAGGACGCGGACGTCGTGATCGGAGTTCGGGAACATCGAGCGGCCACGCCCGGTGCACGAGAACAGCAACGCGCCCTCGATCGGCGCGAGGTCGAGGTCTCCGAGGAGGAGCGTCAGGTCCTCGTCCGCCGCGGAGGAGTCGCGCACCTGGAACCGTACGGTGCGGCCGACCTCGATGATGTCGCCGGTCGCGAGCGCCCCGGCTTCGGGGTCGGCGCCGACGACACTGCGGACCAGGAAGTCGCCGCGCTCGTGCTCCTCGGCGTACTCGTCCATGGCGATGCCGATCAGCAGGCCGCCCTCGATGAGCACGCGCTCCTTGTCCGGCAGCGCGGCGACGACATCTTCCAGCTTGGTCAGCGCGGGCGCGCCGGCCAGCTCGTACAGGACGTTCTCCTCGGCCCTGGTGACCACCATGGGCGGGCCGACCGGCCGGGCTCCCTGGCTGACCACCGTGGAGGTCATCACCGAGCCGCCGAGCAGCACCCCGACCGCGCCCGAATCGACGATCTCACCGTCCGCGAAGAGCCGGGCGGTGCCGCGCCCGCCCTGCCCCGTGGCGAGCCCGCCGACCAGCGGGAGGCCCGGCAGCACCTCGCCGGACCGCTCGACGAACGCGTCCGCCGGAAAGCTGTACGGGTCGGCCAGCAGGACCGCGACCACGTCGTCGTCACTCGTCTGCGGCATGCCCACCACGGCGAGCCGCTGTGCCGCCTCCGGGTCTTCGCCGGGGAACTTGAGCGTCTCCAGCCGGAACGGCTCGATGCGCGCCTCCGGAAGCTGCGCGGCCCAGGCGCTGACCGCACTGGAGTCCTCGACGCCGTGGTTCCCGCCGATCACGCCCGGGGCTCCGCAGCCGATGACGTTGGGGGTGCCCGCGACCTCCATCGCCCGCCGCGCGGCCCGCTCGACCGCCTCGGGGACCGGGGAGCACACGAAGACGAAGACCAGATCGGGCGGGCCGTCGAGGGGCGCCCGGGCCTGCGCCACCGCGGACTCCGCGGCCGCGACCAGATCGGGGCCGACGGCCAGGCCATCACCGAAGCGCGCCACTGCCTCGCTCTCCCTCCAGACGAGTCGGATTTCTTACGGTCTACCACAGCGGATTCGAGAGACCGGGGGCCAGCCTGGGCGCCCTCCCGCCGGGTCCGGTTCAGGCTAGTCACGGCGGCCGTCGCCGGCGTACCCGGTTCGGCGTCGGCACCCGACCTGTCCGCCGCGCCGGCAACGGCCCCGGCCGTCATTGGATGCGGACACCAAGATCCGGGCATAGTGTCCAACGGGAGCGCACCCGTCGCAGCGAGCGGAGCGGGGGGCGGCAGCACCCATGCGCGCCCCTTTCGGCCACCTGCGAAGCAAGCGAGAAGCGGTGAGGACACTGAACACGCGACCAACCACACTTCGCGAACTCCGGGCCGGCGGCCATGTCCACCGCCCGGTCAAGGACGAGATCCGACATAACCTCCTCACCCGCCTGAGATCCGGCGAGCCTCGTTTCCCCGGCATCGTCGGGTTCGACGAGACTGTCCTGCCGCACCTCGAACGAGCGCTGCTCGCCGGGCATGACCTCGTGCTCCTCGGCGAACGCGGGCAGGGCAAGTCCCGGCTGATCCGCACCCTCGGCGGGCTGCTCGACGAGTGGACACCGGTGGTCGAGGGCTGCGAGATCAACGACCACCCGTACCAGCCCGTGTGCGTACGCTGCCGGCGGCTGCTCGCCGAGCAGGGCGACGACCTGCCGATCGCGTGGAAGCACCGTGACGACCGGTACGGCGAGAAGCTCGCCACCCCCGACACGAGCGTCGGCGACCTCATCGGCGACATCGACCCGATCAAGGTCGCCGAAGGCCGTACCCTCGGCGACCCCGAGACCGTGCACTACGGTCTGGTACCCCGGACCAACCGCGGGATCTTCTGCGTCAACGAGCTGCCCGACCTGGCCGAGCGCATTCAGGTGTCGCTGCTCAACGTGCTGGAGGAGCGCGACGTGCAGATCCGGGGGTACGCCCTCCGGCTGCCTCTCGACGTTCTCCTGGTGGCCAGCGCGAACCCGGAGGACTACACGAACCGCGGTCGCATCATCACCCCGCTGAAGGACCGCTTCGGCGCCGAGATCCGCACGCACTACCCACTCGAGCTCGACGACGAGCTCGTGCTGATCGGGCAGGAGGCCCAGGTCTCCGCCGCGGTGCCGATCCACCTGATGGAGGTCATCGCCCGGTTCACCCGGCTGGTACGCGAATCACCGGCGGTCGACGCCCGCTCCGGTGTGTCAGCCCGGTTCGCGATCGCCGGCACTGAGACCGTGGCCGCCTCCGCGACACGCCGCGCCGCCATCGTCGGGGAGGACCAGCCGGTGGCGCGCGTCTGCGACCTGCCCGCTGTCGTGCCGACCCTGCTCGGCAAGGTGGAGTTCGAGGTCAGCGAGGAGGGCCGCGAGGAGGAGGTGCTCGCCCACCTCCTGCGCCGCGCCACCTCCGAAACCTGGCGGCGCACGCTCGGCGCGGCCGACCTGAACGGCCTGCTCGACCGTTTCGACCGCGGTGCCACCGTGGACGCCGGCGAGCTCGTGCCGGCGGCCGAGCTGCTGCATCGCATCGGGCCGGTACCCGGGCTGGCCAAGATCCTGGGGAGCCTCGGTATGGAGGGCGAGTCTCCCGGGCACGCCGCGGCGGCCCTGGAATTCGCCCTGGAGGGGCTCTACCTCATGCGCCGCCTGTCCAAGGACATCGCCGACGGCACGTCGACGTACCGCACCTGACGAGGAAGAAGGTCGCCGTGGCCGGATACCGCTACGGGCCCTACCACGATGGGCCGGATCCGCTCGCCCCGCCGTACGACGTGCGGGCCGCCCTCGACGCGATGGGCGACTCCATGCTCGAGGGCACCGGTCCGGCCGACGCGCTACGCGAGCTGCTCCGCCGCGGACTCCCCGGGGGGCGGCAGCGGCGTGGGCTGGACGATCTACTGCGGCAGGTCCGCGCCCGGCGGCAGGCGCTGCGCGGCCGCGGGCGGCTCGACGGCACTCTCGAGGAGGCCCGCGCCCTGCTCGACCGGGCGATCGGCCAGGAGCGTACCGCGCTGTTCCCCGACCCGGGTGACGACGCGCGCCTGCGGGAGGCCGAGCTCGACACGCTGCCGGACGACACCGCCCAGGCGGTCCGCCGCCTGGCGTCGTACGAATGGCGCTCGCCGGAGGCGCGGCAGACCTTCGAGGAGCTGAAGGACCTGCTCCGCCGTGACGTGCTGGACGCGCAGTTCCGCGGCATGAAGCAGGCCATGAGCAACCCCGACCCGGCCGCCATGGAGCGGGTCAAGAACATGATGTCCGCCCTGAACGACATGCTCGAGAAGGACGCGCGCGGCGAGCACACCCAGGAGGACTTCGAGGACTTCATGCGGGAGTACGGTGACTTCTTCCCGGACGACCCGCGCGATCTGGAAGAGCTCGTCGACTCCCTGGCCCGCCGCGCCGCCGCCACCGAACGACTGCTCGCCTCTCTGACCCCCGAGCAGCGGGCCGAGCTCGCCTCGCTCATGGCGCAGACGCTGGAGGACGCCGGCCTCGACATGGAGATGCAACGGCTCTCGTCCTCGCTCCGGCAGCGCCGGCCCGACCTCGACTGGTCCGGGTCCGAGCGCATGAGCGGCGACGAGGCCATGTCCATGGGCGACGCGACAACGGCCCTGGAGGAGCTCGCCGACCTGGCCGAGCTCGAGAGCACGCTGCGGCAGGACTACCCCGGCGCGCGGATGGACGACATCGACGAGGAGGCGGTCCGCCGGGCGCTGGGCCGGCAGGCGGTCGACGACCTCGCCGAGCTGCGCCGCATCGAGGCCGAACTCGAACGCCAGGGCTACCTCAAGCGCAAGGGCGGCTCCCTCGACCTCACGCCGAAGGCCGTACGCCGCCTCGGCGAGACCGCGCTGCGCCGGGTGTTCGCGCAGCTCGATTCCGCGCGGGGCGGCGACCACGATCAGGTCGACGCCGGCCAGGCCGGCGAGCTGACCGGTGCCAGCCGGCCCTGGCGATCCGGCGACGAACAGCCCATCGACGTCATCCGGACGGTGTCCAACGCCCTGCGCCGGGGAGAACACCTGCGCGACGCCGGCCGCACCTCGGCCCGGCCGCGGGTGCGCCTGGCGGTCGACGACTTCGAGGTGCTGGAGACCGAGCGGCGCACGGCCGCGGCGGTGTGCCTGCTCGTCGACCTGTCGTACTCCATGGCGCTGCGCGGCACCTGGGGCTCGGCCAAGCAGACCGCGCTCGCCCTGCACACGCTGGTGTCGAGCAAATATCCGCAGGACGCCATCCAGGTGATCGGGTTCTCCAACTACGCGCGCGAGCTGCGCCCCACCGAACTCGCCTCTCTCGACTGGGACATGGTGCAGGGCACGAACCTGCACCACGCGCTGCTGATCGCCGGCCGGCACCTGGACAAGCACCCCGAGCACGAGCCGATCATCCTCGTGATCACCGACGGCGAGCCGACCGCCCATCTGCTGCGCGACGGGCGCTCGTCGTTCGACTGGCCCCCGTCCCGCGACACTCTGGAGCTGACCCTCGCCGAGGTCGACAAGATGACCCGGCGGCGCGCGACCCTCAACATCTTCATGCTCGCCGACGACGAACGCCTGGTCGACTTCGTCGAAGAGGTGGCGCGGCGCAACGGAGGGCGCGTGTTCGCCCCGACACCGGACCGGCTGGGCGAGTACGTCGTGCGCGACTACCTGCGGATTCGCCGGGGCGGCGCGCGCTGAGCCGCCGCCCCGCGCGGGGCGGTGCGGCGGCGTCGAGCCGGTCCGCGGACAGTGCGTCGCACTAGTGCGGCCCGCCGCAGGCGGCTAAGGTCATCCCCATGTCGAGCGCCGATCGCCTGCTGATGACCCTCCACGTCGGCTTCGCGATCTTCGCGTTGGGGCCGATCACCGCGGCGACCATGGCGACGCCTCGCTACATCCGCCGTGGCGACGCGCGCGTCGTGCGCTACCTCAACCGCGCGACCCGGATCTACGGGCTGCTGACGCTGGGCATCTTCCTGTTCGGCCTGCTGCTGGCGCACGGCCAGTTCAACAAGGTGTGGCTCTCGGCGTCGATGACGCTGTTCATCGTGGCCGTCGCGCTGCTCCTGATCGTCGAGCGCGACCAGCGCAAGGCCCTGCACAAGATCGAGCTCGCCGCGGCCGAACGGCGGCCGGTCCCCCCGAAGACTTCACCGGCCGAGGCAGCGCCGGCCGAGGCACCCAGGACCGAGGAGCCCGCGAACGAGGAGCGCGCCGAGGCGGAGGCGCCCGCTCCGGAGCCGGCGCCCGCACCGGCGGCGGCCCGGGACCGCGACCTGGCAAAGGTCGAGACGGGCCGCATCGCCACCCTCTCGGGCGTCGTCACCCTCATCTGGATCGTGATCCTCGTCCTGATGGTCTGGAACAGCCCCGGCTGATCAAAGGTCTCACGCGGCGCCGCGCGGGCCGGCGGGCCCGGACGGCATCAGCCGAGCGCGCGCTCCAGGTCGGCCAGGAGGTCGTCGGCGTCCTCGATGCCGACCGACAGGCGTACGAGATCCGCCGGCACCTCCAGCGGCGACCCGGCGGCCGAGGCGTGCGTCATGCGCGCCGGGTGCTCGATCAGCGACTCGACGCCGCCGAGCGACTCGCCGAGGATGAACAGGTCGGTGCCCTCGCACACGCGCACCGCCGCCTCCTCGCCGTCGGCGAGCTGGAACGACACCATGCCGCCGAAGGCCCGCATCTGCTTGACCGCCACGTCGTGGCCCGGGTGGTCGGGAAGTCCGGGGTAGCGCACCGAGGCGACCCGCGGATGCCCGACCAGGAACTCGGCGACGCGCGCCGCGTTGGCGCAGTGCCGGTCCATGCGGACGCCGAGCGTCTTGACGCCGCGCAGGGTCAGCCAGGCGTCGAAGGGACCGGCCACCGCGCCCATCGAGTTCTGATGGAACGCCAGCTCCGCACCGAGGGCGATGTCGGAAACGATCAGTGCGCCGCCGACGACGTCGGAGTGCCCGCCGATGTACTTCGTGGTCGAGTGCACGACCACGTCGGCGCCGAGGGCGAGCGGCCGCTGGAGGTACGGCGAGGCGAAGGTGTTGTCCACGACGAGCAGCGCACCGGCCTCGGCGGCCACCTGCGCGAGCGCGGCGATGTCGGCGATGCCGAGCAGCGGGTTGGTGGGCGTCTCGACCCAGATGGCCCTGGTCTCCGGCCGGACGGCGGCGCGCACGGCGGCGATGTCGGCCAGCGGCACGGGGTCGTACTCCAGGCCCCACCGCGACAGGACCTTGGAGACGAGCCGGTACGTCCCGCCGTAGGCGTCGTCCGGGATGACGACGTGATCGCCCGGCTTGCAGATCGTGCGGAGCAGAGTGTCCTCGGCGGCCATGCCGGAGGCGAACGCCAGCCCGCGCAGGCCGCCCTCGAGCGCGGCGAGGCATTCCTCCAGCGCCGCGCGGGTCGGGTTGGCGGTTCGGCTGTACTCGTATCCGCCGCGCAGCCCGCCGATGCCGTCCTGCTTGTAGGTGGAGACCTGATATATCGGCGGGACGACCGCCCCGGTGGCGGGGTCGGGCTCCTGGCCTGCGTGAATGGCGAGTGTGTCGAAGCCGGTCACGTCGTTGAAACCGTCCATGGTCGCGAGGTTAGTACCTGTTCGGACACATGGGTGCCACGGCCGGGCCATACCCAGGGATGAGCCTCCTCCCCCGTAGGTACGATCGCGGATCTCGCCTCAGGTGAGGCGGTGGCGCTGAACGCGATCATCCTGGCCCTGCTGCTGCGCGCGCTGGTCGCCCCGGTGTATCTGGTGGCGGCGATACTCCTCGGCTTCGGGGCGACGCTCGGCGCGACCGTGGGGGCCGCGGCGGTCATCCTCGCGGGCACGTTCGCCGTGCTGATGCTGTCGCCGATGTCATTCCTGGCCCAGATCGGCTTCGGCGTGGCCATCGGCATCCTGCTGTCGGCGTTCCTGGTCTCGACGTTCTTCGTTCCCGCGATCACCGCCCTGGTGGGACACGCCGCCTGGTGGCCCGGGCACGCCGACCGGGCGCAGAACGAGTCCGGCCCGCCCGCGGCGGAGCCGCACGAGCTGGCCGGCCGGCAGGGCTGATCGGCTCTGGCAGACGACGCCCCGGCAGCGCGGACCGCGCTGCCGGGACGTTCTCGTCTCAGGTGCCGGCGAGGAAGCCGAGCAGGTCCTGGCGGGTGATGAGGCCGGCGGGCTTGCCGTCGACGAGCACGACGGCCGCACCGGCCTTCTCCAGCACGCTCACCGCCTCGCTCACCGGCTCGCCCGAGCCCACCATCGGCAGGGGCGCGGCCATGTGCCGCTCGAGCGGGTCGCCCGGGGCGGCCCTGCCGCTGACCAGTGCCTCGAGCAGGTCGCGCTCCCCCACCGAGCCGACCACCTCGGCGACCATGACGGGGGGCTCCTCCTTCATGACGGGCAGCTGCGACACGTCGTACTCCCGCAGGATCGACACCGCGGTGCCGACCGACTCGTGCGGGTGCACATGCACGAACTCCGGCAGCCCGGAGCCCTTGCGGGACAGCACGTCCGCGATCTTCGGCTCCTCGGTCTCGGAGCTGAGGAAGCCGTAGTCGGCCATCCAGTCGTCGTTGAAGATCTTCGACAGGTAGCCTCGCCCGCCGTCGGGCAGCAGCACCACCACGACGTCGTCCGGGCCGGCCTCGGCCGCGACCCGCAGCGCCGCCACGACCGCCAGCCCGCAGGAACCGCCGACGAGGAGCGCCTCTTCACGCGCGAGCCGCCGCGTCATCGTGAACGAGTCCTTGTCGCTGACGGCGATGACCCGGTCGCAGATGTCCCGGTCGTACGTCTCAGGCCAGATGTCCTCGCCGACGCCTTCGACGAGGTATGGGCGTCCGCTGCCGCCGGAGTAGACCGAGCCCTCGGGGTCGGCGCCGATGATCTGGACCCGGCCGCCCGAGACCTCCTTCAGGTAACGCCCGATCCCGCTGATCGTGCCCCCGGTGCCGATGCCCGCGACGAAGTGCGTGACCCGCCCCTCGGTCTGCTCCCAGATCTCGGGGCCGGTCGTCTCGTAGTGCGAGCGCGGGTTGTTCGGGTTGGCGTACTGGTCCGGCTTCCAGCCGCCCGGGATCTCGGCGGCGAGGCGGTCCGAGACGGAGTAGTAGGACTCCGGGTGATCCGGTGCGACCGCCGACGGGCAGACGACGACCTCGGCGCCGTACGCCCGCAGCACCGCGATCTTGTCGCCTGCCACCTTGTCGGGGCAGACGAAGACGCATCGGTAGCCCTTCTCCTGGGCCACGATGGCCAGCCCGACGCCGGTGTTGCCCGACGTGGGCTCGACGATCGTGCCGCCCGGCCTCAGCGCTCCCGACGCCTCGGCGGCCTCGATCATGCGCACGGCGATGCGGTCTTTCACCGAGCCGCCCGGGTTGAAGTATTCGACCTTGGCGAGCACCTGGGCCGGGACTCCGGTCGTGACCTTGCGGAGCCGTACGAGGGGGGTGTTCCCCATGAGCTCGGTCAGTGAGTTGTGCACGCGCACCAGCGACGTCCTTGTCGTCAGTAACAGTTCTGCTCAGAAGGTACCCCACCAGCGAAAGTCACGATCCGTCTGCGAGCTGTCACTGTGCGCTGCTAACCTCGACCGGCGCGTGTACAACCTTGAGGGAGGCCGCCCGTGGCGACGCAACCGCGACGACGTTCCATGTCCGTGCCGGCACGGCTGGCCGTTCTGCTCCTCGCCGCCGGATGCGGTGGCGCGCACGGAGGCGCACACGCGCAAAGGGTGATCGAGTGGCACGACGCATCGATCAACACGGTCAGCAGACCGGCGGTCGGGTCGGGGGTCACGGCCGTCACCGCGCTGCTTCCGGACGGCCGGTTGCAGACCGTCGCCGCCGACGTCACCGACGGGAAACAGCTGTGGGCGCACCCGGCCACGATCGCGGGCAGGCCGGCCGCGATGGGTGTCGCGCCGCCCGCCGTGGCGGGCCCTCCCGGCCGGGCGGTGGTGGCGAGCGTCG
>JAOPYL010000141.1 GCA_025964625.1 Actinoallomurus sp. | reverse complement strand
AGCAGCACCGCGAACACGATGGAGGCCAGGACCGCGATCGCGGTCTGGGTGCCGTGCGCCGGCGCCGCTCCCGTGGCCGCCACGAGGGAGGCGAGAGCGAGCGCGGCGGCGCGCCCGGCCACCCAGCCGCTCATCGGGGTGCCGTCGGCCGCGCACCCGCACGGCACGCTCGGCCGCGTGCGCAGGACGTACAGGCCGTACAGCGCGTAGCCGGCCAGCAGGACCGCGCAGCCGCTCACGCCGAGTGTGAGCGTGTGCGCCCGCCCGGCCAGCACGGCGTAGGCGGTGACCGTGCCGAACAGCCCTTCGAGGGTGGCCACCGCGACCGCCGCCGGCCAGATCAACTGGGCGGGCACGGTTCGGTGGGCGGCCAGCGCGGCGGGCAGGGCGCGCGGGTTGCGCAGGTGCCCGGCGAACGCCGCGAGCAGCACGAGCGCGACCGTTCCCGCGCAGACCCCGGCGAGCATCTCCGCCATCAGTCGACGGTCTCCACCTTGAGGCCGCCGAGCCGTCCCGGCACGTCGGCGGCACTGCCGTGCGGGAGGACGGTGACCATCGCGGACGGGGTCGCGAGCATGAAGTAGGTGCTGTCGTCGTCGAGCGTGTCGCGGAACAGCTCGCCGTGCGGGAGCCGGGCGCCCGACCATTGCGGTAGGCGCCGCGCGGTCGTCTTGGTGAGGGCGGTTATCTCCAGCAGGCCCAGGCCGGGCACCTCCTTGACCACGTCGGCCGGTTCGGCTATGCCCGCGCGCTTGGGATTGCGGGACGCCACGGTGATGCCGTCCTCATGTTCGGTCATTGTCAGGACCTGGAAAAGACGGACGGCATCGGCCGGTCTGGCGTTGTACATTGGGACGAACATCGAGAATTCGTGGCCCTCCCAGACCACGGCCAGCAGGTGGTCTTCCAGCCCGATTCGCGCGTCATGATCGGTGACCATGACCGTCCGCAGCCGTCCGCGCTGGACGGAGAACTCGTCGTCGAAGCGCTGGACACGAAGATCGTCCGTCCAGCCCGTGGCAGCGTTGTGGTCACCTGAGGTGAGCTCGTAGAGCCTCCCGTCCACGGCGAACCGGGCGACGGAGGTGAACGGCTGAGTCAGGTCGAGATCTCCCGAGATCTGGAACCGGTACCCGTCGAGTGCGCGGTGCACGACGCCTTTGGTCATGAGGGAACCTTCCCCGTCGGACTGGGCCTGCGAAATACGAAGGACGTGGCAAAAATGCACGTAAGTCTCTGCTCCCCCGCAAAGAAGGCACCGAATCGCTGATGCCCGCATGTGGCCAACCGCGTCGCGACGCAAACACATAGGGCCACAGGGACGTCGTGCGGCGGGCCGGCGGCCGAGTGGTGACACCATGAGGCCGCTGAGTGGGCCTCGGGAGTTGGGGTAGGTCATCGGCCGGAGGGATACGTGACGGAACGGGATCCGCGAGTGCCCCCGGCTCTCGCCACCGCGGCGGCGTGGTGCTGGCGGCTCATCGTCATCGGAATTGCCGTCTATGCGATCGCGTACATCATCGACTCGCTGCGCCTGGTCGTCCTGCCGTGCGCGGTCGCGCTCCTGCTCTGCGCCCTGCTGCACCCGCTGACCGACCGGCTGCGCCGCTGGATGCCCTCCCTCGCGGCCACCTGGGCGACGATGCTGCTCGCGCTCGGCGTGCTCGGCGGCGTCGGGTTCTTCGTCGGGATCCAGGCCAACGACCAGTTCCCCCACCTGGTGAACAGAGTCCAGCACACGGCCAAGCAGGCGCAGCATTGGCTGGTCACCGGGCCGCTGCACCTGAAGAGCTCCCAGCTCCAGTCGGCGGTGGACGAGCTGCTCAGGCAGTTGCAGCAGCAGCGCGGCAAGCTGGTCGGCACGCTCTTCACCGGCGCCGCCGTCGCGGGAGAGGTGATCGCGTCCATCGTCTTCCTGTTCTTCGTGACGTTCTTCCTGCTGAAGGACGGGCGAAGGATCTGGAACTGGCTGATCAGCGGCTTCGGTCGGTATCGCGAGCGAGTCGACCGGGCCGGCCGGGCGGCCTGGGAGACGCTGTCCCAGTACGTCCACGGGACCGTGATCGTCGCCGCCATCCACTCGGTCGTCATCGCGGTGGTACTGCTCGTCATGGGCGTGCCGTTGGTGGCCCCGCTCGCCGTGGTCGTCTTCTTCGGAAGCTTCATTCCGATCGTGGGAATCCTCGTGGCCGGCGCCCTGGCCGTCCTCGTCGTCTTCAGCGTCAAGGGAGGCATCGCCGCCCTCGTCTTCCTCGGCATCCTGATCATGGAGCAGCAGCTCGAAGGACACGTCCTGCAGCCGCTCGTGGTCGGCCGGTGGGTACGCTTCCACCCGCTCGCGATCATCCTCGCGATCTCGGTCGGCGGAGTGGTCGCCGGTATTCCCGGCGCGGCGGTCGCCGTGCCGACCGCTGCGGTCCTCTACCGCGCGCTGCCCGCTCTTCGCGGCTCTCCCCGGCCCACCCCGGCGGAGAGGCCGGCCAAGCCGCCCAGTCTCTCCGGAGCCAAGCCGCCTCTGCGGGAGAAGGGCGCGGACTCACCTTCGCCGCCCGACCGATCGGAGCCGCACCCGGAGGAGCATTCGCCACCCCGCTGAGCTCGGGAGAACTGTTGCTCGCGACGGCGAAACGGCGTGTCACGGACTTCGGGGACATGGGCTCGGCCGCCACCGGCGAACGGTCGTCACCGGAAAGGCGTCCTTCAGGCGGTAAGGTCACGCCCTGTGACGTGCTCAGCGCCCGCGACTACGAGGTGAACCGTTGACTGTGGACGTACTCATCCAGCGACTGGACCCAGGCCTGCCGGCGCCGTCTTACGCCCACCCCGGCGACGCGGGCGCCGACCTCGTGGCCGCGGGCGACGTCGAGCTGCCGCCGGGTGAGCGCGCGCTGGTGCCCACCGGCATCGCCATCGCCCTGCCCGACGGGTACGCCGCCTTCGTGCACCCGAGGTCCGGGCTGGCGGCTAGATTGGGAGTGACGATCGTCAATGCCCCGGGCACGGTCGACGCGGGCTACCGGGGAGAGATCAAGGTCACCCTGCTGAACACCGACATCCGGAACACCGTGCGGCTCAAGCGCGGCGACCGCATCGCGCAACTGGTCATCCAGCGCGTGGAGCGGGCGGTCTTCCACGAGGTCGAGACCCTGCCGGGGTCGGCCCGCGGAGATGGTGGGTTCGGGTCCACCGGAGGGTACGCAGGGACCGTCCAGGGTCGCGTCGCGAGCGCGTCCGTTCAGCACAGCAGCGAAGGAGCGTGAGTCGTGTTTCGACGCCGTCGTCGGGACGATGAGCCCGAGAAGAGCCTCGAGCCGACCGACGAGGAGACCGTCGCGGACGAGGAGACCACCACCGAGGAGGAGCACGAGCCTGCGCCCGTCGCCCATGGCGGCCCGTGGGACTCCGAGGCCGAGTCCGTCCCAGAGATGGAGCGGGTCGACTTCGGCGCGATCCAGGTGCCCATCGGTGAGGGCATCGAGATCCAGGTGAACGTCGAGGCCGTCGAGCAGGACGAGGAGGGCAACCCTCTCGGAGGGCGCATCGTCGCGATCACCATCGTGCACGGTGAGAGCGGCCTTCAGGTGCAGCCCTTCGCCGCGCCGAAGAAGAACGGCATCTGGGACGAGATCCGCCGGGAGACCGCCGACGAGATCAAGCAGGCCGAGGGGGAGACCCAGGAGGCCGAAGGACCGTTCGGCACCGAACTGCACGGCATGGTCCCGGTCGCCATTCCGGAGGAGATGCTCGACCAGGTGCCGCCGGAGATCGCCGAGCAGGGCTTCGGCTGGCAGCCGGTCCGTTTCATCGGCGTCGACGGCCCGCGCTGGTTCCTGCGCGGCGTGCTGAGCGGCGCCGCCCTGGAGGACTCCGAGCAGGCAGGGGTGATGGAGGATGTCTTCCAGCACATCGTCGTCGTACGCGGCGACGCCCCGATGCCGCCGCGGGAGCTCCTCGAGTTGACCTTGCCGGCCGAGGCGCAGGAGGCCATGCAGGCCGAGCAGGCCGGAGAGAATGAGGACGACAGGCCCCCGCTCAACCCTTTTGAGCGCGGCCCGGAGATCACCGAGGTTCGCTGAGCTTTTCCGGATCCCGCCACCGATGACCGTCATCGGTGGCGGGATCTTCGCTTCGCCTGTTCGCGTGACCCACATTCATGGACGGCCACCGGGTCAGCGGGTGAGCATGACGCCGGCGTAGGACACGCCGGCGATCAGTATCCATGAGGTGAGGCCGAGGAGTAGGGCGCGGTGCCCCGTCCGGATCAGCACGCGGAGGCGTACGGCGCTGCCGAGGCCGAACATCGCGGCGGCGAACAGCAGGTCTTTCGCGGTGCCCGCCCCGTCCAGGAGGCCTTGGGGGAGCTCCCCGGTCGAGCGGAGCGCCATCATGACGAGGAAGCCGAGCAGGAACAGCGGCAGGGCCGGCGGGCGCCGCCGCCCGCCGGCCTCGGCTCCACGCCGTACCCACAGCGCGGTCGCCGCCGTGACCGGTGCGAGCATGGCCACCCGGATCAGCTTGACCGTGACCGCCGGGAGAAGCGCCGCCGGGCCCGCGACGGTGGCGGTGGCGACGACCTGGCCGACGTCGTGCACACTGGCCCCGACCCAGCGGCCGAGGTCGTACGGTGACAGGCCGAGCAGGTGCCCGGCGGCCGGCATGACCGCGATCGCCAGGGTGCCGCACAACGTGACGAGGGCGACCGCGGTCGCGGTGTCGCGCTCGGCCTCGTGGTCGCCCGGACGCGAGCCGAGGACGCCGTTGACCGCGGCGACGGCGGACGCGCCGCAGATCGCGAAGCCGGACGCGACCAGCAGCGACATCCGGGGGGGCACGCCCATCCGGCGTCCCAGCCACTGGGTTCCGAAGAACGTCGCGAGCAGCACGACCACGGCCATGACAATGGTCTGCCAGCCGAGACCGACGATGTCGCTCAGCGAGATCCGCAGTCCCAGGAGAACGACGCCCGCCCGCATCAGCGTGCTCGCGGCGAAGCGTGACCCGGCCCGCACGGCCGCGGGAAGGACGCCGGTGTTGACCGCGATCACGCCCAGCAGCAGGGCGGCCGTGAGGGTGGGGACCGCGCCCGCCAGCCGGTGCATCCCCCACGCCGCGAGCACCGCCGCCGCGCACACGGCCAGCCCGGGGGCGAGCTCGCGCACCCGGCTCGCCGCGGTCACCCGCGCACCTGCCATGACCTTGGGCTCGGCAGCGCGCGGGAGAGCGCGGTCGGCCGGGTCGGGCGGCGCCGGCGATCGCGTCGTGAAGATCGACATGGCCTCAGCATCGGCCCTCTGGGAAGCCCGCACTACCGGGTGTTCGGTTGGGAGGCCATAGGGTTCCTCTATGCCCCCCCGGCTGCCGGACCTGGATGCGCTGGAGCTGCTGGTGGCCGTCGCCGAGACCGGCAGCCTCGGCCAGGCGGCGGCGCGGCAGGAAATCAGCCAGCCGTCGGCGAGCGCCCGGATGCGCACACTGGAGCGGCGGCTGGGCGTTCAGCTCCTCGTGCGTTCGACCAGCGGATCCCGGCTCACGTCCGCCGGGCTGGTGGTGACGGACTGGGCGCGGGCCGTGCTCGACCAGGCGCACGCGCTCGTCGAAGGGGCCGCGGTGCTCAGCGCCCGCCGGCGCGGCCGGTTGCGCGTGACGGCGAGCCTGACCATCGCCGAGCATCTCGTGCCCGGCTGGCTGGTGGCGCTCAGAGACGTGGATCCCAGCGTGCACGTGGAGCTGAACGTCGCCAACAGCACGCACGTGATCCAGCGGCTACGGGCCGGCGAGGCCGATCTCGGCTTCATCGAGGGCCGCGGCGCGCCGCGCGACCTGCACAGCCGTGCCGTCGCCCGGGATCGTCTCGTCGTCGTGGTGGCACCCGGCCACCCCTGGGCGCGCAAGCGCCGCCCCCTGCGCCCGGTCGAGCTCGCCGCGACCCCGCTGCTCTTGCGTGAGGCGGGCTCCGGCACCCGCGAGACCCTGGAGGCGGCGCTGGCCGGCCACGGGGGAGTGGCGGAGCCGGCACTGGAGCTGGGCGCCACCGCGCCACTGCGTGCGGCGGCCGTCTCAGGCACCGCGCCCGCCGTGCTGAGCGCGCTCGCCGTCGCGGACGAGATCGCGGCGGGGCGACTCGTGGAGGTGCCGTCCGAGCTGAGTCTCGACCGCGTGCTCCGGGCGGTATGGCCGCGCGGTCGTGAGCTGCCCGCGCCCGCCCATCACCTGCTGCGGGTCGCGCGCTCCTGAGCCCGGCGGGAGACCCGGGCCTGGCGTTAGAGATTCGTTAAGGACGGCGAGAGCGGCGCTAAGGGACCGTCAACACTGGTCGAATCCATCTATTCCGGGCGTTTACTCCTGGCGTGCCCCCAGAGCGGGGTCTTGTAGCACGCACGAGGAGGATGCGATGACGCGCCTGGAATCCTCCGCCTGGACTCTTACGGGCGGAGGCGCCTGGTCGTGCGTCACGGGTTTGACGTGCACGCCTACGGCTACATCGACATCACGGGGGCTGCCAACGCAGGCCGTGCCGTGGTGCTCCTCCTCGGCGGGCTGGTCTCAGGCTCGGTGCACGCCGCGATCGAGGCCAGGCGCTGCCATCGGCATGCGGATCCGCTGTGGGTGGATTTCCACCAGACCACCCGCGAGCTGATTGAAACACCGGGGATGTCGCGCCCCGCGTACGAGGTACCGCGCCGGCGCGGCGCGGCTCAGGGCAAGCGGCCTTCCGCACATCGAACAGAGGGATCGAGAGATGGCTGACCTGGCATACATCCTGCTGACAGTGGCGGTCTTCGCCCTGTTCGGCCTGGTCGTGAAGGCGGTCGAACGCCTGTGAGCGCCGCCAGCCGGTCAATGCCGTGTCGCTCAGGCGTTGACGACCCGCACGGTGGGGAGGCGGCGTGACCATCGAGAATGTCGTCGGGCTGGTTCTGGTCGTCGCCCTGTCGGTCTACCTGATCGCCGCCCTGTTGTTCCCGGAGCGTTTCTAGATGAGTGCGACGGCTGCGGGAATCCTGTTCACCGGATCGCTCGTGCTCGCTCTGGCCCTGGCCTACCGGCCGCTGGGCGACTACATGTACCGGGTCTTCACCGGTACGAAACACTCGCGCGTCGAGCGCGGGATCTACCGCCTGATCGGCGCCAGGCCGGACACCGAGCAGACGTGGGCCGTCTATGCCCGCAGCGTGCTGGCCTTCTCGATGGTCTCGGTGCTGTTCCTGTACGGCTTCCAGCGGCTGCAGAACCACCTGATGCTGAGCCTGGGGTTCAAGCCGGTCGTCACGCACCAGGCCTGGAACACGGCCATCAGTTTCGTCACCAACACCAACTGGCAGTCCTACTCCGGTGAGTCGACCATGGGCCATCTCGTGCAGATGGCCGGGCTCGCCGTGCAGAACTTCGTGTCCGCCGCCGTGGGCATCGCCGTTGCGATCGTCCTCGTGCGCGGCTTCGCGCGAAAGACGACCGAACTGCTCGGCAACTTCTGGGTCGACCTCGTGCGCTGCGTACTGCGGATCCTGCTCCCGTTCGCCTTCGTCGCCGCGATCGTGCTGGTCATCGGCGGGGCCGTGCAGAACTTCCACGACCCGCACACGATCCAGACCCTCGCCGGTGCCAAGCAGGCCATCACCGGCGGGCCGGTCGCGAGTCAGGAGGCCATCAAGGAGCTCGGGACCAACGGCGGCGGCTTCTACAACGCCAACTCCGCTCATCCGTTCGAGAACCCGACCGTGTGGACGAACTGGCTGGAGATCTTCCTGCTGCTGGTGATCAGCTTCAGCCTGCCCCGGACGTTCGGCCGGATGGTCGGCAACAACAAGCAGGGCTACGCGATCGTCGCGGTGATGGCGACCCTGGCCGTCGTCAGCGTCACACTGATCTCCTTCTTCCAGCTCGCCCACCACGGCACCGTTCCAACGGCGATCGGGTCCGCCATGGAGGGCGTCGAGACGCGCTTCGGGGTGCCGAACTCGGCGACGTTCGCCGACGCGACCACCCTGACCTCCACCGGCGCCGTGAACTCCTTCCACGACTCCTACACGAGCCTCGGCGGCATGATGACGATGTTCAACATGATGCTGGGCGAGGTCGCACCCGGCGGCACCGGATCGGGCCTGTACGGCATGCTGATCCTCGCCGTGATCACGGTGTTCGTGGCCGGCCTCATGGTGGGCCGCACGCCCGAGTACCTCGGGAAGAAGATCAGCAGCCGCGAGATCAAGTTCGCGTCGATGTACTTCCTGATCACGCCGATCTGCGTGCTCGTCGGCACCGCCTTCGCGATGGCCCTGCCGGGCGAGCGTGCCGCGATGCTGAACCGCGGGCCGCACGGCCTGTCCGAGGTCCTGTACGCGTTCACCTCGGCGTCCAACAACAACGGGTCGGCGTTCGCCGGGATCACCGTGAACACCGCCTGGTACGACACCGCCCTCGGCCTGGCGATGGCGACCGGCCGGTTCCTGCCCATGATCTTCGTGCTGGGGCTGGCCGGGTCACTCGCCAGGCAGGGGCAGACGCCTGCGTCGGAGGGCACGCTGCCGACCCACCGTCCCCAGTTCATCGGCATGGTCGCCGGTGTCACGGTGATCCTCGTCGCCCTCACGTTCCTCCCGGCGCTCGCGCTCGGGCCGTTGGCCGAAGGAATCCACTGATGTCCACCCAAGTCCTCGAAGCCCCGAGCGCGGCTCCCGAGCCCCCCGAGCCGTCGGGCAAGCGCGTACGGGGCGGCCTGCTCGATCCCAGGCAGCTCATCAGGTCGCTGCCGGACGCGGTGAAGAAGCTGGACCCGCGCACGATGTGGCACAACCCGGTCATGTTCATCGTCGAGATCGGCGCCGTGTGGTCGACGGTTCTCGCGGTCGCCAGGGGCAGTTGGTTCGCCTGGCTGATCGTGGTCTGGCTGTGGCTGACGGTGATCTTCGCCAACCTCGCCGAGGCCGTCGCCGAAGGCCGAGGCAAGGCGCAGGCCGATGCGCTGCGCAAGGCCAAGACCGACACGATGGCGCGCCGCCTGTCCGGCTGGGCCCCCGGCCGGTCGGTGCCAGAGGAGCCGGTGCCCGCGCCCGAGCTCCAGCGGGGCGACCATGTAATCGTCGAGGCGGGGCAGATCATCCCCGGCGACGGCGACGTCGTTGAGGGGATCGCCAGCGTGGACGAGTCGGCGATCACCGGTGAGTCGGCCCCGGTGATCCGCGAATCCGGCGGCGACCGTTCCGCGGTGACCGGCGGCACCAAGGTGCTGTCCGACCAGATCATCGTGCGGATCACCCAGAAGCCCGGTGAGAGCTTCATCGACAAGATGATCGCGCTGGTAGAGGGGGCCAACCGGCAGAAGACGCCGAACGAGATCGCGCTCAACATCCTGCTCGTGGCGCTGACCATCATCTTCGTGCTCGCCGTCGCGACGTTGCAGCCGCTGGCGATCTTCTCCAAGGCGAACCAGCCCGGCGTGCCGGACTCGCTCGCCCTGAACGCGCACGGCGTCACCGGCATCGTGATGGTCTCGCTGCTGGTCTGCCTCATCCCGACGACGATCGGTGCGCTGCTGAGTGCCATCGGCATCGCCGGGATGGACCGGCTGGTGCAGCGGAACGTGCTGGCCATGAGCGGCCGCGCCGTGGAGGCGGCCGGTGACGTCAACACCCTGCTGCTCGACAAGACCGGCACCATCACACTCGGCAACCGGCAGGCGTCGGAATTCCACCCCGTCGACGGCGTGGCCGAGAAGGACCTGGCGGACGCGGCCCAGCTGTCCAGCCTCGCCGACGAGACGCCCGAGGGACGCTCGATCGTGGTCTTCGCCAAGACGCGGTACGGGCTGCGCGAGCGCACACCCGGGGAGCTCACCCACGCGTCATGGATCGAGTTCACCGCCCAGACCCGCATGTCCGGCGTCGACCTCGCCGGTGACGGCGCCCCGGGGCCGGAGGCGGCGGGGCGTGGCCAGGAGGGTGGGACACATCGGCTCCTGCGCAAGGGCGCGGCGACCGCGGTCATGAAGTGGGTGCGTGACCATGGCGGTCACCCGACCGACGAGGTCGGCCACATCGTCGACGGGGTCTCGGCCAGCGGTGGCACGCCGCTCGTCGTCGGCGAGGTGCTCCACGAGGACGGGAAGTCCAGCGCCCACGTGCTCGGCGTCATCCACCTCAAGGACGTCGTCAAGGCGGGCATGCGGGAGCGTTTCGACGAGATGCGCAGCATGGGCATCCGTACCGTCATGATCACCGGCGACAACCCGCTGACGGCCAAGGCGATCGCGGACGAGGCCGGCGTGGACGACTTCCTCGCCGAGGCCAAGCCCGAGGACAAGATGGCGCTGATCAGGAGGGAGCAGGAGGGCGGCAAACTCGTCGCCATGACCGGTGACGGCACCAACGACGCGCCCGCGCTCGCCCAAGCGGACGTCGGCGTCGCCATGAACACCGGCACGTCGGCCGCCAAAGAGGCCGGCAACATGGTCGACCTCGACTCCAACCCGACCAAGCTCATCGAGATCGTGGAGATCGGCAAGCAGCTGTTGATCACCCGGGGCGCGCTGACGACCTTTTCGATCGCCAACGACATCGCCAAGTACTTCGCGATCATCCCCGCGATGTTCGCGGCGGTCTACCCGGGTCTGGACAAGCTCAACCTCATGCGGCTGCACAGCCCACAGTCCGCGATCCTGTCCGCGGTCATCTTCAACGCGATCATCATCGTCGCGCTGATCCCGCTGGCCCTGCGCGGGGTGAAGTACCGTCCGGCCAGCGCGTCCAAGCTACTCAGCCGCAACCTCTACCTGTACGGCGTCGGCGGCATCATCGCGCCGTTCATCGGCATCAAGCTCATCGACCTGCTGATCCAGTTCCTTCCCGGGATGTCCTGACATGCGCCTGCCAACCTGGATCCGCCAGCACCTGGCCGCGGTCCGCGCCCTGCTCGTCCTGACCGTGATCACCGGAGTGGCGTACCCACTCGCCGTCTGGGCGGTCACCTTCGTCCCCGGCCTGCACAGCCAGGCCGAGGGCTCGATGGTCACGAGCGGCGGCCGTACGGTCGGCAGCCGGATCATCGGCCAGGCCTTCACCGACAAGAACGGCAACCCGCTCAAGCAGTACTTCCAGAGCCGCCCCTCCAACGCCGGGACCGGCTACGACCCGACGGCGACCGGCGCGAGCAACCTCGGCCCAGAAGACATCGTCGACACGCTGCCGAAGAACCCGGCGAACAAGGCCGCGGAGATCACCGCGAAGACGGCCAGGGACAGCCTGCTCACACAGGTCTGCTCCCGCAGCAGGGCGGTCGGCGAGCTGGAGGGCGTGAGCGGAGCCCGTCCGTTCTGCACCCCTGGCGGTGTGGGGACGGTGCTGTCCGTCATCGGCCCCCGTGACAGGGCCGGGCACGTGGCCAGGCCGACCCGCGTCGTCAGCCTCAACGAGCAGTGCGGCGTGGTGGCCAAGCCGTTCATCGCCACCTACGGGGGTGTCACCGTCGAGTGTGCGAAGTACGGTGAGGACTATTCGAAGGGCGCGATCGTGCCGATCCGCGGCAATGCGCCGGCCAGGCCGAAGGTGCCCGCGGACGCGGTGACCGCGAGTGGCAGCGGCCTCGACCCACACATCTCGCCGGAGTACGCGCGGCTCCAGGCGCCGCGGATCGCCAAGACCCGCGGTGTCCCGGAGGAGCAGGTGCTTCAGGCGATCAAGGACAACGAGGACGGCCGGGTGCTCGGCTTCCTCGGCGCCCCCCGGGTCAACGTCCTGCAACTCAACATCGAACTGGACAGGAAGTTCCCGTTCCATGCGTGATCGGAGGTGACGGGAAATGGCGCGTGGCCGACTGCGCGTGTATCTGGGAGCAGCGCCAGGCGTCGGCAAGACCTACGCGATGCTGTGTGAGGGTCACCGCCGTCTCTCCCGCGGCACCGACGTGGTCATCGGGTACGTGGAGTGCCACGGCCGCCCGCGCACCATCGAGCTGCTCGAAGGGCTGGAGACGGTCTCCCGTAAGACCATCGAGTACCGGGGGACCAGCTTCACCGAGCTGGACGCGGACGCGGTGATCGCGCGGCGGCCGGCGGTCGTGCTGATCGACGAGCTGGCCCACACCAACATCCCCGGTTCCCGGTATGAGAAGCGGTGGCGCGACGTCGAGGACGTCCTCGACGCCGGCATCGATGTGATCACCACCGTGAACATCCAGCATCTCGACTCGGTCAACGACGTCGTCGAGCAGATCACCGGGGTGGCCCAGCGGGAGACCGTGCCCGATGAGGTCGTGCGGCGCGCGGAGCAGGTGGAGCTGGTGGACATGGCCCCCGAGGCGCTGCGCCGCCGGATGGCGCACGGCAACATCTACCAGCCCGAGAAGATCGACGCGGCGCTGTCCAACTACTTCCGCGTCGGCAACCTGATCGCGCTGCGCGAGCTGGCTCTGCTGTGGCTGGCCGACAAGGTCGACGACCAGCTCGATCATTACCGCGCCGACCACCGCATCAGTAAGACCTGGGAGGCGCGGGAGCGCGTCGTCGTCGCACTCACCGCCGGCCGTGAGGGCGACACGCTCATCCGGCGGGCGGCGCGGATCGCCGACCGTGCGAAGGGCTCCGACCTGTTCGCCGTGCACGTGACCGTCGGCGACGGGCTGACCGGCGCCAACCCCGCGGCCCTGGCGCGCCAGCGGGACCTCGTGGAGAGCCTCGGCGGCACGTACCACCAGGTCGTCGGCGACGACATCCCGCAGGCGCTGCTGGACTTCGCCCGTGGCGTCAACGCGACCCAGCTGGTCCTCGGCGCATCGCGGCGAGGACGCTTCGCCCAGCTCTTCTCCCGCGGGGTGGGCGTGACCGCGACCGCGATGTCCGGGCCGATCGACGTGCACATGGTCACGCATGAGGCGGTCAGCCAGGGCCGGCGGAGGTCCGGGCGGGCCGGCGGGCTGACCCGGGGCCGCCAGGGCCTGGCGTTCGGGCTGGCCGCCGCAGGTCTCCCGGCGCTGACCCTGCTGCTCGCCAACCTGCGCGGCCAGCTCTCGCTGCCCAGCGAGATCCTGCTCTTCCTCGTGGCGGTGGTCGGGGTGGCGCTGGTCGGCGGGCTGGCCCCGGCGCTGTTCGCCGCCGTCACCGGCTCGCTGCTGCTGAACTACTACTTCACCCCGCCGATCTACCAGTTCACGATCGACGAGTGGGAGAACGTCCTCGCGCTGACCGCGTACATCCTGGTGGCCGTGTCGGTCAGCGTGGTGGTGGACATGGCCGCCAGGCGTACCCGCCAAGGCTCCCGTGCCAGTGCCGACGCCGAGCTGCTGTCCAATCTGGCGGGCAGTGTGCTGCGGGGTGAGAGCACCCCCGGCGATCTGCTCGAACGGCTCCGCGTGACGTTCGGGCTCACCTCCGCGACGCTGCTGGAGAGGCGTCCGGACACCCCCCTGACGCCCGGTCGGCAGGCCGACCCGGAACGCTGGCGGATCGTCGCGAACGTCGGGGGTGAACCCTGCTGCAGCCCGGATGAGGGCGACGCCGACGTCTCCATCGACGACGACCTGGCGCTCGTGCTCCGCGGGCCTACACCTTCGGCAGCCGACCAGCGCGTGCTGGAGGCGTTCGCGGCGCAGACCGCGCTGGCGTTGCGGCAGCACCGCCTGGCCGAGGAGGCCGAGCAGGCCCGCCCGCTGGCCGAGGCGGATCGCATGCGGACCGCCCTGCTCACCGCGGTCAGCCACGACCTGCGCTCACCACTGTCGTCGGCCAAGGCGGCCGTAGAGAGCCTGCGCACCGGCGAGGTCACCTGGACCCAGGTGGAGCGGGAGGAGCTGCTCGCCACCGCGGACGAGTCGCTCGACCGGCTGGACCGGTTGGTCGCCAACCTGCTGGACATGAGCCGCCTGCAAGCGGGCGCACTGGGCGTGGCCGCCCAGCCGGTCGCCGTCGAGGAGGTGGTGTCGCCCGCGATCGACCACCTCGGCCCGGCCGGTTCCGCCGTACGCGTCCAGGTTCCCGACGGTCTGCCGGATGTGATCGCCGACCCTTCGCTGCTGGTGCGGGTCCTGGTCAACCTGATGTCCAACGCTCTCCGCTACGGCTCGCCGAAGGACCCCACACTGGTGACCGCCAGCTCGCACGCCGACCACGTCGAGGTGCGGATCATCGACCGCGGGCCGGGGATTCCGCGGGCCGACCGTGACCGCGTGTTCCTGCCCTTCCAGCGGCTTGGAGACCGTGACAACGACACCGGGGTCGGGCTCGGCCTGGCGCTGTCGCGCGGGCTGGTCGAGGCCATGGGCGGCACCCTCCAGCCCGAGGAGACGCCCGGTGGCGGCCTGACCATGATCGTGACGCTGCCCGTGTACACGCCGGACATGGCCGACCCGATGCTCACCTCCCATGTCGACTCCGTCCGGGGAAGGTCTGGCCGGTGACGCATGCCCCGTTGGGGGCGCGACGGTGCCCGGCACTGCCGCGTCGCAAGCCGGTGAACGACGCGGGTCGTTCCCGGCGCCCGCCTACGGGCCCTGTATGGGCCATCGCTCCCCAGTATCAGAAGGTCCTCCGCATGTCTGTTCCGTTCGCGCGGTGGGTTGCCGGGCGCAAGCACGCACCCTCCGACGACGGCCACCACGAGCGTGACCGGCTGTCCGTCATCGGCGGTCTCGCCGCGCTGTCCCTCGACGCCATGGCCTCGGTGGCGTACGGCCCGGAGGCCATCGTCATCGTCCTGGCCGCCGCGGGCGGTACGACGCTCGGCTACACCCTGCCGGTCACCCTGGCCATCGCCGGGCTGCTGGGCGTGCTCACGCTGTCCTACCGCCAGGTGATCGCGGCCTTTCCGGAGGGCGGCGGGGCGTACGGCGTGGCAAAGGCGTATCTGGGCCGGCGTGCGTCCCTCGTCGCGGCCGCGTCACTTGTGGTCGATTACGTGCTCAACGTCGCGGTGTCCATCGCGGCGGGTGTGGCCGCGCTTACGTCCACCTTCCCGGGGTTGCTCCCGTACACGATCTGGCTGTGCCTCGGCGTGCTCGTCTTGATCACCGCCGTCAACCTGCGTGGCATCGCGCGCAGCGCCCGGATCTTCATCGCACCCACGCTGGTCTTCGTGCTCTCCGTCCTGGCCGTGGTCGTGGTCGGCCTCTTCCGCGACCGGCCGGTCGTGGCGCACCCTGCCGTGCAGGCGCACAGCCTCGGGACCGTCGGTGTGCTCCTGCTACTGCGTGCCTTCGCCAACGGGTGCGCGGCGCTCACCGGGGTCGAGGCGATCGCCAACGCGGTGCCGTCCTTCCGGAAACCCCGGGTGGAACGGGCCCAGCGCGCGGAGGTGGCGCTCGGTGCGCTGCTCGGCCTCATGCTGATCGGCATCGGCATCCTGATCGTCAAGTTCCACATCCGCCCGGTCCGCGGCATCACGATCCTGTCGCAGGTCACGGCCGGCTCCCTGGGCCATGGACTCGGCTACTACCTCATGCAGTTCTCCACGGTCATTCTGCTCGCCCTGGCCGCCAACACCTCGTTCGGCGGCATGCCGGTGCTCGCCCAGCTGCTGGCCAAGGACAACAACCTGCCGCATCTGTTCGGACTGCGCGCCGAGCGGCAGGTCCACCGCTACGGCATCTACTTCCTCGCCGCGACCGGCGCGCTGCTGCTCATCGGCACCGGCGGTGACATGAACACGCTGGTGCCGCTGTTCGCGATCGGCGTGTTCGTCGGCTTCACCCTGTCGCAGGCGGGGCTGGTGCGGCACTGGTGGACCGAGCGCCCGTACGGCTGGCGGCCGCGCGCCGCCCTCAACGGCTTCGGTGCCCTGCTCACCGGCCTCGCCGCGGTCATCGTGACCGCCACGAAGTTCCCCGAGGGGGGCTGGCTGATCGTGGTCACGATGCCGCTGATCGTCCTGCTGATGTCCAGGATCAACCGCGCGTACGATCGGATCGGGGAGCGGCTGGAACTGGGCCGGATCCCGGTACGACCGCGTCCGCGCCAGGCACTCGTGATCGTCCCCATCGGCGGCGTCAACCGGCTCACGAAGGAGGCCATGTCGGCCGCCCTGTCCCTCGGGGACCGGGTCGTCGCGCTGCGGGTGACCCACCCGGACGAGCCGGAGGAGGCCGCGCGGTTCATCGACGCGTGGGAGCGCTGGGCCCCGGGCGTCAACCTCGCCCTGGTCAGCGACGCGCACCGCCGCCTCGTCGAGCCGATCGTGCAGTACGTCCGCGGCGTCGACGAGCCGCACGTCTTCGTGCTCATCCCCGAGGTGGAGCCGGCCCACGTGTGGCAGCGGGTCCTGCAGAACCAGCGTGGCGCCGTGCTCGCCCACGCGCTCCGCCGCGACACCGACGCGGTCGTCTGCCGGCTGCGCTTCCGCCTCGAAGACCGCGTGCTCCGGGCGTACGGAACTGGACCCGGGGCGGCGGCGTGACTCTGGGGTCCTCAGAGTCACAATGCGTGGGAGGGGGTGAGTTCCGATAGCGACGCGAGGCAGGCTCAAGATCTATTTCGGCGTGGCGCCCGGGGTCGGCAAGACGTACGCGATGCTCGGCGAGGCGATCCGGCGCCTGGAGCGGGGTACGGATATCGTCGTGGCCTTCGCCGAGACCTACGGCCGCGCCCGTGCCACGGCGCTGCTCGACGGGCTCGAGGCCGTGCCGCGGCGGCAGGTCGTCCGCGCCGGCCGGGTGCTGACCGAGATGGACGTCGATGCCGTGCTCGAGCGCGCTCCCGAGGTCGCGCTCGTCGACGAGCTGGCGCACACCAACGCCCCCGGGTCGCGGAACGAGAAGCGCTGGCAGGACGTCGAGGAGTTCCTCGGCGCGGGCATCGACGTGGTCTCGACGGTCGACGTCCAGCACCTGGAATCGCTCAACGACGTGGTCGAGCGCATCACCGGGGTGCGCCCGCGGGAGACGGTGCCCGACGAGGTCGTCCGGCGAGCCGAGCAGGTCGAACTGGTCGACATGTCGCCGGAGTCGCTCCGCCGCCGCCTGGCGCACGGCAACGTGTACCCGCGGGAGCGGATCGACGCGGCGTTGTCCGACTACTTCCGCGTCGGCAACCTCACCGCGCTACGGGAACTGGCCCTGCTCTGGGTGGCCGACCGTGTCGACGACGCCCTCGCCCGCTATCGCGACGAGAAGGGCATCATCGAGACCTGGGAGGCGCGCGAGCGGATCGTCGTGGCGCTGACCGGTGGCCCCGAGGGTGACACGCTGATCCGGCGCGCCGCGCGGATCGCCGCCCGGACAGGCCACGGGGACCTGGTGGCGGTGCACGTCGCCAAGGCCGCCGGTCTCGCCGACGGCTCGCCGGAGGCGCTCGCCCGCCAGCGCGCCCTCGTGGAAAGCCTGGGCGGCTCCTACCACCAGGTGACCGGCGACGACGTGCCCAAGGCACTCATGGAGTTCGCCCAGGGGGTCAACGCCACACAGATCGTGCTCGGATCGAGTCGCCGCCGCCGATGGCAGTACATCTCCGGCCCCGGCGTGGGGGCGACCGTCGCCGACCGGTCCGGCGACGTGGACGTGCACATCGTGACGCATGACTACGCGGGCAAGGGCCGTGGTCTGGCGGCCGTGGGCCCGACGTCGCTGGGCCGCCGGAGGCGCATGGCCGGCTGGCTGCTCGCCCTGCTCGCGCCGCCGATCCTCACCGGGCTCCTGTCGATCCGCGGCGGGCGCTTCGGGCTCCCCACCGAGCTGTTGTTCTTCCTCGCGCTCACCGTGGCAGTGGCGCTGATGGGCGGCCTGTGGCCCGCGATCGTGGCGGCGGTCGCCGGTTTCCTGCTCGTCAACTGGTTCTTCACGCCGCCGCTGCACACCTTCACGGTCGCCGAGCTGGAGAACGCCTTCGCACTGCTGGTCTTCGTGGCGGTGGCGGTCGCCGTGGCGACCGTGGTCGACATCGCCGCCCGCCGCAGCTCCCAGGCAGCGCGGGCGCGCTCGGAGGCGACCACACTGAGCCTGCTCGCCACCAGCGTGTTGCGTGGCGAGGACGCCCTGCCGGAGCTGCTCGAACGGGTGCGGGAGACCTTCGGGCTGTCCTCGGTGGCGCTGCTGGAGCGCTCGGGCGACATCTGGGCGCGGGTGGCCTGGGCGGGTCCGGATGCTTGCGGACGGCCGGAGGAGGCGGACGTCCGCGTGCAGGTCAGTGAGACCCTGACGCTGGCACTGTGCGGCCGGGTACTGCCCGCGGCCGATCGCCGTGTGCTGGCGGCCTTCGCCTACCAGGCGGCGGCGGCGCTGGACCGCCAGCGACTCGCGGAGCAGGCCAAGGAGGCCCGGCGGCTCGCCGAAGGCAACAAGATCCGTACGGCCCTGCTCGCGGCCGTCTCCCATGATCTGCGCACCCCGCTCGCCTCCATCAAGGCGAGCGTCAGCAGTCTGCGCTCCGGCGACGTGCGGTGGGACCCCGCCGACGAGGCCGAGCTGCTCGCCACCATCGAGGAGTCGGCCGACCGGCTGGACCGCCTGGTGGCCAACCTGCTCGACATGAGCCGCCTGCAGACGGGCGTCGTCAATCCGCTCGCCCGGCCGGTGACGCTCGACGAGGTCATCCAGCCGTCGCTGGCAAACGTTCCGGCCGAGCGGGTCGAGATCGACGTGCCGGAGGACCTGCCGCCGATCGTCGCCGACCCGGGCCTGCTGGAGCGGTCGCTGGCCAACGTCGTCGAGAACGCCGTACGGCACGGCGGGTCAGAGCCCGTCCGGATGACCGCGAGCCGGCGCGGAGACATGATCGAGCTGCGGGTGTCCGACCGGGGGCCCGGTGTGCCGGACTCCGCGAAGAGCCGGATGTTCGAGCCCTTCCAGCGGCTCGGCGACCGGCCCCGCGGCGACGGCATCGGGCTCGGCCTCGCGGTAGCGCGAGGCTTCGCCGAGGCCATCGGCGGTGACCTGCACGCCGAGGACACCGCCGGCGGCGGGCTGACGATGATCTTTTCGCTGCCGACGGAAAAAGCCGATATGGGCCGTACGCCGGAGTCCGCCGAGCCACCGGCCGAGGAGGCAACGTGACACGGGTACTCGTCGTCGATGACGAACCGCAGATCGTCCGGGCGCTGCGCATCAACCTGCGCGCCCGCGGCTATGAGGTGGACGCCGCGCCGGACGGCCGTACCGCACTCGACCTGGCCGCCCGCCGCCATCCCGACGTGATCGTGCTCGATCTCGGCCTGCCCGACATGGAGGGCGCCGAGGTGATCGAGGGACTGCGGGGCTGGACGAGCGTGCCGATCATCGTGCTGACCGCGCGCCACGCGTCGGAGGAGAAGGTCGAGACGCTCGACGTCGGCGCCGACGACTACGTCACCAAGCCGTTCGGCATGGACGAGCTGCTGGCCCGCCTGCGCGCGGCCGTACGGCGGGCCGCCCCGCCGGAGGAGGACGCCGTGGTCGTCACCGAGGCGTTCACGGTCGACCTGGCGGCGAAGAAGGCGACGCGCGGCGGCGCGGACGTGCGCCTGACGCCGACCGAGTGGCACGTGCTCGAGGTGCTGGTACGCAACGCCGGGCGGCTGGTCAGCCAGCAGCAGCTGCTCCGTGAGGTGTGGGGCCCCTCCTACGCCAACGAGACCGGCTATCTCCGCGTCTACCTCGCACAGCTGCGGCGCAAGCTCGAGAAGGACCCCTCGCGGCCCAGGCATCTGATCACCGAGCCGGGCATGGGCTACCGGTTCGAGCGCTGAGCCCCTCGCGTGGCCGCGTCGAGACCGCGCGTTAGTAACCCGTTAAGAAGCCGGCCGGAGGCGTTAGGGCCGCGTAGAAATGGCTCTTTACACCGCGTCTGACCGGTTTGCTGGCCATTGTGAAGCACGCCGTCATCCAGATGCCCAAGCGTGTCCTTGTCGGCCGCCCACTGCGGACGGGGCAGATGGGCGAGACTCTGCTGCCCAAGAAGCTGGCCCTGCCCGTCTTCTGCAGCGACCCCCTCTCCTCCGTCGCGTACGCCACGGAGGAGATCCTCCTCGCGCTGAGCCTCGGCGGCCTGGCGATGTTCTACCTGTCCTGGTGGGTGGGCGCGGGCGTCGTCTTCCTGCTGCTCGTGGTCACCGCGTCGTACCGGCAGACCTGCCACGCCTACCCCAACGGCGGCGGCGCGTACGCGGTGAGCCGTGCCAACCTGGGTGAGAACGCCTCGCTCATCGCGGCCAGCGCGCTGCTCATCGACTACGTCATGACGGTGGCGGTGTCCGTCGCCGCGGGGGTGGCCAACATCGTCTCCGCCGTGCCCGCCCTGAGCTCGCACGCGGTCGGCATCGCGCTCGCGTTCATCATCCTGATCGCCGTGATGAACCTGCGCGGCGTCAAGGAGTCCGGCACGGCGTTCGCGATCCCCACGTACGGCTTCGTCGCGAGCGTCTTCCTCATGGTGGGCGTCGGGGTGTTCCGCATGCTGTCCGGGCACCCCCCGGTCGCCGAGTCGGCGTCGCTGGGGATCCACGCCGCTCACAGCACGGCAGGGGCGGCCGCGGTGCTGCTCGCCCTCCGCGCCTTCGCCCAGGGCTGCACGGCGCTGACCGGCGTCGAGGCGGTCAGCAACGGCGTGCCCAACTTCAAGCGGCCGAAGAGCAGGAACGCCGCCACCACCCTGGCGATCATGGGCCTGCTGGCAGTCACCATGTTCGGCGGCATCACCGCGCTCGCGTTCGCCGTGCACGTGCACATCGCCAATGACCCCGCCCAGCTCATCGGCGCCCCGAAGGGCTATGAGCAGAAGACCGTCATCGCCCAGCTCGGCGCCGCGGTGTTCGGCCACGGCTCGGTCCTCTTCTTCCTCGTGCAGGCGTTCACCGCCGCGATCCTGGTGCTGGCCGCCAACACCGCGTTCAACGGGTTCCCGATCCTGGCCTCGATCCTGGGCGGCGACGGGTACCTGCCGCGGCAGTTCGCCCGGCGCGGCGACCGGCTCGTCTTCAGCAACGGCATCGTGATCCTGTCGCTGCTGGCCGGCGCGCTCATCTGGGCGTTCCACGCGAGCACCACCCGGCTCATCCAGCTGTACATCATCGGCGTGTTCGTGTCGTTCACCCTGAGCCAGGCCGGGATGGTGAAGCACTGGGGGGCGGAGCTGCGCCGGGTCTCCGAGCCGGTACGCCGGCGTTCCATCCACCGGTCGCGTGCGATCAACTTCGTGGGTGCCGTGCTCACCGGCCTCGTCCTGGTCATCGTGTTGATCACCAAGTTCGTGCACGGAGCCTGGATCGTCGTGGTGACCATGCCCGTGGTGTTCCTGATGATGAAGGCGATCCACCGGCACTACCGGCGGGTGGACGCCGAGCTGGCCGCGAGCGAAGACGACGTCTCGCTGCCCAGCCGCATCCATGCCGTCGTCCTGGTCTCCAGGCTGCACACGCCCACCCTGCGGGCACTGGCCTTCGCGCGGGCGACCCGGCCGAGCACGCTCACCGCCCTCAGCGTCGCGACCAGCGAGGAGGAGGCGCAGACGCTGCAGCGAGAGTGGGGCGAACGCGATCTTCCGGTGCCGTTGACGATCCTCGACTCGCCGTACCGCGACATCACCGGGCCGGTGCTCGACTACGTCGGGCGGATCCGCGTGCGGAGCCCACGCGACGTCGTCTGCGTCTTCATCCCGGAGTACGTCGTCGGGCGCTGGTGGGAGCATCTGCTGCACAACCAGAGCGCCTTCCGGCTGAAGGCGCGGCTGCTCTTCCGGCCCGGCGTGATGGTCACGAGTGTCCCGTGGCAGCTGGGATCGGCGGAGGCGGCCCTGGCCCGGCGCCCGGAGGAGGCAGGGTTCGCGGCCCGCCGGAGGGTGCGTTCGGGAGCAGCGTAATCTCCCCTTCCTGGCGGTTTGTTTCGTGGGAAGATGGCCTACTCTTGCGAACCATGGAAGAGCTGCCTGCCGATACCGCGGGGGGAGACGGCCCTGGACCACGTGGGCTGCGCGGATTCCTGCGCCGTCTGACGTCGAGCAAGGCCGAGCTCGAGGCCGAGGAGTTGCAGAAGACCAGCGACGAGGAAGGCGCCACTCCGATCAAGGCGTGCGCCGTACGGCGTCGCGCCTGCGTTGCGGGTACGCTACGGACTGTGACACTGCGACCACGGGGCGGTGCGCCCGCACTCGAGGCCGAGCTCTATGACGGATCCGACGTGATCAACCTCGTCTGGCTCGGACGCAGGCGGATCGCCGGGATCGAGCCCGGCCGCCTGGTGCGCGCCGAGGGCCTCGTCAGCATGCAGGACGGCCGTAAGGTCATGTTCAACCCCCGTTACGACCTGCGGGGCAGCTCATGAGCGAACCGGGCCGGCCGGACGCCGCGAGTGCCGAAGCCGCGGCGCAGACCGGGCTCGACGCCGAGAAGGCCGCTCACGACACCGTCGAGGAGGCGGTCCGCGCCCAGCTCGTCAAGGCCCTCGGCGGTACCCGCGGTGTGATCGAGGCCGCCATTCCCACGATCGGCTTCACCGTCTCCTGGGTCGTGACCAAGGAACTCAAGGTCTCGCTCGGCATCGGCGCCGGGCTCGCGCTGGTGCTCCTGGTCATGCGGCTCGTGCAGAGGTCCACCGTCCAGTTCGTGCTCAACAGCATCTTCGGCATCGCCATCGCGGCCTTCTTCGCGCTGCGCTCGGGCAAGGCCGCGGACGCCTTCCTGCCCGGCATCCTCTACAACGCGGGCTACGCCGCCGCGATGCTGCTGTCCATCGTCGTGCGCTGGCCGCTGGTCGGTTTCATCATCGGATCGGTCACCGGCGACCCGACCGCGTGGCACCGCGATCGTGACATCGTCCGCCTGTGCTCCAAGCTCACCTGGCTGCTGCTGATCCCCTGCCTGGTGCGTGTCGCCGTTCAGTACCCGCTCTACCTCGCCGGGCACGTGGGCTGGCTCGGCGCCGCGAAGGTGCTCCTGGGCTGGCCCCTGCAGGTCGCGGCGCTGGCCGTGATGGCCTGGCTGCTCGCCCGCGGGCGTACCCCCCTGCAGCCGGGCGCGCCCACCTCCGAGGCCTGACACGCGCTCACCGGCGCGCCGAGCCGGGCACGATCACATGCCATGCGGCCCGGCGGCCGGTGAGACCATCGCGGCGCGCCTCAGCGGGCGGACAGGAGCTCGCCCAGCTCGTCCTCGACGTCCTGGTTGGCCACGAACATGAGCTCGTCGCCGGCCTCGAGCGTGTCATCGGTGCTCGGCACGAGTACCCGGCCCTCGCGCAGGATCGCGACCAGAGCGGTGTCGCGCGGCCATGTGACCGAGCCGACGAGCTGGCCGACCAGCGGTGCGTCGTCGGGCAGGGTCAGCTCGACGAGGTTCGCCTCGCCCTGCCGGAAGGTCATCAGCCGGACGAGGTCACCGACGCTGACCGCCTCCTCGACGAGCGCGGACATCAGCCGCGGCGTCGAGACGGCGACGTCCACCCCCCAGGACTCGTTGAACAGCCATTCGTTCTTGGGATGGTTGATGCGCGCGACGACCCGAGGGACGCCGTACTCGGTCTTCGCCAGCAGTGAGACGACCAGGTTGACCTTGTCGTCACCGCTCGCGGCGACGACGACGTGGCAGCGTTCCAGCCCGGCCTCGTCGAGCGAGGCGATCTCGCACGCGTCGGCGAGCAGCCACTCCGCGCGGGCGACCGCCTCGACCTTGATCGATCGGGGGTTCTTGTCGACGAGAAGGACCTCGTGGCCGTTCTCGAGAAGCTCCTGCGCGATGGAGCGGCCCACCGCTCCCGCGCCGGCAATGGCGACCCGCATTACTCCGCCTCCTGCTCGGGCCGCTTGGAAACGGCGTCGTTGATGCGTCCCATCTCGGCCGCGGGCGCCATCACGTGGACGACGTCGCCGTCCTGGATGACGGTGTCGGCGGCGGGGACGAGAGCCTCGCCCATCCGGTTGACGAAGGCCACCCGGGTCTGTGCGGTGTCCTCCAGAGCGGACACCTTCGCGCCGATCCACTTGGGATCGATCGGCACCTCGGCGAGGACGACCTGGCCGGTCGGGTCACGCCATAGGGACGACACGCCCTCCGGCAGCAGCCGCCGGATGATCTGGTCGGCGGTCCAGCGTACGGTCGCCACCGTCGGGATGCCGAGCCGCTGGTAGACCTCGGCACGGCGAGGGTCGTAGATCCGCGCGACGACGTTCTCCACGCCGAAGGTCTCACGGGCCACCCGAGCGGAGATGATGTTGGAATTGTCACCGCTGCTCACCGCGACGAATGCGGACGCCTGCTCGATCCCAGCCTCGACGAGCACGTCGCGGTCGAAACCGAACCCGGTGATCCGGTGCCCCTTGAAGCCACCGCGCAGGCGGCGAAATGCCTCGGGGCTCTGATCGATTATTGCCACGCTGTGGCCTTTGTCCTCAAGGATGTGGGCGAGTGTCGAACCGACTCGCCCGCAACCCATGATCACGATGTGCACGATCGTCCTTCCCGGCGCCGGTGCCGTCCGCTCGGCTCCGTCTGACCTGAGAAACCTACACACGGGCGGGCGCGGAAAGTACGTCGTGACCCGTCCGATGGGGCGTACTTACTTTCATCCCCACGGACGGGTGGATTTTCACGGTCCGGCAAGCGACTACCATCACCGTCGTGTCGAAGGCTCCCGACCTCGTCAAGAGGCTCCTGCTCGGCCGGGCGCTCCGGAGCGCCCAGGCGCACGAGCAAACCCTCCCCAAGACGATCGCACTTCCGGTCTTTGCCAGCGACGCACTGTCGTCGGTGGCATACGCACCGCAGGAGATCCTGATCGCCCTCGGCCTCGCCGGGCTGGCGACCTACCACTTCACGCCCTGGGTGGGCGGTGCGGTCATCGTGATCCTGCTCACGGTCGTTGCGTCGTACCGCCAGAACGTCCGCGCCTACACCAGCGGCGGCGGCGACTTCGAGGTCGCCACCACCAACCTGGGCAGCAATGCGGGCATCGTCGTGGCCAGCGCCCTGCTGGTCGACTACGTCCTGACGGTCGCGGTGTCCGTCTCCTCCGGCATCCAGAACCTCGCCGCCCTCATGCCGTTCCTCCAGCCGCACCTGGCGCTGGCGGCGATCGTGGTCGTCGCCATCCTGACGATCATGAACCTCCGGGGAATCCGGGAGTCGGGAGTCGCGTTCGCGATCCCGACCTACCTGTTCATGTTGGGCGTCTTCGTCATGCTCCTGTGGGGCCTGACCCGCATCTCGTTCGGCGCCCACCTTCACGCCGAGACCGCGCACCTGACGCTCAAGGGCCCCGAAGTCGGCGTCAGCGGCTTCGCGCTCGTCTTCCTGCTGCTGCGCGCCTTCTCCTCCGGCTGTGCGGCGCTCACCGGCGTCGAGGCGATCAGCAACGGGGTCCCGGCGTTCCGCAAGCCCAAGGGCCAGAACGCCGCGACCACCCTCCTGCTCCTCGGCGTCGTCGCGGCCTCGATGTTCGGCGGCATCGTCGCGCTGGCGTACATCACCAAGGCCAAGTTCGCCGACTCGGCGATGAACACCCACCTGTACAACTCGGCCGGCAAGGAGGTCACCAACCCCAACCCGGTCATCGCCCAGGTGGCCCGCACGGTCTTCAGCAACTTCACCCCAGGCTTCGCCTACGTCACGGTGATGACCGCGCTGATCCTCGTCCTCGCCGCCAACACCGCCTTCAACGGCTTCCCGGTGCTGGGCGCGGTCCTGGCGCAGAACCGCTACCTCCCGCGCCAGCTGCACACCCGCGGCGACCGGCTGGCGTTCAGCAACGGGATCATCATCCTGGGGACCATGGCGGGCCTGCTGATCTACGCCTACAACGCCTCGGTCACGTCGCTGATCCAGCTCTACATCGTCGGTGTCTTCGTGTCGTTCACGATCAGTCAGATCGGCATGGTGCGGCACTGGAACCGCCTGCTCAGGGCCGAGACCGATCCGGCCAAGCGCCGCCGGATGAAGACCTCCCGGGCGATCAACACCTTCGGCGCGGTCGTCACCGGCATCGTCCTTGTCGTCGTCCTCGTCACGAAGTTCCTGCTCGGCGCGTGGATCGCCTGTGTCGCCATGAGCGTGCTCTTCCTGATGATGAGGAGCATCCGGCGGCATTACGACCGGGTGGCCGCCGAGCTCGCCGTCAGCGGGGAGGACGTCGCACTGCCCCCCCGCAACCACGCCATCGTCCTCGTCTCCAAGATCCACAAGCCGACGATGCGGGCGCTCGCCTACGCGCGGGCCACCCGTCCCTCCACGCTCGAGGCGGTCACCGTCGCCGTCGACCCCGAGGAGGTGCAGAAGCTGCAGGAGGAGTGGGACGTGCGGGAGCTGCCCGTCCCGCTCAAGATCCTCGACTCGCCGTACCGGGAAATCACCCGGCCCATCCTGGAATATGTTAAGAGTATCCGGCGGCGCAGTCCGCGCGACGTCGTGACCGTGTTCCTGCCGGAGTATGTCGTCGGCCACTGGTGGGAGCATCTCCTGCACAACCAGAGCGCGTTGCGGCTCAAGACCCGCCTGCTGTTCCAGCCCGGCGTGATGGTGACGAGTGTGCCGTGGCAGCTCGCCTCGTCCGACCGGCTCAAGGGCCGGCCCGAGCCCCGCGCACCCGGGTCCGTACGCCGTCCGTACGGTGCCGAACAGGATGTCGAATCGAAGGAGACGCGTGCCGCCGGTGGAATCGTCTGAACTGATCGAACTCGAGGTCGGAGCCGTCGCCAACGGCGGCTTCTGCGTGGCCCGGCACGAGGGGCGCGTCGTGTTCGTCCGGCACACTCTGCCCGGTGAGCGGGTCCGCGCCCGGATCACCCAGGAGACCAAGAACTTCCTGCGTGCCGACGCAGTCGAGATCCTCGAGGCCTCGCCCGATCGAGTGCAGGCGCCCTGCCCGTTCTCCGGGCCAGGTCGTTGCGGCGGCTGCGACTGGCAGCACGCGTCCCTCCCGGCCCAGCGGAGGCTGAAGGCCGCGGTGGTGGAGGAGCAGCTCCGCCGCGTCGCCGGCATCGAGCGCGAGGTCCTCGTCGAGGAGGTGCCCGGCGCTCCCGAGGGCCTCGGCTGGCGTACCCGCATGCAGTTCGCGGTACGCCGGGACGGCGCCGTCGGCCTTCGCCGGCACCGCTCTCACTCGATCGAGCCGATCGACGAGTGCCTGATCGCCCACCCGGAGGTCGAGGCGCTCGGTATCGAGCGCAAACGCTGGCCGGGTGCGTCCGGGGTCGAGGCGATCGCCTCGGCCGGCACGGGCGACCGGGTCGCCGTGCTGTCCAGCCGGGGCCGTGCCCGCGTGCCGCGCCTGGACGCACCGGTCCGGCTGATCAGCGGCAAGCCCGAGAAGCCCCCGTTCGTCCGCGAGGACGTGGCCGGACGGCTGTGGCAGGTCAGCGGCAGCGGCTTCTGGCAGGTCCATCCCGGCGCCGCTCAGACCCTCGCGGACGCCGTGCTCGACGCCCTCGAGCCGCGCCGCGGAGAGGTCGCCGTCGACCTCTACTGCGGTGCCGGCCTGTTCGCCGGAGTCCTCGGCGAGCGGATCGGCCCGGACGGTCTCGTCCTCGGCATCGAGTCCGATGGTCAGGCCGTCCACGACGCGCGGTTCAACCTGCGGGACCTCCCACACGTCTCCATCGAGCGAGGGGAGGTCGAGAAGGTCCTCGACGAGATCCAGTTCGGTCGCGGCAAGGCCACGTTGAACCGCGTCGACCTCATCGTCCTCGACCCGCCGCGTACCGGCGCAGGGCGGGAGGTCGTCAAGCGGGTCGCCGAACTCGCCGGGCGCCGTATCGCCTACGTGTCCTGCGACCCCGCGACCCTGGCGCGCGACCTGGCCTGCTTCGCCGAGTACGGCTGGACGCTGTCGGGCCTGCGCGCCTTCGACGCCTTCCCCATGACCCAGCATGTGGAGCTCGTGGCGACACTCGTCAAGGACTAGCCCGCCACCCGGGGCCCGCCGACCTGCGGCAGCCGGTAACGCTGCGTAACGTGTCCAACAGCATCGCCTGCGGTTTGGAGACGACCATGCGCATCTTGTCCTTCGTGGCCACGGCGCTCGTGCTCGCCGCGTGCTCACCGGCCGACCACGCGGCCGGGCACAAGGTAACGCCCACACCGGGGGAGCCATCCGCTTCTCCGCCGACGACGCCGGCCTCTCCTGGGGGGAGGCCGGCCTCTCCCGGGGAGACGTCGGCCTCACCAGAGGCGAACGCGGGTGCGCACACGGTCACCTTCGCGATCGGTGGCACGGCCCGCCGCACCTCTGTGGCCTATACGACCCCGAGCGGGCAGAGGCTGCGCGGCGTCGTGTCGCCGCCCTGGAGCAAGACGTTCACCATGAGGCAGGGGCAGAGCCTCGACGTCAGTGCGCACAGCGATGCGGGCGGCACGCTCACCTGCACGCTCAAGGTGGACGGGGAGCTGGTGAAGAACGTCATGAGTTCCGGTGACTCCATGACGGTCGACTGCGGTCACACTCTCGGATCCTGATCCAGTCGTGGTCCGAGTGCGCGGGCGTGCCCGGCACTCATGCGGTGTGCGTCGCCGTCCTGGTCAGGGGCCGGCCGGCGTCTCCGGCGCAGGCGCGGTCCGCGGGGCCAGATCCGGGCGATGGGTGTGCGGCGCCAGGTAGCCGGCGACGGCGGCGAGGAGGGTGGTGATGGCCGCCGCCACCTCGGCGGGGACGTCGATGTTCGCCAGCCGCAGGATCCAGATGAGGATCGTGACGATGGCGCCGGCAAGGGCGGCCGCGGTGACCTTCTTCTCGGGCACGAGTCTGTTCCTTCTGGTCGAAAGGCCGTCAATGGAACTATCGTCGCGTGCCGCGAGCGTTACGGGCAGCCGGTCTTCTGATCGAGTTTTTACGTCACTCTTTGCGACGACACGCCGACGCGCTGCTATGAGATCGTCCTGGGGACGGTTAAAACGGGACGTTGTCAAGAGCGTCTGAGCAGGTCACGGGGGACAACGATGATCGACTTCTCTGGTCGCGCCGTGCGTGCCGGAACCCGGAGTATCGCGGTGGTGGCGGCTGCCTCGTGCTTCGCCGTCATGCCGCAGGTCGCGCATCACGAGCCCGCGCACGCCGACGGCATCGTCGGCTCGGCGGCGCGAAAACACGACCACAAGGCCCTGCGCCGCGACCACGACCGTCATAACGGGCAGGGCCGCGCCAACGTCGTGGTCGACACGAAGGCGCCGCCAGGAGCGATCCTGCCGGGCAGGGTCTACAAATGGCCGTACGAGGTGACCAACAACGGCTCGGCCCCGGCGAAGAACGTCGCTCTCATGGCGACGCCGGACAGGAGCCTCAAGGTGCTGGCCCTGCCGCCGAAGTGCAGGTGGCGGCGGACCGGCCAGCTCGTCTGCAGGATCGGTCTGCTGCCCCAGGGAGCGACGAAGCGCGGCAGCATCACCGCCGAGGTGGCCCCGAAGGCGCCCCCGGGCACGTCGCTGGCCAACCCCGTCCAGGTGTCGTGGCGCAACTCGCCGACACCAGAGATGCGGAGCACGGCCTTCCCGCCCGTCGAGGTCTCACCGGCCGGTCTCGGGGCGACGACCCCGACTCCGGAGACCGTCAATCCCGGAGGGCGGATTCCGTACGAGGTCATGCTGACCGACCACGGCCCCGTGACCGCCGAGGCCGTGGTGGTACGGAGCCCGGTGACGGCAGTGCCACCGGACGAGCCATGCGGCGCCTTGATACGGGCCGCCAAGATTCCCGCGGGCAAGACCGCACCTGTCAAGCCGGCGATCGCGACGTGCGAGCCCGCGCAGGACAAGGCGGGAGCGGCGCAGGACAGTCCGGCGTCCGCGCCGGGTAAGGCTGTGGCGCCTTGCGGGGCGGTCGCGGAGAAACCCGCGGCGGTGCCGGACACGCCGGTGACTCCACCGTGCGCCGCGGCGCAGGACAAGTCGGCGGCCTGCTTGTGCGGGGTCGCGCAGGACAAGCCGGCGGCACCGCCGGCCGCGGATGCGGCGGCGGGTAAGCCGGCCGCGGCGCCGGGCGTTGAGGCGGCGGGTAAGCCTGCGGCCGTGTCGGGTAAGCCGGCGGCGGCGCCTGTAGTGACGGCCGAGCCGGGTACGACGGTGGCCGCGCCGTGCGGGGCGGTCGCTGAGAAGCCGGCGGCGGTGCCGGCCACGCCGGTGACTCCGCCGTGTGCCGCGGCGCAGGGTAAGCCGGCTGTCGTGCCGGACACGCCTGTGGGCGCGCCGGGCACGGCCGGCGCGCAGCAGAAGACGCCTGCGGCGCCTGCCACGGTCGCGGTGCCGGGCACGCCGGTGGCGGCGTCTTGCGGGGCGGTGTCCGCGCAGCCGATGGCGGCGCAGGGCACGCCGGTGACTTCGCCCTGCGCGGTCGCGCAGGGCCGGCCGGATGCGTGCTCGTGTAAGGCCGCTCAGGAGAAGCCCGCGGCAGCGCCTGCGACGATCGCGGCACCGGACAGGCCGGCCGCAGCGTCCGCCACGGCCGCCCCACAGGACAACCCGGTGGTGACGCCGTGTACCGCTCAGCACGACAAGCCGGTGGCCGCTCCCTGTGGTGCGGCGGTGCAGGGGAAGCCCGCCGTGGTCGTGCCCGGCGCTCCCGAGGCAGCCGCGCCCTGCATGGCCGACGCGGACAAGCCCATGGCCGCGCCTGAGAACGCGGTGCCGGGCAAGCCGGTGGCCCCGCCCTGTGGCGCCGTCCAGGAGAAGCCGGTCGCCGCGCCCGACCCGGTCGCGCCGATGACGCCGTTGGCCGGTCCTGGCAAGGTGGCGCACGAGCCGCTGAGCAGGCCCGCCAGGGTGTCGGCGAAGCGCGGCCACGCCGAGGTTCGGGTCCACAGGTCGCCGGCCCTGGCGGGTAAGCACCGTCGGGGGTGTGTCACGCAGGGAACCGGCTCCATCTGCCCGCTCGGCTCCGTTCCGCCCGGCAGGACGCACATGTTCAAGCTCGCACCGGCCCGGCCGGAAGCGCGTCCGGGCAGGCTCCGCTGCGCCGGCACGGCGGACGAGAACAGCGTGGCGTGCCACACCCGGATGGCCCGGCCCGTCGCCGCCCGCGACAACCTGACCATCCGGCGGCTACCGACCACCGGTGGATCCTCCGCACTGCTCGCCCTCTGGGGACTTGGGCTGGGCGGCGTGGGTCTGGTCCTCTACCGGATCGGCCGCGCACGCCGCGGTGAACAAGGCTGAGATCGGATCCGATAGCGGACCACCGCGACGGGTAGCAGGATGGGTGCCATGCTTTTGCGGATCTTCACCGAGCCCCAGCAGGGGGCGAGCTATGACACCCTGCTCCGTGTCGCCAAGGCCACCGAGGAGTACGGCTTCGACGCGTTCTTCCGTTCCGACCACTACCTGAAGATGGGGGACGTCAGCGGCCTGCCGGGCCCGTCGGACGCCTGGATCACCCTGGCCGCGCTGGCCAGGGAGACCCAGCGCATCCGTCTTGGGACCCTGGTGACCGCGGCGACGTTCCGGCTGCCAGGCCCTCTCGCCATCTCCGTGGCCAATGTGGACGAGATGAGCGGAGGACGCGTCGAGCTGGGCCTCGGCACCGGATGGTACGAAGACGAGCACGTCGCGTACGGGATCCCGTTCCCCAGCCTCCGCGAGCGGTTCGACCGATTCGAGGAGCAACTGGAGATCATCACGGGGCTGTGGGAGACCCCCGTGGGGAAGACGTTCACGTTCCAGGGCACCTACTACCGGCTGACCGACTCTCCGGCGCTGCCGAAGCCGGCGCAGCAGCCCAGGCCGCCGATCATCATCGGCGGCGTCGGCGCCAAGCGCACGCCTCGGCTCGCCGCCCGCTACGCGGACGAGTACAACGTGCCGTTCCATCCGCTGGAGGACACTCGCGCGGCGTACGAGCGCGTGCGGGCGGCGTGCGCGAACGGCGGCCGGCACAACCAGTCCATCACCTTCTCGGCCGCGCAGGTCGTCTGCTGCGGCAGGGATGAGGCGGAGATCCAGCGCCGCGCCGACGCCATCGGCAGGACGGTGGACGACCTGCGGGAGAACGGCATCGCCGGAACCCCGGCCGAGGTGGTCGACAAGATCGGGAAGTTCAAGGAGGTCGGTGCCGAGCGGATATACCTCCAGGTGCTCGACCTGGAAGATCTCGACCATCTCGAGCTGCTGGCGAGCGAGGTGCTCCCGCAGGCTTGACCGGGTATCGCGCGATCACGCCGGGACACTCTCCGGCGTGATCGCGCGGTCCGCCCGGCAGGCCCCTCCGGCGAACACTGTTCGAAAAAGGTGCGCTGTTCGGATAAGGAGTGTGCCATGACCGGGACCACCGAGATCCCGCCCCCACCGTGGCGGCGTCCCCGAAAGGACGCGCGGCAGCGCCGGCCACTCAGCCAGGAACTGATCGTCGACACCGCGATGCGGATCCTCGACGCGGAGGGTCTGGACGCGCTCAGCATGCGCCGCGTCGCGCTGGAGTTGCGCACCGGCCCGGCATCGCTGTACGCGCACGTCGCGAACAAGGACGAACTCCTGGAGCTGTTGGTCGACCGGGTCGTCGGCGAGATCGAGGTCCCCGCGCCGGAGCCAGGGCGATGGCAGGAACAGATCATGGAGTCCGCCCGGGCGGCGTACGGTGTCTGGACCCGTCATCCGGGAATCGCGCGGGCCGCGCTCGCCAACATCCCGGTCGGGCCGAACTCCCTGCGCTTCGGCGAGGCCACGCTGGCGATCCTGCGTGCCGGCGGCGTACCCGACCAGCCCGCGGCGTGGTTCCTGGACCGGCTGTCCCTCTATGTGCTCGCCGACGCGTTCGATGAGTCGCTGCACCGGGAGCGCGGCCGACGCACGCCGGAGGGCACGCAGGACCACCTCGCCCAGGTCCGTGCCTACTACTCCGCCCTGCCGCCCGACCGATTTCCCACGATCACCTCGATGGTGGGGCCGCTGATATCGGGCGACGGCGAGGACCGTCTGGAGTTCGGGGTGGAGCTCATGGTTCGCGGGCTGGCTTCGTACACGGAGCGCTGACCGCGAGGTCCGCGCGGCGGTGAGCCGCTGTGGCGGGTGCGCCAGCTCGTGTTCGGCGTGCCGGCGCTGGAGGCCGAGCCCGTCGGCCCGCGTCTTCGAGACGATCGGGTGTGGAAGCGGGAGTGGCCCTCACCCCGCTCCGGCGGGGTGAGGGCAACCGTCATTCCGCCGCGTCGACACGGATCTCGCGGCCGTCCTCGGACCAGAGCGTGTGGTAGTCGCCCGGCCGGTCGACGCGGCGGTAGGTGTGCGCGCCGAAGTAGTCGCGGAGCGCCTGGATCACCGACGCCGGCAGCCGCTCGCGGCGGAAGCCGTCGTAGTACGCCAGCGCCGAAGAGAAGGCCGGCGTGGGGACGCCCAGTTCCACGGCGGTGCGAACCACCATCCGCCACGCGTCCTGGCCGCCGGCGATCGCGTCGCGGAAGTAGGTGTCCAGCAGGAGGTTCGCCAGGTCGGGATCGCGTTGGAAGGCATCCTTGATGCGGTCGAGGAAGCGGGCGCGGATGATGCAGCCGCCGCGCCAGATGGTCGCGAGAGTCCCCGGATCGACACCCCATCCGTACTCGTCGGAGGCCGCGTTGATCTGTTCGAACCCCTGCGCGTAGGCGATCACCTTGGAGGCGTACAGCGCGTCGCGGACCGCGTCGACGACGTCCGCTCCGGCCGCGGTGCTCGGCGGGCCCGGCAGGATCTTCGACGCCTCGACCCGCTGTTCCTTGCGGGCCGACAGCGCCCGCGCGTACACGGCCTCGGTGATCGCCGTGAGCGGGACGCCGAGCTCCAGCGCGGACTGGGCGGTCCAGCGGCCGGTGCCCTTCTGCTCGGCCTGGTCGAGAACCACCTCCACGAGCGGCCGGCCCGTCTCCGCGTCGATGTGCGCGAGGACCTTCGACGTGATCTCGATGAGGAAGGACTCGAGGTCGCCCTCGTTCCACTGCTCGAAGACCCGGGCGATCTCCGGCGCGCTCAGCCCCGCCGTGTGGGTCAGCAGGTCGTACGCCTCCGCGATGAGCTGCATGTCGGCGTACTCGATGCCGTTGTGCGCCATCTTCACGTAGTGGCCGGCGCCGTCCGGGCCGATGTACGCGCAGCAGGGCGTGCCGTCGACCTGCGCCGCGATCGTCGTCAGGATCGGCGCGACCGCGTCGTACGCCTCGCGGGGCCCGCCGGGCATCATGCTCGGACCGTGCAGCGCCCCCTCCTCGCCGCCCGAGATGCCGACGCCGAGGAAGTGGATGCCGCGCTCCGCCAGCGCGGCGCCGCGCCGCCGGGTGTCCTCGAAGTGCGAGTTGCCGCCGTCCATGATGATGTCGCCCGCCTCGAGCAACGGCACCAGCTCGTCGATCACGGCGTCGACGGGCGGACCGGCCTTCACCATGATCAGGATCCGGCGTGGCCGGTCGAGCGCGCCGACGAACTCTTCGAGGGAGTACGCCGGCGTGAAGTCGCCTTCGTCCCCGTAGCGTTCGATCAGCTGCTTGGTCCGGCTCTCGCTCCGATTGTGGACCGCCACGGGGAACCCATGGCGTGCGATGTTCCGCGCCAGGTTCTGACCCATGACGGCAAGTCCTGTTACACCGATTACGCTTCCCATGACTTCGACACTAGCCGTCGCAGGCTTCCAGCTCCCACCACGAACACCCCCCCGTCGTACCGCGTGCCGAACCGTACACCCGCAGGTAGCGGGCAGTGCGAGGCGTGAGGGTGATGTCGTCTGTGCCACCGTCTCCGCGTGTCGTGGAGTACACCGTGGTCCGTAGGTGGCCGTGTAGGTGGTCGCCGCGTCCGGGGCCGCGATCGACATACCCCTGTCTCCCGTACGACGAATTTCCGCTATGGAGCCAGGCGCGCTGGTCGGGCTATCTCACAATATGCAGGGCATAAGGAGAATCCCACCGTACATGCCTTGTTTGAGGTCAATCGGAGGGCTTTAATCGTGAGGTACGCACGTGTTCGGTAACGGGGTTGGAAGCAGGAGGCATGAGCATCTTGGGGCATGGCGTGAAACCGGGGGATGCGACAAGTGTGTGGGCCGGAAAGATTACGGAAGATGGGTTGGAGAGCGTTTTTCTGACCAGATATCCTGACTACTTGCTGACACGGCGAATCGACGAGCTGCGCGCGACCGACTACGCCTACCTGGACGCGGGCGCCCACATCTATCTTGACTATGGCGGGGCTGGCCTGCCGGCGGACGGGCAGATATCGGCCCACGCGGTCCGGCTGCGCGGCAGTTGTTTCGGTAACCCTCATTCGGCGAATCCGACGTCCGAAATGGCGACCGGGCTCGTCGAGCGGACCCGCGCGAAAGTACTCGCCTTCTTCAACGCGTCCCCGGAGGAGTACGCCGTGATCTTCACGGCGAACGCCACCGGTGCGTGCCGGCTGGTCGGTGAGTCATACCGCTTCGATCGGGAATCTCGCTTGGTCCTCACACTGGACAACCACAATTCGGTCAACGGGATCCGGGAGTTCGCGCGGGGTCACGGGGCCGACATCGAATACGTTCCGGTGCACGGGCCCGAGTTGCGGGCGGGCGAGGACGACGTGCGGGTGGCGCTGTCCGGGGGGCGGGGGCTGTTCGCGTTCCCGGCCCAGAGCAACTTCACCGGGGTCCAGCACCCGCTGAGCTGGATCGACGTGGCGCATGAGAACGGCTACGACGTGCTGCTCGACGCGGCCGCCTATGTCCCCACCAACAGGCTCGACCTCAGCGCGGCGCACCCCGACTTCGTCCCGGTGAGCTGGTACAAGGTGTTCGGCTACCCGACCGGGGTCGGCTGCCTGATCGCCCGCCGCGAGGCCCTCGCCCGGCTGCGGCGCCCCTGGTTCGCCGGTGGAACGATCCAGGCGGCGAGTGCCCAGGGCGGCTGGTACGTCCTTGCCGACGACGAGACCGCGTTCGAGGACGGCACTCTCAACTTCCTCGCTATTCCGGACGTCGCGATCGGCATCGACTGGGTGGAGCACATCGGCGTCGACCTGATCCATCGGCGCGTCACCTGTCTCACCGGCTGGTTGCTCGACCGCCTCCAGGGGCTGCGGCACACGAACGGCCGCCCGATGGTCGAGATCTACGGCCCGCCCGGCACCGCCGACCGCGGGGGGACTGTGACGTTGAACTTCCGCGATCCGAACGGCGAGATCGTCGACGAGCGCGCCGTGGCCCGTGACAGCAGCGCGCTGGGCATCTCGGTCAGGACGGGGTGCTTCTGCAATCCAGGGGCGGCTGAGGCGGCCTTCGTCATCGACAAGGATGCCCTCGTCGGGTCGGCCGGTCAGGAGGTGGCCTCGTACGAGGACTACCTCAGGATTTTCGGCCTGCCCAGCGGCGGGGCCATCCGCGTATCGGTCGGGCTCGCGTCCAACCTCGCCGACGTCGAACGGTTCCTCCGGTTCGCGGAGGATGCCTACCGGGACCGTCTCCCGTCCTACGAAGGCCTGAAGATCAGAGAGCGCTGCTGACGTCCGGGGCGGCTGCCCCGTGCCAGCACCACGTAGGTGAGCACGAGGAACAGCGCCGTGAAACCGGCGAGGATCGCCCAGTCGACGGCGACCGGCCGGGAGAAGGTGGTCCCGTACGACGCGAGCAGCAGCGTCACGAACAGCGCTCCGTAGGTGGCCCCGTCCGCGGGCGGCAGCCGGTCCAGTGCCCGCAGGACCACGAGCATCAGCGCGTCCGCCACCGCGAGCAGCGGCAGGAGGACGCCTGCCTTCGCGGCGACGTACGGGGTGATCCCCAAGCCGGCGAGGCGCTCACGCCGCAGGATCGCGATCTCCGTGCAGATCTGCAGCAGTCCGTACGTCAGCCCGAAGAAGAAGCCGCCGAACGCGAGCCAGAACAGGATCATCACCGTGGCCCCCGGACTCGGGTGGGCGTACGAGAACGCGTGCGGCCGGAACAGCACCGCGAACATCAGCAGGACCATCACCGGCGACCCCGCGAGGATCGCCAGTGTCAGCCGGTCGCGGGTGAGGATGTCGATGTTTCGACGGGTCAGCACACTCCACTGCCGCAGGCCGCGCATGCGCGGACGGCTCTCTCCGGCCGCACCGGCCGCGCCGCCCGGAGTGGGGGAGACCTCCTCCGCGGCGCCGCGGCTCCGTTCGAACCGGCGCGCCCACTCCTGCGGGGTGTCCTCGTCGGCGAGACGTTCGTAGACCTCCTCGATGTGGTCCGTCTGGAAGTACGCGCACGCGGTGTCCGGTGTCCCGAAGAAGGCGAGATGACCGTTCATCAGATGCGCGGTGTGGAGACCCCGGTCTTCAGGCCGGGGAGGAAACGCCGCTCCCTCCTGGAAATGTCGGTGGTGGTCGTTAGCGTGTTCGGATGCGGTTTCGTCTTCAGCCCACGTCCGCC
>JAOPYL010000058.1 GCA_025964625.1 Actinoallomurus sp. | reverse complement strand
ACGCACCGCGGACCGCCGCGTCGAACTCCGCCCGCGACAACACCGCGAACTTCCGTACGGACCGCTGGCGCGGCACTCTCCGCGAAGCGGGCGTCCCGTGCGGTTTCAGCTGTTCGAACCAGGTCTCCAGTCGCGTCTCCTGCCAGTTCCTGCAGAACACGCCGAAGGACCGATCACCGATGGGCACCATCAGCGGATCCTGCTCGGCGAAGAAAGGGAACCGTTGCCATGCCCCGGGGTCCTGGAGCACGACGCAGGTCCAGGCCACGCGATCGGACCGGATCGCGTCGGCCACGACCCTCGTGGTGATCAGATCCCCGATCGGCGATGGAAATGTGCCACGAGCGAGCATGATCCGCGTGATCGCGAGATGCTCTCCGTCCCGGAGCGGACTCGTCCGGCGGACGTGTGCCCATGCCTCCGCCACGACGGGATCAACGGCGTTCTCCTCCTCCTGGGGCTCGGTGAGCCGAAGCGACACCAGGAAGCCGACCGGTTCCCCAGAATCGGTACTCCGGTAGACGACGAACGCTCCGGGATTTCGTTCCAACCAGAAATCGACGATGACCGCCGTCTCGTCGTTCGCGTTCTCGGCCGTGATGTCGAGAATCATCTTCGGATCGCCGGCCCTGAGAACGTCCTCGTCGACGTCGTGCTCAGCGTGCTCGCTGAACGAGCCCCAACCGTGCCAGAGGAGGTACATGAGCGCCTCGGTCTGGCCGAGGGTCGCGGAGTCGGAGGCGGCCCGCGCTTCCCCGAAGAAGTGGCGGAGGAGCCTGCGATGCATGTCTTCGTACTGCTGCGGGTCACGCCATGAGAGATCCCTGTCCAGCGCCGCGCGGACCACGTCGTGCGGCCGGATGCCCATGTTGGCCGGTTCGATGAACGGCAGTCGCCGCAGCCAGTCGAACAGGGAGTCCGCGCCGGCCTCCGGCAGAACGGCGCGCAGCAGTCCCTCCGTGGTCGTCTTGACGTGGGCGCAGACCTCCAGAGCCCGCCGGTGGACGGGCGACGGCACCTGACCGACCAACTGCGACAGCAGCGCCGCGATCACGTCCTGGGTCGGTTTCCACTCGGCGTTCTCGCCGGTACCGTCCCTGGCCGCCGCCGCGGCCAGGGAGAGAGCCAGCGGATGACCACCCGCGAAGGCCACCAACGCCGGATGGAGTGCGGCCCGCACACCGCGCGCCGTCAACAGGGCGACCGCGTCCTCGTGCGGAAGGTCGCCCAGGAAGGTCACCCGCAGGACGTCCTCCCAGCCGGCATCCGACGACCACGTCGCGCCGGGCGGCTGCCGACCCGCGATGACCACCAGTGAACCCGCGGGCAGCCGGGGCAGGAACCGGTCCCACAGCCAGCCTTCGAGCGGCTGGTACGCCTCGAAGTTGTCGACCAGCAGCACCGCACGATGGTGGGTGAACATCTTGGCCGCTTCGGCCTCGAACGCCTCCCGGGTGAGCGAACCCGTGTGCCCGTCGATCTCGACGACGGTCCGCCCGGCCGCACCGGCCTCCTCGGCGAAGCGCCGCAGCAGCGCCGACTTGCCGACCCCGCCGGCACCCGCCAGGAACAGCACCGCGAAGGAGTCCGCGCCGTCCAGCGCCGAACGGAACAGGTCCAGCTCCGCGGACCTCCCGACGAAGGTTCTGTGGCGCGCCGCTCGGAGGCGCTCGCCCAAGCTGGTGAATCTTCGCCGATCATCATTGGCCATACGGGTTGAGCGAGCCGGGCCGGTCCCACGCTCCGCACTCCCTCCCTTGATCATTAGTACGCTAAGGCAACCGCCGCACCTCTGCTGAGCATTCGGGTGAACAGCCCATCTCACCCGAACCCGGGTCACCGTACCGGCGACACCGGAAGGACCGAAAAGTGATCACTTATTGATCTGTCATCTGAACAGTCAAGCCGGGCACGCTGGTCGAACGACATCGACGGGTATCGGCGCCTTCCACAGCCGGCAGCACACGACCCACGGCGTCGCACCCAGGCTGCGGGAGGTGAGCGATTGAGCGACCACGCGGTCAGGTTCGGCATGCTGGGTCCGCTGGAGGCGTGGTCCGGTGATGTTCGACTGGACCTGGGCCCGCCCAAGCGCCGGGTGCTCCTCGCACGACTCCTCGTCGAGGGAGGTCATCCGGTATCAGCGGATCGTCTGTGCGATGACCTGTGGGAAGGACATCCGCCCGCCGGCGCCATCTCCTCCATCCACGCCCACATCAGCAGGCTGCGCGCCGTACTGGAACCGCGTCGTGCGCGACGCGGCCAGGGAACGGTGCTGGTCAGCGGGCCGACCGGATACTCCCTCAACGCACCTCCCCCCACTCGTGACGCCACGCGCTTCGAGGACGCCGTCCACCGCACCCGGGACCTGCTGGGCCGCGGACGGCTCGTGGAGGCCCGCCGTGAGATCGAGCACGGCCTGAGCCTGTGGCGCGGGGATGCTCTCGCCGACGCCACCCACTACGCGTTCGCCGCCCGCGAGATCTCCCGGCTCGAGGAGATCCGGATGGCCGCCGGAGAGTTGCACGCCACCGTCCTCCTCCAGGACGGCGAACAGGACAAGGCGGCCCTCATCGCCGAGGAGCTCACCACACGGTCTCCGCTGCGCGAGGCGGCGTGGGCGTTGCTGATGCGCGCCCTCTACCTCGCCGGCAGACCCGCGGAGGCCCTGCGGCACTACGAGGCGATCCGCGCGTTGCTCGCCGAAGAACTCGGTGCCGCCCCCGGCCCCGAGCTGAGCGGTGTCCACCTGGCCGTCCTCCGTCAGGACATGTCCGCTCTGGCGCCCTTCCTTCCCCATGCCTCCCCCGTCGTGTCCCCGGCGCGGCCGGCAGGCGGACGGCCACTCGTCGGCCGCGCGGATGAGCTGGGCAGACTCGATGAACTCCTCTACGACGCGGCTCACGGTCGTACCCACTGGGCCGTGTTGTCCGGGGAGGCCGGCATCGGCAAATCCCGGCTCGCCGAGGAGTTCGCGTCTCACGCCACGGACGCCGAGTTCAGAGTCGTATGGGTTCGTTGCGGCAATGAGCTCAGATCAGACGACGATACGGATGAGGACGGGTTTCACCCGCTCGGTCAGCTGCTGTCGGCCTTGTGTCCGCAGATCCCCATGGATGGACGGCCCGAGGCGATCGCTCGCGAGCTGGCGGAACGGCTGGCCGGGCAGCCCACCGTCTGCCTGATCGAGGACCTGCACCGTGCCGGTCGTCGCTTTCGGCGCATCCTCGGCATGTATGCCACGTTGTTCCGCGACGTACCCCTGGTGGTGGTGTGTACCACGCAGGACACCAACGACGTCGGCCTGCGGGAGCTTCTGGCGCTGCTCGTCCGGCAGAGCCACGCCGTCCTGCTGCCACTGCACCCGCTCAGCGTGGAGGACGTCCACGAGCTGCTGGTAGGTCACTCCAGCCCGTTCACGCCGGGCCTTTCCGGCAGCGAACTCCACCAGCCCGAGGCGGTGGCGTTGCACCGGCGCGGCGAGGGCAACCCGTTCCTCATCACCGAGATCATGAAGCTGCCCAGCGACAAGCGCACCGGGCCCGGCGCGCAGCTTCCCGCGTCGGTCAGCCGGGTGCTGCGGGCGCGGCTGGACCTGCTGAACGAACGCGTGCTGAGAATGCTGGAGGCAATCGCCGTGACCGGCGGGGAGCTCGACCCCGAGCTACTCCTGCAGATCCGGACCATCACGCGCGAGGAGCTGCTGTCGCTCATCGACGCGGCCGTCATCGCCCGGGTGCTGAACTGGGAGGAGGGTACGGCCGGCGGTCCGGGCCGGTACCTCATGCCCGATCTCGCTCGTGAGCTGGTGTTGCACGATCTCACCCCCGCACGCCGTCAGGTCCTGCACGCAGCGACGGCGCGCGCGCTGGCCGAACTGCCGCACCGCCACCCCGTCGGCATCGCCCGGCACCTGATGGCCGCCGGACCGCTCGTCTCACGGAACGAGCTGGTCGAGGCCGCGGTGGGAGCCGGCAACCGCTGCGCCGAGGACGACCAGCACGCCGAGGCGGCGCTCTGGTTCGACCACGCGGCCGCGCT
>JAOPYL010000054.1 GCA_025964625.1 Actinoallomurus sp. | reverse complement strand
CCGGCCGCCACCGCCCCCGCGGGCGGTGAACAGCCGGGCGGCCGCGGACTCCCGCGGCGGTCAGCGGCGGCCGGTGAGACCACCGGAGGCGGCTCCCGTGCCGGAGGATCCCCCGCGTCCGAGACGCACGGCCGTCGTGGAGGCCTGCGCGCTTCTGGGTGCCCCGGCGGCCTGTTACGCCGTGCCGGCCGTCGCCCTCGCGGTGACCGTGTCGATCTGCGCCGGCGTGTACGCCTGGGACGCCCTGGCCCGGGCGTCGCGGCGGATGGCGGCGTCGCGGGGCGGCCGGCTGGCGCGCCTGGGCGCGGGGCTCGCCGCGTTGATCACGGTTCCGATGCAGACGGTCCTCCGGCTGACCGTCCTCCTCCTGGCGCTCGTCGCCGGCTACTCGGCGGTGCTGGCGGCCACGCGGTACGTCACCCCGCACGCCCGCGGCCTGGCGCTGCCCCTCGGCGTGCTGGCCGTCGCGGCCGGGGTGGTGCGCGCCTGGTACGCCACCGAACGCCGCGCGGCCCGCCTCGGCGTCTCCGTCCTCGCGGCCGGGGTCCTGGCGCTGGCCGTGGCCGGAGTCGCGTTTCCGGCCTGGTGGCCGCTGGTGACGCCGTGATCACCTGCGGTTCCCGGGCCGGACGGCCGTGCTGATCAGGCACCGGCCGAGTTTGCACCGTGCCTACCCGCGGGTAACATCGGGCCGTACGCCTGTCGGCGGCCCCGAAGCCGAATGGGCTTCGGGTGTTTGGCAGGCTTATGGTGCGAACGCATCACCCCGCGCCGACCCGCACTGGGCGGCGCCTGTCGTGCCGGAGGCGCGTGTAAATGGAGTGTGCAGGGAGGGCGGACACGAAGTGAACATTGTCGTCTGCGTGAAGCAGGTCCCCGACACGGCGACCGAACGCAAGCTGAAGTCCGACGACAAGACCCTCGATCGTGAGGCCGTCGACGGTGTCATCAACGAACTCGACGAGTACGCGGTCGAGGAGGCGCTGACGATCAAGGAGGCGCACGGCGGCGAGGTGACCGTCCTGACCATGGGTCCGGACAAGGCCGCCGACTCGATCCGCAAGGCCCTCGCCATGGGCGCCGACAAGGCCGTCCACGTGACGGATGAGGCCCTGCACGGTTCGGATGGCCTGTCGACGTCGTACGCCATCGCGCAGGTGCTGAAGAAGATCGGGTTCGATCTGGTGATCCTGGGCTCGGAGTCCACGGACGCCCGTATGGGCGTGCTCGCCGCGATGCTGTCCGAACGGCTCGGCGTTCCCCAGGTGACGCTCGCCAACAAGGTCGAGATCGACGGCACCTCGCTCAAGGCCCAGCGGCTGACCGACTACGGTTTCGACCGGGTCGAGGCGACCCTGCCCGCGGTCGTGAGCGTCGTCGAGAAGATCAACGAGCCTCGCTACCCCTCGTTCAAGGGGATCATGGCGGCGAAGAAGAAGCCGGTCGAGAAGCTCGCCGTCGCCGACGCCGAGATCGACGCCGCCAAGGTGGGGCTCGCCGGAGCCTCCACCGAGGTCGTCGACTTCGCCGACGCGCCGCCGCGTGAGAAGGGCCAGATCGTCAAGGACGAGGGCGACGGCGGCGCGAAGGCCGCCGAGTTCCTCGCGTCCAAGAAGTTCATCTGAGAGGCGGGGGAATGGCTGAGATTCTCGTCCTCGTCGACCACGTCGACGGAGAGGTCAAGAAGGTCACCTTCGAGCTGCTGACGCTGGCCCGCCGCCACGGTGATGCCGCGGCGGTCTGGATCGGACCGGGCTACGAAGGTGCCAAGGACAAGCTGGCCGAGTACGGCGCCGCCAAGGTGTACGTCGCCGCCGACGAGGAGCTGACCTCCTACGTCGTGGCGCCGAAGGCGGAGCTGCTGGCACAGCTCGTGTCGGAGAAGTCGCCCGCCGCGGTGCTCCTGCCCGCGACCGGTGAGGGCAAGGAGATCGCGGGACGGCTCGCGGTCAAGACCGAGTCCGGCGTCCTCACCGACGTGGTCGACGTCGCCGACGGATTCGTCGCCGAGCACTCGATCTTCGGTGGCGCGATCGTGTCGCACGCCAAGGTGTCGAAGGGCACGCCGATCATCGCGGTGCGGCCGAACTCGACCGCGCCCGAGGCGTCCCCGTCCACGCCGGCCGAGGAGCAGGTGTCGGTCAGCCTGTCCGACGCGGCCAAGGGCACCAAGGTCGTCGAGAAGGTCGTGCAGGAGAAGGGCGAGCGGCCCCAGCTCACCGAGGCCGCGATCGTGGTCTCCGGTGGCCGCGGTGTCGGCGGCGCCGACAACTTCAAGGTCATTGAGGGGCTGGCCGACTCGCTCGGCGCGGCGGTCGGCGCCTCGCGCGCCGCCACCGACGCCGGCTGGTACCCGCACAGCTTCCAGGTCGGCCAGACCGGCAAGACGGTGTCGCCGCAGCTGTACATCGCGGTCGGCATCTCCGGCGCCATCCAGCACCGGGCCGGCATGCAGACCTCCAAGACGATCGTCGCCATCAACAAGGACTCCGAGGCGCCGATCTTCGAGCTGGTCGACTACGGAGTCGTGGGGGACCTGTTCCAGGTGGCCCCGCAGCTCACCGAAGAGATCAACAAGCGCAAGTAGCGCACTCGCGAAGGCGCCCCGGCGGTGATCCGCCGGGGCGCTCTCGTGTCAGCGCCAGTGGCGCGGGCGAGGCGGTGCCTGGCATCAGGCGGCGAGGCTCACCGCCTCGCGGTCGATCTCGGGCTCCTCGGCGACGGCCGCGAGACGCCGCATCGGCACATACCGGACGCCGGCGGCGATGACCAGGCCGAGCACGATCGCGACGCCGAGTCCGACGCGCAACGAGGACACGTCCGCGAGGAAGCCGATCACGACCGGGCCGAGCACGAGGCCGCCGTAGCCCATCGCGCCGACCTGGGTCACCGCGCCGGCGGAGCGTCCGGGCACGATGGTGCCGGCTACCGAGATCGTGGTCGGGATCACCGTGCAGATCGCCAGCCCGGCGAACCAGAACCCGGCCAGCGCGAAGGGTGTCGCGGGTGCGAGGACGACGAGCGACACCGCCGCGGCCGTGCCGAGACCCGCGTACGTCAGCATCCGGCGGGTGCCGACTCGCGTACGCAGCCGGTCGCCGACGAGCCGTCCCGTCAGCATGGCGGCCTCGAACAGCGGGTAGCCGAGGGCGGCGACCGCCTCGGCGGCGCCGAGTTCGCGGTCGAGATAGAGCCCGCTCCAGTCCGCGATCGAGCCTTCCATCATGAACGCCGCGAAGGCCAGCGCGCCGACGAGGTAGACCACGAGCGGCAGCCGTGTCCGGCCCGTCCCGGCGGGCGCGGACGTCGTCTCGTCGGGGAGGTAGGTGCGCCCGAGCGCCAGCGCCGCGGGCAGCGAGACGACGGATCCGCCGAGGAGCGTCTGGCCGAAGGACATCCCGGCCGAGGCGTTGAGCGCGCCGAGCAGTCCGCCGGATATGGCGCCGGCGCACCAGCCGGCGTGCATCCCGTTCATGACCGGCCGGCCGTAGGAACGTTCCACGGCGCTGCCGTGCGCGTTCATTCCGATGTCGGTCAGGCCGAACGCCATGCCGAACAGGGCCACGGCGACGAGGAGCAGCGGCCAGTCGGGGGCGAGTGCGACCAGTGCCAGGCTCACCGCCGTCAGCGGCGCGGCGACCCGCAGTACCCCCCGGCTGCCGACCCTCGCGATGACGCCTCGCAGCCCCTGCATCGCGATGATGGCGCCGATCCCCCAGACGAGGATGGCGAGGCCGACATGGCTGTCGCTCAGTCCGAACTTCGCCGCGAGCGCCGGCGTCCGTGACACCCAGATTCCGCAGAGCATGCCGGCCAGGGCGAACGTGAGAACGGTGCCCAGGCGCGCCCGGGTAAGAACGCGAGACGTCATGATTTTCACCTCTTTCTGATTGCGCACGGAACGACCGGCACCCGATGGGCGCCGGCTCGTCGTTTCGTCGGTTGCGGCTAGAGCTGGTCGAGCAGCCGTCCGCGCAGCACTTCCAGCTGCGTTTCGTCGTAGAGGCCCGGGTCGTGCATGGCGACCTCCCAGAGCCCCTCGGCGGCCAGCCGCGCGATCTGCGCGGCGACCGGATCGGGATCATCGGCGGGATCGAGTTGGTGCCAGCGGTGCATGGCCTCGCGGACCTGGGCGAGGAGCCCCGGATCGGCCGCGGCCGCGCTCACCGTCGCCCATCGTCGCAGGAGGCGGGATTGGTCGCGGTCCATCACCACCGCGAAGTTCGCCTCCACGAAGGCGCGGGTGTACGCACCCGGGCCGCCGGTTTCGTAGGAGGCGATCAGCGCGTCGAACTCCTCGACGAGTCGCTCGACGAGACCTCTGACCAAGGCTTCCTTGGTGGGGAAGTGGTAGAGCAGCCCGCCCTTGCTGACCCCGGCGCGGTCGGCGACCGCGGACAGGGTGAGCGCCTGGGTGCCCTGCTCGCAGAGCAGAGCCTCGGCGGCGTCGAGGAGGGCTTCTCGTTTCATGGCGAGACCGACTATACCGTCCGGACGGTACAGCTCGTCAAGCTCGGACAGCCGCGCGCCGTGTACGTCATCGGAACCGTCATCCCCTGCGACGGCGGCCTGACACTCCGGCCGCCGGCGCGACGGGCCGCGCCGTCGCCATACGCTGACGGCGCGGATAGGCTGAGGCCGCCATGGTGTACCTGGATCATGCGGCGACCACGCCGATGCTGCCCGAGGCGATCGAGGCGATGACCGCGGAGCTGGCGCGCGTCGGCAATCCGTCGTCGCTGCACGCCTCCGGCCGCCGGGCGCGGCGCGTCGTCGAAGAGTCGCGTGAGATCATTGCCCAGACGATGGGCGCCAGGCCCAGCGAGGTGGTCTTCACCAGCGGTGGCACCGAAGCCGACAATCTGGCGCTTAAGGGCACCTTCTGGGCGCGTCGCAGCGCCGACCCGGCCAGGACGCGCGTGCTCGTCAGCGCGATCGAGCACCACGCCGTCCTCGACTCCGCGCAGTGGCTGGCCGAGCGCGAGGGCGCCCAGGTCGAACTGCTCGCCGTCGACGAGTACGGCCGGATCCTGCCCGAGACGCTGCGCGCCGCCATCGAGCGCGACCCGGCCTCCGTCGCCCTCGTCAGCGTGATGTGGGTCAACAACGAGGTCGGTACGGTCCAGCCGGTCGCCGACCTGGCCGCGATCGCCCACGAGCACGGCATTCCGTTCCACACCGACGCGGTGCAGGCGGCCGCGCAGCTGCCGATCAGCTTCGCGGCGGACGCGATGACCATCACCGGGCACAAGATCGGCGGGCCGGTCGGGGTCGGCGCGCTGCTGCTCGCCAAGGGCCTCGACCCGGTGCCCGTCCTGCACGGCGGCGGTCAGGAACGCGACGTGCGCTCCGGCACGCTCGACGCACCGGCGATCGCGGGTTTCGCCGCCGCGGTCGGCGCCGCCGTGTCGCGCCGCGCCGAGGAGGCCGAGCGACTCGCGCGGCTCCGCGACGCCCTCATCGACCGCGTCCGCGAGACCGTGCCCGGCGCCGTGCTCAACGGCCATCCCGGCGAACGTCTGCCCGGCAACGCGCACTTCTCCTTCCCCGGCTGCGAGGGCGACGCGCTGCTGATGCTGCTCGACGCCCGCGGCGTCGAGTGCTCCACCGGTTCGGCGTGTTCGGCCGGGGTGGCCGAGCCCAGCCACGTGCTGCTCGCGATGGGCGCCGACCTGGCCAGGGCGCGCGGCTCGCTGCGCTTCTCCCTGGGGCACACGTCGGTCGAGGCCGACGTCGACGCGGTGGCCGAGGTGATCGGCCCGGTCGTCGAGCGCGCCCGCCGGGCCGGTGCGGCCTGAGCGCCGCGCCGTGCGGACG